>CAZOEW010000054.1:0-8012 GCA_964578935.1 uncultured Desulfobacterales bacterium | reverse complement strand
CAAACAAAAAGCCAGTGGCAATGAACCGCCACTGGCTTACTGGTTATTTTCCGGCTATATCTGGCATTACAGCCGATTTTCTCTTTGAAAAGATCGGTCGGAGTTTCAAGAATCAGATCTGTCTCACCCCCAACCCATTTTTTTCAACGTATGTTGATTTGTGCAAAAATTAAGCATCAAACGCTTCGCTGTCAAGAGACGCTGAAGCTCCCTGTTTTCAAACCGCTCCGGAGAAATACATTTCTTGATCAAATTCAAAAAGTTATCATTCAATGCCACATATTTCCTTGACTTGTCCAATACAATGGATAGGTTAGGAGTACAATTACCTTTACAGAACAGGAGATAACCATGAAAAAAGTTGAAACCGGATTGTTCGTCAGCGTCGACTACAAAGGAACCCTGCAAAACGGGGAAGTGTTTGATACCAGTCACGGACGTCAACCGCTGGAAATAGAGATGGGTGCAGGACAATTGATCGCGGGTTTTGAGTCGGCACTGATGGGGATGTCTTTGAATGAGAAAAAGAATTTCACCCTCGAACCGGAGGAAGCCTATGGCCACAGGATTCAAGAGCATGTTCATACTTTTGCCCGAAGCGAGGTTCCTCCTGAAATGAACCCGCAGGTCGGCCAGACTGTGGCCCTCACAACGCCGGATGGAAAACAGATTCCAGCCCGAATATCTGAACTGGATGATGAAAAACTGACCGTGGACCTGAACCATCCTTTGGCTGGTGAATCATTGACTTTTGAAATTGAAGTGGTGGGAATCAGTAAAACTCCGACACAAGAGAATAGCGGCTGCGGGTGCGGCTGTTCTTCCGAATCCGAAGGAGATTGCTGCTCCTCAGGAGGCTGCGGCTCATAAAGTTTCAGCATGCGTCAGCAATGAAAGAACAGCCTGAAGAAATAATCCCCCGGAACAGTGGTCGACTTCAGATGAACAAGAAGGCCGGGTGAGGCACCACACAAGCCGCTTTTGGGGTTGAAGTTTTTTCGGATTCAGTTAACTATATGTTCTGAAGAATAATCTGTTATCGCTTACAGGCCGGGCGAATCAGACGTCCGACCTGCTCCATTTAAAAAAACAGGATACGCCGTTGATGGGAAACTCGCGCCTGGATGAGCCTGCCGAAAAAAGAAAACGGGTGTTCACCCTCCGGTCAAAGGTGATGTTGATTTTTCTGGTCCTGACGCTCGCGCCCCTGCTGATGATCGGTTATTTTTCCTTTCATTTTTCCGAAGAACTCATTATCAGCATGGTCGTGCGCCAGCTGGAAAACGTGGCCGAGGACAAGGCGGCACTTCTGGAAGGCTGGCTGGGGGAACGCATGGCGGACATGGCGATGGTGGCGGAAACATCTCTGGTTCAATCCATGGATCCCGACCGGATCAGGCCATATCTGGATCTGGTCCGGGAAAAGTACGGTGTGTACAAAGAACTGGTAGTGGTTTCCGGAACCGGGGATCTTATTGCCGCAAGTCCCGAAAAACAGAGGGATCTGGAACATACTCCTTACACCCCGTATCCGGTGCGCAAAGACCTGTTTGTCTCAGACATCACCTATGCCCATGATGAAAAGGAATCATCCTTTCTCATCTCGGCCCCGGTCAGGGGACCTGACGGCAGCCTTTCAGGCACGGTCTACGGCAGCGTGGGCACGAAAAAAATTATTTTATTTATCCTCAATGTCTCTTTGGGAACCACCGGAGAATGCTATCTCGTGGACCGGGACGGACGGTTTCTGGCGCACAAGGATCCGCATCGGATTCTCTCTGAAAACATTTCGCAGTCAGACAGTTTTCGCAAAATTTTTGAAAAAACCGAACGCAAAAGCGCGTATCTTGACTATCGGGGTATCGAAGTGCTGGGAGCCTCGCTTCAAGTCAGCGGCACGGACTGGTATATCGTGGTGGAGCAGGATCGGGATGAGGCCTTTGCCGCCGCGGACAAACTCAAAAACGTAATTTATCTGACTCTGCTCTTGTGCATCGCCAGTGCCTTTATGCTGACTTCGATGGTCGCTTACCATATTGTTTCTCCCATCCGAAAGCTGAGTCAATATGCCGGCCGGATAGCGGATTCCCGGTTTGATGCCGCTGTGGAGAAGATTGACCGCAATGATGAAATCGGCATGCTGTTTGATGCCTTGGCAGACATGGCCGCCCGACTTCAGAAACGGCACACCCACCTGGAAGAGAAGGTCGGGCAGCAGGAGGCTGAACTGAAGGAAACCGATTTAATTCTTCAGAAAACCCGACTCATGGCCGAGCGTTCGGAAAAATTCGCGGCCATGGGGCGGATGGGCGCGGCCGTTGCCCACGAAATCAGAACCCCGCTGACCTCCATCAAACTGTTTCTTGAATCCGTTCAGTCGGAGATCGATATCTCCCCGGAATACGAGGAAGATTTTAATATCGCCATGAACCAGATCGGCCGCATCGAATCCACCATCAACCGGTTTCTGGATTTCGCCAAACCTCAGGACTTGATTTTTTCAGAAATCGAATTGAAACGTTTCATCGCCGATCTGCTGATCATGGTCCGACCCCAGGTCAACCGCCAGGAATGTGTTTTGACTGTTTCCCTTGCCGATGATATGCCTGCCATCATCGGAGACCGGCGGCTGCTGGCCGAGGCCCTGATCAATCTGCTGGTTAACGCCCTGGATGCCATGCCGACCCGCGGCACCCTTACCGTGTCCGCGGTCCGGGACATTTTCACCGCAAGCGGCCGGGACATTCCCTGCGTGCGGATTGATATCGCTGATACCGGCCACGGCATCGCCGACAGTCGGATGGAAAAAATTTTTGAACCGTTTTTCACCACCAAAGCCACCGGAACCGGCCTGGGCCTGTCCCTGGTACTCACGACCATCCGCAATCACGGGGGCGTAATCCGGGTGAAAAGCAAAATCGGAGAGGGAACGGTGTTTTCCCTTTTTCTTCCCGTGACATCGGGTACGCATCTGGATGAATTCAATGGAAAAAATATTATTGATTGATGATGACGAGGGTCTGCTTCATTTTTTAAGCCGGTTCTTTCTGCGCAAGGGCTTTGACGTCACCGCGTGCGCAAACGCCCGGATTGCCATTGATGCCATTTCCCGCCAGAATTTCGATCTGGTGATGCTCGACTACAAAATGCCTGAACTGAACGGTCTGGACGCCCTTGAAGAGATCAAAAAGATCGATGCCAAAACCCCGGTGATTCTCATGACCGCATACGGCACCACGGATCTGGCCATCGAGGCCATGAAGCGGGGGGCCTATGATTATCTGATCAAGCCTTTTGAACAAATGGATTTGACACGAATTGTGGGCGAAGCCCTCACCGTAAACCGCCAAATGAAGGATGTGGTGGGGTTTCCGGCTGCCGATCCTTCTCCGCCGCCTTTTTCAAAGACAAAAAGCGCGCTGCAACTCATCGGAAACAGTCGTAAAATGCAGGAAATCTATAAACTTATCGGTCAGATCGCGGAAAAAGACGTGTCTGTTTTCATTACCGGTGAAAGCGGTACGGGCAAAGAGCTGGTGGCCCGGGCCATTTATCATCACAGCCGGCGAAAAGAAAAGCCGTTTATCGCCGTCAACTGCGCGGCCATTCCGGAATCGCTTTTCGAGAGCGAACTTTTCGGCCATGAGCGGGGAGCGTTTACCGGCGCGGAACGGACCGTCATCGGCAAAATCGAACGCTGCGACCAGGGGACCCTGTTTCTGGATGAAATTGCGGAAATGTCGCTGCCCCTTCAGGCCAAGCTGCTGCGGGCCATCCAGGAAAAGGAAATCGAGCGTGTCGGCGGCAGTCGTACCATCCCCGTGGATGTCCGGATTCTGGCCGCAACCAACAGGAATATCGAACAAGAAGTGGAAGGAGGCCGGTTCCGGCAGGACCTGTACTGGCGGCTGAAAGTCATTTCTCTTCACATTCCGCCCCTCCGGGAACGCGCTGAAGACCTTCCCGCCCTGGTCGAGTATTTTCTGGGACGTTTTTGCGCGGAATACAACCGGGCCCGGTGTTTCATCAAGGAAAGCGCGTTGAAAAAACTGTCCGCCTATTCATGGCCGGGTAATGTGCGCGAGCTTAAAAACTGCTTGCGCCGTGCCGTGCTGCTGTCCGCGGGAAATGTCATCGCGGAAAAAGACCTGATGATTCCGGAAGCGGAAGAAGAAAAGCGGCTTCAGGGATTCAGCCGGGACCAGCTTCTGGAACGGCTTCGGGAAAAACTTGAAAACATTATCCCGGACATCCTTCGCCTGTCGGATCAGGATATCCATGCCAACATCATCGAACTGGTGGAGGAAACCCTTATCCGCGCCGCCCTCCGCGAATGCGCCGACAACCAGGTACAGGCCGCCAGACTGCTCGGTATCAGCCGAAACACCCTGCGCCATCGCTTGAAAAGACAGCAGAATCGGCAGACAGGAGAGGAAACGCAAAGCTGATCCGCCTTTCAGAAAAGAATCCATTCATTCCGTTTTTACTCTGTTCAAAACTTGAATCCCTGTTCAAAATGGATACAGCTCTAAAAAATCTATTTAAATCAAATTGTTAAAATAAATTTCATGCGAATCAAGCTGCTTTGGAAAACCCGGGATGGTTCTTTTTTCTGTTGACCGCATGCCCCGACCGATCTTCCTTTCTGCGGCATATTAAATTATTTATTTGATATCAACATGTTATATTTTTAAATCCCTATAAAATTTTCTGGTATACCCCTTGCAAATCTTTTGTTTCACTCGGATTGGTTTTTCCGTCTACCAAAGGATTTAAAAAAAGGAGGTTCTCCCATGCAGAAGAATCTGAAATATGAAGCATCAGAGACCAGGACATCCAAACCATTTCGGCCGCGAATGGTGACAATGGATTATGATGGCGTTCTGATTTCTGAAAGAATGGCTGAAATCATGATGATATGCGATCGAAACAATCCCATTTACGAACAGGTTTCCAGTTACAGCGTTGCCCTGTATGCCCTGGGATTTTTTGACTGCCCGGACTTCATGTCGTTTCAGGACATATCCGCCGGTGAAGCCGCCGAAATTTTGAATGCGGATTTTTCAGAGATAGATTTCAAAGAGATTCCGGAAGAGTATCATATCGCTGCATCAAAGGAAAAATATCTGCTGGTGATCGGTGATCCGCTGTTCCCGAAGCATTTCGCAGTGGTGGCGGACAGAGCCGGCAGCCGTCCATACTTTTCCAAGCTGCCATTTTTTGGTGCCGGTTATGACAGCCTGGAAGAGCTGATGAATGAATTTGCCGGTATCGACGGCATGACAGCCGATGATTTCCATTTTTACCGGAAAAACTGGTATGGTCAGATCCCGCCGTCATCCATGGGCAAAATTTATATTGTAAAAGATTGATTAATTCACAATTTTTAAATTCGAAGGAGGCGAATGCATGTCAGTCATCAAGAACGTAATTGCAAAAGTCAAACAAGTGGATCCCGGTCAGAATGAATTTCATCAGGCCGTGACCGAGGTACTGGAAACCCTGGAGCCAACTGCAGAACGGCACCCGGAATTCGTAAAAGCCGGCATTTATGAAAGAATCGTGGAGCCGGAGCGAACCATCATGTTTCGGGTGCCGTGGGTGAATGACAAGGGTGAGGTCATCGTCAACCGGGGCTTCCGGGTTCAGTTCAACAATGCCATTGGTCCCTTTAAAGGCGGTATTCGATTTCATCCGTCGGTGAATCTCTCCATTATCAAATTTCTGGGATTCGAACAGATTTTCAAAAATTCCCTGACTACGCTCCCGATGGGCGGCGGCAAGGGCGGATCTGATTTTGACCCCAAAGGCAAATCCGACGCCGAAATCATGCGGTTTTGCCAGACCTTCATGCGGGAACTTTTCCGTCACATCGGCGCGGAAACCGATGTCCCGGCCGGCGACATCGGCGTGGGGGGCCGGGAAATCGGCTTCATGTTCGGCTATTACAAGAAAATCAGAAATGAACACACCGGGGTTTTGACCGGAAAAAGCCTGGAATACGGCGGCAGTCTGGTCCGTCCGGAAGCCACGGGCTATGGCACGGTCTATTTTGCCGCTGAAATGCTGGCGACCCGTGGACTGGATTTCAAAAACAAGGTGGTGGCGGTGAGCGGTGCCGGCAATGTGGCCCAGTACGCGATTGAAAAAGTCAACCAGAGCGGGGGGCGGGTGATTTCAGCATGCGATTCCAGCGCGACCATTATCGATGAACAGGGCATTGACAACGACAAGTGCTGCTATCTGATGGAACTTAAAAACGTCCGCAGGGGCCGGGTGAGCGAATACGCGGATAAGTATAAAACCGTCTGCTTTGACGGCAAGAATGTCTGGGACGTGATCCGGGAACAGGGAATCAAGGTGGATATCGCCCTGCCCTGCGCCACCCAGAATGAACTGGACGCGGAAAACGCGGCAGCCCTGGTGAAAAACGGCTGTATCTGCGTGGCCGAAGGCGCCAATATGCCGTCCACCCCTGAAGCGGTGAAGATTTTCCAGGACAACAACATTCTCTATGGGCCTGGAAAGGCAGCCAACGCCGGCGGTGTTGCCACTTCCGGTCTGGAAATGAGCCAGAACAGCTTGAAACTTTCATGGACCCGGGAAGAAGTGGACAACCGGCTCCTGATCATCATGAAAAGCATTCACAAATCCTGTCTGGAGGCGGCGGCCGCCTATGGCAAGAAAGGTGATTATGTCATGGGCGCCAACATCGCCGGGTTCACCAAGGTGGCCAAGGCTATGCTGGCTTACGGGATTGTATAACAATATCATTGTGTTGATAGCGAATGCCTCATCCAATAAAAGGTTGGGGCATTCGCTGTTTTTAAAAAACCGCCATTTTTGCCGATCACTTCCAACCATCATTTCAAATAGATATCTTTATACCGCTCGCGGATCACTTTTTTATCGAATTTGCCGACACTGGTTTTCGGGATGGTTTCCACAAACATCACTTCGTCCGGCAATTGCCATTTGGCGAATTTTTTAGCGAGATGCGCCACAATATCTGCCTGGGCGATTTTTTCCTTGTATTCCGGTCTCAGCACAACCAGCACCAGGGGACGCTCCTCCCATTTGGGATGGGCCACTCCTGCTACCGCCGCTTCAAGCACCGCCGGATGAGCCATGGTTTCGTTCTCCATGTCCACGGATGAAATCCATTCCCCGCCGCTCTTTATCAGATCTTTTACCCGGTCGGTGATTTTTATATACCCTTCCGAATCCATTGTGCCCGCATCCCCGCTGCGCCAATACCCGTCTTCGGTGAACTGGGTTTCCGAGCCCGGGGCATTGTAATAGGATCCGGTGATCCAGGGCCCCCGGATGAGAATTTCGCCCGGTGATTTACCGTCGTGAGGCAGCTCTTTTCCGGTATTGTCCACGATCTTAACATCCAGCCCGACAACCGGATATCCCTGCTTACGTTTGAGATCCAATTTTTCGTCTTCGGATAACTCATTTTCCAACCAGGGTTTTAATTTATTGATCGTCACGAGGGGCGTCGTTTCTGTTGCACCATATGCATGGACGATTTCCGCACCGGTCAGGTTGAAATAATCCTTCATCAAGGTCAGGGAAGGTTCGGAAGCGCCGGAAAGAAAGCGAGCTCCGGTAAGATCCGGCTTTTTATCGAGTTTGCGAATGTATTCCAGCATGGGCATGAACAGGGCTGGAGCCCCGGCGCTGACGGTTACCCCCTCGCTGACCAGCGGTTCGGCCAGGCTGCCCAGATCCGCGATATTGTACATGCCGGGCAGCACGTATTTTACGCCGATGAGAAAGGCCGCCTGCGGCATTCCCCAGCCCAGGGCATGAAACATGGGCACAAGCTGATAAAAGCAGTCGCGGCTCGTCATCTCCGCGTTGGTTCCGATTGCCATGGCGTGCAGGCAAACGTCCCGGTGGGAATAATAAACCCCTTTGGGCCGTCCGGTTGTTCCGGTGGTATAGCAGGCCCCGTAGGCGGAGCGCTCGTTAAGGTTCGGCCAGTCAATCTCTTCCCTGGCTTC
>CAZOEW010000053.1:0-19013 GCA_964578935.1 uncultured Desulfobacterales bacterium | reverse complement strand
CTTGCGGCCGCCGGAACAGCGATCGGACTGAAAAAAATGGATTATGACCATGTTGCTCAGGTGGGAATGCTGGCGGCCGCGTTTTTTGTGGCATCTCTAATTCATGTGAATATCGGGCCATCCAGCGCGCATCTTATCTTGAACGGCATTGTCGGGCTGCTGCTGGGATGGGCGGCATTCCCCGCGATCCTTGTGGCGCTGACACTTCAGGCGATTTTTTTTCAATTCGGCGGGATAACGACACTCGGAGTTAACACATTGATTATGGCTCTTCCGGCTGTTATTTGTTATTATTTTTTCAGCCCGCTGCTCAAGAAGAAAAATGCTTTCGCGCTTCCAGCATCTTTTGCCGCAGGCTTTCTGGCTGTTTTTTTTGCGGCAATTCTGCTCGGCGGGGCATTAATTTTTACGGAAGAAGATTTCTGGGAAATTGCTTCACTGGTTGTGATTGCAAACTTTCCGGTTATGATTATCGAAGGGATTGTAACTGTTTTTTGCGTGGGATTTTTGAAAAAGGTGCATCCCGAGATTTTCCCATGGATGGGTCAATAATTTTATTATGGAGCGGAAAATGTGGCATGGTATGATCATTCTGGGGATTGTTTTCTGGTGTACAGCCGGGACGGCATTGGCCCACAAGGTGAACATCTTCGCGTGGGTTGAAGGCGATACCGTTTATACCGAAAGCAAATTCAGCGGCGGAAAAAAAGTACAAAACGCGCCCGTGGAAATCTACGGCACAGACGGCACGAAGCTTCTGGAAGGGAAAACCAATGAACTCGGTGAATTTTCTTTTCCTGCACTCCGGAAGACGGGAATGAAGGTCGTTCTTCTTGCCGGTATGGGGCATAAAGCGGAATGGACGGTTTCAGCCTCGGAGCTGCAGGGGAATGATCCGGAGTTGATCGATCCGGAGAAAACAGAAGAAATAGCCCCGAAAAAAATGGAGAAGCATTCGGCGTCACCCTGTTTGAACCCGGAGGAGATTCGGAATGTGGTTGAAAAAGTGATGGATCAGAAGCTGCAGCCGGTGATCCGGGAGTTGAGAAAATCCTTGAATCCGGATCGGGAACCGGATTTTGGAGACATCATGGGAGGCATCGGCTATATTGTGGGCCTGATCGGAATCGCGGCGTATGTCCATTCCCGAAAGAAAAAGAACTGATGGCTTCGTAAAAAGTTCAATTTCTGCGTTGCGCTGCATCCCTCGTCATTGCGACGTACTATTAGGTACGCACGCCTTTGGCTACCGCTGGCGCGGTATTCCTCTGGATTTGCGCGCCTTGAACTTGAACTTTTTGCTTTGCCATCCAAATTTTAACTTTTTATGAATGCGTCAAGGACTATTACTGGAAGAATATGATAGAGGAACCGTTTGCAGCCGGATCATCATTGATCCACCGTATGGATCCCAGATTCAGAATTGTTTTGGCTTCCGCATTTTCCATCGCTGTCGCCATCTCAAACCATATTCCTGTTCTGTCAGCCTACCTCGCGGCCTCCATTGCGCTTACGGTGATGGCCCGTCTGAATCCCAAAGAGGTATTGAAACAGCTGCGGGTCGTTTTCTGGTTTCTGCTTCTGATCTGGGTCGTTTTGCCCATTACTTTTGAGGGGAAGTCATTGTATCGTTTTGGGCTGTTCACGATTACGGAGCCCGGAGTGCTGCTTTCGATAAGGATTACCATTAAATCGACAACCATCCTGCTTGCGCTTATGTCCATGATTTCAACAATGACGATTGTTACACTGGGACATGCTTTGAATCTTCTGCATCTCCCCGACAAGATCGTTCATCTGCTTTTAATGACATATCGATATCTCTTTGTTATTGAGCAGGAGTACCAGCGCCTGCTCACGGCCATAAAAATAAGGGGATTCCGATCAGGAACCAATATCCACTCTTACAGAACGTATGCATACCTGATCGGGATGTTGTTTGTTCGTGCATCGATTCGCGCGCAACGCGTCCATCACGCGATGCTGTGCCGTGGATTCAGAGGCAGGTTTTACACGCTTGCCCGATTCGAGCCGTCAGTCCGAAATTGGATTTTTTCGATATTGATGGCAGGTGTCATTGCAGGTCTATTGGTTATGGAGATCAATGGTTATGGATAAAAATGGCGTGATTATTCAACTTGAAAAAGTATGTTTTGCGTATCACGGCAGAAACAATGTCCTTGATGAACTGGATCTGACATTTCGCCGGGGAGACAGGCTCGGAATTATCGCTCCAAACGGCAGCGGCAAAACAACCCTGTTTCATATCATTATGGGGCTTTTGAAGCCTATCAGCGGAAAAATTGAGATTTTCGGGAAACCCCTTCAAAAGGAAAAGGATTTCAATAGCGTCCGCCGCAGGATCGGTCTGCTTTTCCAGGATGCGGATGATCAGCTTTTCAGTCCGACGGTTCTGGAGGATGTCGCTTTTGGCCCTTTAAATATGGGCAAATCCAAGGAAGAGGCAATCTCGATTTCGCGAAGAGTGCTGGACTTTCTCGATCTTTCCGGTTTTGAAGAGAGAGTTACATTCAAACTCTCAGGGGGAGAGAAGAAATTTGTCTCACTGGCCGCGGTGCTTGCCATGGAGCCGGAGGTTCTTCTTCTGGATGAGCCGACCGCCGGGCTGGATGGGCATGCCAAGGCGAAACTGATCGAGGTGCTATCCGGGCTCGATCTGTCCTATATTGTAATATCCCATGAATATGATTTTATAACATCCGTTGCCGGGCACATCTATACAATAGAGAATGGAAAGATTTTTCTGGATGAAGAGCTTCATGTCCATCATCATGAACATGTCCACAGGCTTGGAAAGCAGCCTCATCGACACATATAATTTTTCCCCACCTGAATATTTTTAGTGCTTGCATTCATTTCTAAAAAAGGAGTAAGGTTTTCGAAAATTTTATAACGGTAAAACATTAACAGGAGGGGCTTTTATGGCAGCAGTGGTGGCTTTTGACAATGAAAAATATCTGGCAGAGCAGACTTCAGAGATTCTTGAAAGGGTTGACCGGCTTGGAGACAAGCTTTATCTCGAATTCGGCGGAAAACTTCTTTATGATTTTCATGCCGCAAGGGTCCTGCCCGGATACAACCCCAATGTCAAAATGGCGCTTCTCCAAAAGTTGAAAGATAAAGCCGATGTACTGCTCTGTATTTATGCGGAGGATATTGAAAGGAAAAAAATGAGGGCGGATTTTGGTATAACATATGATTCCGACGCCCTGAAATTGATCGACGACTTGATGGGATGGGGAATAAGTGTGCTGGGTGTGGTCATCACCCGATTTAATGGCCAGCCCGGAGCGAAAATGTTTAAAAATAAACTGGAAAGGAGAAACATAAAAGTTTATACCCATCAGTATACAAAAGGGTATCCGACAAACGTTGATTTAATTGTAAGTGAAGAGGGCTATGGAGCCAATGAGTATATTGAGACGGAAAAACCTCTGGTTATTGTCACCGGTCCCGGACCTGGCAGCGGAAAACTGGCCACATGTCTTTCACAGGTATATCATGATCATAAAAAAGGAATAAAGTCGGGATATGCAAAGTTCGAAACCTTTCCGATATGGAATCTGTCCCTGAAGCATCCTGTAAATATAGCCTATGAGGCTGCAACGGCGGATATTAAAGATTTCAACCTCATTGATCCGTTCCATCTTGATGCCTACAATAAAAAAGCGGTTAACTACAATCGTGATGTGGAGGTGTTCCCTATCCTTAGAAGAATATTGAAAAAAATAAGCGGCGGTACGCCTTTTTATCATTCACCGACGGATATGGGTGTGAATCGGGCAGGTTTTGCCATTACGGATGATGAGCTGACAAGAGAGGCTTCAAAGCAGGAATTGATTCGGAGATATTTTCGATACCAGTGTGAATACGCGATGGGGCTTACCAATAAAGATACCGTCCAGCGGGTAGAACTTTTTTTAAAAGATTTTGATCTCAAACACGAGTATCGAAGAGTTGTTGAACCGGCTCGCAAGGCTGCCCTCGAAGCGCAGAAAAAAAATAAGGGCAATGAAGGTGTTTATTGTGGAGCGGCAATAGAGCTTAAAGACGGGACGATTGTTACCGGCAGTAACTCTCCTCAGCTTCACGCGGCATCCAGCCTTGTTTTGAATGCGATTAAGCATCTATCGGAAATTCCCGATAAAATTAAACTTCTTCCCCCAAGTGTTACGGACTCCGTTAGAAATCTCAAAACAAAAATTTTAAATGAAAAAAATCTCAGTTTGGACTTGCTGGAGGTTCTTATTACGCTCAGCATCAGCGCGACAACAAATCATACCGTTGAACTGGCTATAGAGAGATTGGTCGACCTCCAGGGCTGTGAGGCCCATATGACTCATATTCCCACTCCTGGAGATGAGGCGGGTTTGAGGCGGCTGGGCATTAACCTGACCAGCGATCCTAATTTTTCAACAAAAGATCTTTTTATTTCATGAATATTTTAAAGTGTCTGTGAATGATATTGAAACCACCCTTTTTCTTTTGGAACAGGGTTTGCCTGGATCGGCCCGCCGTACACAAAATTTTCAGAGTGGTTGGTCAGGGCATTGCGCCGTATTTTTTCAGCTTTTTGTGGAGGGTCTTTCGGGTGATTCCGAGTCTTCTCGCGGCTTCGCTTTTATTTCCATCCGCAGCTTCCAGGGTTTTCAATATGGCTTCTTTTTCAACCTTTTCAAGGGGCAAACACCCTTCTGCCGCTTGATCCGTTTCTCTGATAAAAAGAGAGGCCCCTTTACTTTCGGAGTTATTTTCCGGAAACATGGGAAGGTCCGTGGCATCAATATATTCGGATCTTGAGAGTACCACGCCCCTTTCAACCGCATTCATGAGTTCTCTGACATTTCCGGGCCAGTCGTATTTGATGAGACAGTCCATGCCGGCAGGTGTAAACGCTTTGATCTTTTTATTGTTTTTGGCGGAAAATAGATCCAGAAAGTGCTTCGCGAGAAGGGGGATATCCTCTCTTCTGCTTCGCAGGCTCGGCAACTCCAGGGATACGACATTCAGGCGATAATATAGGTCTTCCCGAAACCTTCCGTTTTCAACCAGTTCTGCCAGATTTTTATTTGTCGCGGCAATCACCCTTACATCCACCTTAATAACGGTGTCTCCTCCTACCCGGGTGATTTCTCTCTCCTGAAGCACCCGCAAAAGCTTTACCTGCATCGTGAGCGGCATTTCACTTACTTCATCCAAAAGAAGACTTCCTTTATTGGCCTGAAAAAATTTACCTTCTTTTTGTTTATCCGCTCCGGTAAAAGCCCCTTTTTCGTGACCGAAAAGCTCCGACTCCAGAAGTGTCTCCGTGATTGCCGCGCAGTTAATTTTAACAAACGGGCCGTCTTTTCGTAAACTGTTGTAATGAAGGGCACCGGCGATGAGCTCCTTTCCGGTGCCGGATTCTCCGGAAATCAGAACCGTCGCTTCGCTCGGCGCGACCTGCGCAACGGTTTCAAACAGCCTTTCCATGGCCTTGCTGCTTCCGATAATATTCTGCCGGTTGAAATTTCGCCCCAGGTTTTCTTTTAAAATTCGGTTCTCTTCCTTCAGGCGCGTGTGCTCCATCGCCTTTTCCATGGTTATTCGCAGCTTGTCGAAGTCCAGAGGCTTCGTCAGGTAATCATCCGCTCCTTTTTTTAAGGTTTCGACGGCAGTCTCAACAGATGAGTAGGCGGTCATTATGATCACGGGTATTGCCGGATTGTAGGATTTGATTTTTTCCAGGGCTTCTATGCCGGAGACCTTGAGCATTCTGATATCCATGAGTACAAGATCATACGAGTTTTCATGAACCTTTTCCACCGCGGTCGATCCGTCATCCGCTTCTGAAACATCATATCCCCATCCGCCGATAAGGGTTTTCAGCATGGTTCGATGGGCTTTGTCGTCATCTACAACAAGAAGTTTGTTTTCAGGTTTCATTTTCTGCCTTTGAAAAATCTGATAAATAAAGGATGAATTTTGTGCCTTTTCCCGGATGGCTTTCCACTTTTATCTCTCCATGATGCGCTTCGATAATATTATGGACAATGGCCAGGCCGATACCGGTTCCGGCTGATTTTGTCGTAAAATAGGGATCAAAAATATTCGGCAGATCTTTTTCATCGATACCTCCGCCTGTATCCTCGATGACGATCTCGATTCCTTTTTTCCATTCGTGCGTCCTGAGCAGCACCCGTATCGTGCCTCCATCTTTCATGGCATCAATTGCGTTTAAATAGAGGTTCAGCAGGACTTGATTTATTTTGTCCGAATCAATGAATGCCTTTTCGATTTCAACGTTGAAGTCGGTTTCAATTTTTATGTTGTTCCCCTGAATCTGTTTTTCAATAAGCTTCAGAGAGTCCTCCAACAGCTTTCGAATGTCCACCGGTTTCGCGGAAACCTTGACAGGCTTTGCGAATTCAAGCAGCTGGCTTACGACTCGATTCAGCCTGTCGACTTCCTGAATCATAATCTCGGCTATCTTTTTGTCTTCGGAGAAATTATGGGTTCTCTCTTTAAAGTAGGTTGCAAATCCCTTTATCGAGCTCAGCGGGTTTCTAATCTCGTGGGCGACACCCGCGGCCAGTCTTCCGACAGAGGCGAGACGCTGGCTGCGCGCGACAATTTTTTTCAGGGATTTGATCTCGGTCATGTCCTTGAACAGAATCATGTATCCGAGAAAATTGTCATCCTTGTCATTCATTAGCGTTGAACTCACCTCGAGGGGAATGGTCCTCCCGTCATTGACGGGGCAGTCGATCTCTTTTTCGACAATTCCTTTTAGGATATCGGGAGACTCGATAAGTTGCCACAACTCTCTTGGCAGGACCTCCGCGACATCTTTACCGATGTTTGCGTCATTCAGATGGATGAAGAAGGATTCCGCTAAATGGTTAAACGAGGTGATTCTTTTGTGATTGTCTATGGCAATCAGACCGATAGGCATGTTCTCCATAAGATTGTCGGAAAAAGCCTCTATCCTGGAAAGGGACACCCTTGTTTCGCGATAGTTGTGTGTTATGAAAAGCAGGATGATTCCTGTCAGGCCGATGAGGAGTAAAATCCCCGCCATAATTACGGTGTGCCGGAGATCTTCTCTTCCTGCTTCTTCGACTGATTTCATGTCAAGTCCGATGAAAATAATGAAGCTTGACGTGCCGATATCCATCCAGTTCCTCATATGAGGCCGGCATAACTGTTTGAACATTCGAAGTGCGTTCGACTCCCTCATGCGCGTGCCTGTAGGCGTAAATTTGCTGAAAACCTCAAAAACTTTTTCATTTCCGGAAGTTTCAATGATACGATGATACACATTTGGAGAGCGGGACAGCTTTTCAAGGTCCAGTTCGGTTCCGTAGCGGTATCCGATCCTGGACATGCTGTTATGCGCTAGTATGATGCCGTTGGTGTCTACCACCGCCAGATAAACGATATCGTCCTGCGTGGCGGTTTCGGAAAGCAGTTTTTGCAAATGTTTTCCACTGAAGTTATCTCCCATCAGGCCTGTTCGCGTGCCGGCCTCGAACGACCTTATCAGGGCGGCCCCTTTTTCAACGAGCAGCTGGATGCTGTTTTCTCGGCTTCGGTGTATGTTTTCAATTGTCATGAAGGTAAACAGCGGCAGCAGCACGATGGTCGCCCCGATCAGGAACCATGGCGGAACGGCTGTCCAGAATCGGTTTGTTTTTTTATATTTCATTGGGAAAATCCATTGTTTTTTTTAAGGATTTTTTGAGCAAATCGCATGCCAGTTGTTCGATTCATAGAGTGATTATAAAGAATGAGATTTTCAGTCGCAGCCTTTGCTCGCCCCCCCAAAGAGTTCCGGCATGATAATCCTTTGTTGATTAACAGGTAAAACATCCGGTTGTCTTTCTTCGGGGCATTCATGAATCATTTATCGATTTAGGCCTTGATTAATAACAGGGTTAACTTTATATTTTAACCATTCGGATAAAATATTTTATCTCGGTCCATAGTAGAAAAAAAGCGAAACAATATCGGTGCGGGTGTATATTTTTTACCCGAATCACACAACAGGGTGGATATTTAATACCCGATTGTTTTGCAATATCATACCGGAAAAAAAATAACTATAAAATACAAAAAAACGGTTTAAGCGAAATATTTGTAATATTTACAATAATTTTTTTGCCTCGGAAGTCTTGCACGGAGATTTTGGCATTTTGTTTGCTGGGTGATGCAGTCGAAAACATATCAAAATGATCCGGAAACGGGGCATCGCAGTTGCAGTGACCCGCTTAACGGAAAGTTGCCGTAACTCTTTAACCATTTGTTTTAACAGAGGGGTTTATCATGAATACAGCAAAAAAAAATCGTAGGGGGATCTCCTGGACAAAATCCTTGCTGCTCTTTTCCGCGATGGCGATATCCGGTTTCCTCATCTGTTCCGGCATTGCGGAAGCCGGAACGAAAACAGATGATGTCCGGATGATTCCGGAGAGCTTCAGCAGTATTGCCGCGAACCATACCCCTGCCGTGATCAATGTCAGAACGGTGAAAAACATAAAAGGCGGCGGGCGGGTATTCCGGCATTTTTCCGGAAGGCCTTTTGATCGCGGTATGCCAGGGGATGATTTTTTCGAAAAATTTTTCGGGGGCAGGCCGGACAGGGATTTTAAACAGAGAAGCCTTGGGTCTGGTTTTATCATTGATAAAGATGGATATATTGTAACCAACAATCATGTGGTTGAAGATGCGGATAATATAAGGGTCATCATGAAAGACGGCAAGGAATTTGATGCCGAGATTATCGGGCGTGATCCGTCAACCGATCTCGCACTGATCAAAATTAAGCCTGAAATTGATCTCCCGGTCTTGAAATTCGGTTCTTCCGGTGATTTGAAAGTCGGGGAGTGGGTGGTTGCAATCGGCAGTCCTTTCGGTCTGGCACATACCGTTACAGCCGGTATTGTAAGCGCCAAGGGCCGTGTAATCGGTTCAGGTCCGTATGATGACTTTATTCAAACCGATGCGTCCATTAATCCCGGAAACAGCGGCGGGCCCCTTCTGAACATGCAGGGGATGGTCGTTGGAATTAATACCGCGATCGTTGCAGGAGGCCAGGGGATCGGTTTTGCCATACCCGTAGATCTTGCCAAAGGAATAATCAATCAGCTGAAAAAACATGGAAGTGTCACAAGAGGATGGCTCGGAGTTGTAATTCAAGACCTGACCGAAGAGATTGCCGGTTATTATGGAATCAAAGAAGTAAAAGGTGCCCTTGTTATGGAAGTAGTCCCGGGTGATCCGGCTGATGTTGCGGGAATTAAGCCACAAGATATCATTGTCGAGGTCAATGGCAATGCGGTTGAATCGAGCCGTGACCTCACGGGCGTGATTGCGAACATCGGTGTCGGAGAGAAAGTGGAAATAAAGGTTATCCGAAATGGCAAAAAGCAGACTGTAAAAGTGAAAGTTGGAAAGCGACAGGATGATGTTACCGCCTCTGGAAAAAATGAACAACGCGACCCCCTTGGAATTCGTGTTGCCGATGTGACGCCGGAAACGGCCCGTCGTCTCGATGTTCAGGCAGAGCGGGGAGTCCTGGTTACAAATGTCGGCCCTGGCAGCAAGAGTGAAAAAGCTGGTGTTATGGTCGGGGATATTATAATGGAGGTAAACAGAACTCCCGTAAATGATACCAGGGAATATGACAGGGAAATCCAAAAGGTGAAAAGCGGTGAGACGATTCAATTGTTCATAAAACGCGCTGAAAGCGGATTCCGTGTTGTGAAGATTGTAAAATAAAGTTCGTTGAAGCCACCTTGGGCGTTTATAAGGCAAGGCTCCGGGTTTTTTTGAAAGCATCACAAGAGATCGAGTTCATGACAAAAAAGACGAAAATCATTGCGACAATCGGCCCGGCATCAAGTAAACGATCGGTTATCAAAGAGCTTATTTCTGCCGGAATGAATGTCGCAAGATTAAATTTTTCTCACGGCACGCACGAAAATCACGGAGAAGTAATTCATACAATCCGTGCACTTTCAAAACAAATGGAGGTCTCGGTTGGAATACTTGCGGATCTTCAGGGCCCTAAAATACGGACAGGGAAGCTGAAAGACGGAGAACCTGTCTTTCTGAGCAGAAACAAGGAGTTCTGTATTACCTCTAGACAGGTTCCCGGGTCTTCCGATATTGTTTCAACAAGTTACAAAAACCTGCCTTTAGATGTAAAAAAGAATGATAAAATTCTTATTGATGACGGCCTGATTGAATTAAGAGTGATCTCCAGCACAAAAGATACGGTTACATGCAAAATCTTGAATGGCGGAGTCCTCAAAGAGAATAAGGGAATTAATCTTCCGGGTGTAAAAATCACGGCACCTTCACTGACAGAGAAGGATAAAAGAGATCTTGATTTCAGTATAAAGATGGGGGTTGATTTTCTTGCGCTTTCTTTTGTCAGAACCGAAGATGACCTGAAGCAGATCAAGGCCATTATTAAGAAACAGGGGAAAGAGATTCCGGTGATTGCAAAAATTGAAAAACCGGAAGCGGTGGACAACCTGAACAGCATATTGGACGCGGCTGATGGAATCATGGTTGCCCGGGGGGATCTGGGAGTTGAACTCCGTCCTGAGCAGGTTCCGACCATTCAGAAGCAGATTATTCATGCGGCTGTCGATCAAAACAAACCGGTGATTACGGCTACACAGATGCTTGAAAGCATGACGGTCAATCTGATACCCACGCGGGCGGAAGCTTCGGATGTTGCCAATGCGATTTTAGACGGTACCGATGCGGTGATGCTTTCCGGGGAAACCGCGACCGGGAAATATCCGGTAAAGGCGGTGCAGATGATGTCAAAGATTGCATTGCAGGCCGAGGGATCTCCGTTTATGAGGTATAATGTTTCGCGTGAACAAGATCTAAAAGAGCTGGTGCAGCAGGCCGTGGCTCAGTCAGCGGTAAATATCCTCCATAAGGTTGGTGCAAAGGGAATCGTTGCATTCTCTGCATCCGGAAGCACCTCAAAATTGATATCAAAACACCGTCCCTCAAGCCCTGTTTTCGCTTTTACCCCCAGCATGGACATCTATAACCGTCTGTCATTGCTGTGGGGGATAACTCCTTTGTATGTATCTGAGATCCAGGACGCAAAACGTCTTGTTCAGACAAGCGAGGATATTCTGATTGAAAAAAAAATATTTAAAAAAGGGGATCTCATTGTCATTGTCATTGGAAAGGGACTGAAAAAGGGATCGACAAACCTGATTAAAATTCATCGAATTGGTCATGATGACTGATTTGAATGCATCCTGTTTTGCCTCACAATCCTCCTGAAACCTTGATCACTCTAAAATCCACAGAGTTAAAAAATTTCAGAATCAATCATGTCGATGAACCCTGTCGTCTGGATAACCTATGGAAGATATTGAAACATATTTTTCTTGACATACCATATATAGTATGTGATGGGACAAAAATAGCATTTCAGTGGAAACGGAGCAGGAGGCATGAATGGGGAGCAAAGGAAAAGTTCTGATTATAGATGACAGACGGTTTGATTTGGCAACTTACCGGTGGGATGATGTCAGGTTTTCCGATATTCTGGCAAAGGAAAACCCCATTGATTCAGATCAGGCCATGGCGGTCAGTCGGTTTGTCCGGGAGGAGATCGCCAAAATGGAAACCTATACCATCACAATGCCCGTAATCGAAAAAATGATTGAAGCCAAACTTCTTGAATATGGATTGGCAATACCGTCACCGGTAAGGCTGGATAAATCCGTTTTCGTAAAAAATGGCCCTCTCCTTTCCGATAACGCCAGAACTGTTTTACAAAAAAGGTATTTGCGAAAAAATGCGAGGGGCCGTGTTATCGAAAAAGCGGAAGAAATGTTCAGGCGGGTAGCCCGGCATATCGCCATGGCGGAAAAAAAATTCGGAGATGGTTCACGCGCGGAGGAAATGGAAGAAGTTTTTTACAGGATGATGACAGAGTTCAAGTTTCTTCCAAATTCGCCGACACTGATGAATGCAGGGCGAAGACTGGGGCAGCTGGCGGCCTGTTTTGTGCTGCCGGTGGCGGATAGCATGGATGATATCTTTGATTCCATCAAGCATGCGGCGCTCATTCATAAATCAGGAGGGGGAACCGGATTTTCATTTTCGCGTCTCAGGCCTGCAAACAGCCGTGTCGGGACAACCGGGGGAATTGCATCCGGCCCTGTTTCGTTTATGAAGGTTTTTAATACGGCAACCGAGCAGGTGAAACAGGGCGGGACACGCCGTGGGGCAAACATGGCAATCCTTCGCGTGGATCATCCGGATATCTTGGAGTTTATCACATGCAAGGAAGATGACCGCGCGTTAAACAACTTCAATATCTCGGTGGGTGTGACAGACAGCTTTATGAAAGCGGTTGAAAAAAAGAAATCGTATAATCTGATCGACCCGTCAACCCGTAAAAAGACAGGGAGGCTGGATGCGGCAGAAGTTTATAAAAAACTGGTAAGCCATGCCTGGAAAAACGGTGATCCGGGAATCATTTTTCTGGACAGGATCAACAAGGATAACCCAACCCCTGAACTGGGGGATATTGAGAGCACAAATCCATGCGGAGAGCAGCCCCTTCTTCCCATGGAGGCATGTAACCTGGGTTCCATCAATCTGGCAAAGTTTGTGAAGAGAAGCGGGCAGATTGAACAGATTGATTATAAGGCGTTAAAGGAGATTGTGTGGAATTCAGTGCGTTTTCTGGATAATACAATAGACAGATCCAAGTACCCGCTGCCGCAAATTGAAGAGATGGTCATGGGAAACCGTAAAATCGGGCTGGGCGTAATGGGCTTTGCCGATTTGTTGTATCAGCTCGGCATACCTTATGATTCAGAGCAGGCCCTTGAGGTTGCAGAGGAAGTGATGAGCTTTATCCAGAAGGAGTCCCATGAGGCTTCGATCGGCCTGGCAGAAGAGCGCGGCGTATTCCGGAACTTCGAGAAAAGCATCTTCAAGGGCAAGAAAGGCTGCGGATACCGAAATGCAACGACAACAACGATTGCTCCCACAGGCACCCTGAGCATAATCGCCGGATGTTCCAGCGGGGTCGAACCTTTGTTCGCACTCAGCTTTGTGAGGAATGTCATGGAAAACGAAAAGCTGACCGAGGTCAATCCTTATTTTGAGCGAGTCGCGCGGCAAAGAGGTTTCTACAGCGAGGAGCTGATGAACAAAATTGCCGAAAAAGGGAGCATTCAGGAGATGGAGGAGATCCCGGCGGATGTCAGAAGGGTATTTGTAACAGCGCATGACATTTCTCCTGAGATGCATGTGCGCATGCAGGCGGCCTTTCAAAAACATACGGACAATGCCGTATCCAAAACCGTCAACCTGCCAAAGGATGCCACGGAAGGGGATGTCCTGAAAATATATGATCTCGCATACAAGCTTGGCTGCAAAGGGGTTACGATTTACCGGGACGGGAGCAAGGAAAATCAGGTTCTTTCCTTTTCCGATAAGAGCATGGCAGGGGATGGATTCATGGCGATGGTCAAGGATCGGCCGGAAACACTGGAAGGTTTTACAACCAAGATTCGAACCGGTATGGGGCATCTTTACGTCACGGTTACCGAATACAAGGGACGGCCATTTGAAGTTTTTGCCACGATCGGAAAATCCGGAAAATCAACCATGGCAAAGACTGAAGCCATCGGAAGGTTGATTTCGCTCGCGCTGAGATCTGGAGTGACCGTGGGTAATATCGTTGAGCAGTTAAAGGGAATCAGGGGGGAACATACGGTTTTCTATAACGGCGAGCTGGTTCTTTCCATTCCGGATGCAATCGGGCAGATTTTAGAGCAGCGGTACATGAAAAATGACAAGCAAGGAAAAAAGCGATACGGTAATACATTAAAAGGGGATGAATGCCCTGAATGCGGGCAGACCATCAGCTTTGAGGAAGGATGCATGAAGTGCCACGCATGCGGATATACCAGATGCGCGTGATGTTGAGATCACTTCATGTGATCGGCAAATAAAATTTCAAAACACCCATTGAGGTCTGTTTTTTAAATGATGTCTGGATCATGTTTTTGGAGCAGATCACGCGAATCACCTGGAATAGAGTGCATTCGATGGCTCAAGAAACCCCCTCAGTATCATTTCAAATTCTTCTTCGTTGAGATTTCCGATTTGGCGAATGGCGTTTTCCGCACTGGTCAGGTTGATATCGCTCTTTTTGGCCCATTGACTTGCGGTCTTAAGATCCTTCACCCCCGTTGTAAATAGAGCATCTTTTGCACTGTATATGGTGTCATTCAATATCATTTCAAACATCATTTTTGTAAATACCCATTGTTCTGTAAGAAAATTTTTTCCTGAGCTGGCATTGATCACCCAAGCCATTCGATCTGAATTAAGACCATTTTTCTGTCCCAGACGCAGCGCCTCCATAAAATTCATACAGGTTGATATCGCCACGGTATTGTTGACCAGTTTCATGGCAGCTCCCTTTCCCAAGGGGCCGATGTAAAATATCTTTTCCTTTTCACCCATGGCCTCAAATACAGGCAGAAGCTCATTGAACGTTTGTTCTTCACCTCCGACCATAATTGAAAGTTTTCCAGCCTCAGCAAGGAAAGGTGCTCCACTCACCGGTGCATCAAGCAGATTGATCCAGCCTCTTCCCATGTTAATCAATCTTTCCTTCAATTCAAGAATTCCATCCGGGCTAACTGTGCTCATAACCACAACAGGCATTTTGCTCTCACCAGGAAGGACTCTGCATAAGTTGGTAACAACGTCCTTCACCTGATCCATGGTGTTAACCATTATTATAATTACACTTGAATCTGATAGCTCACTTAATGAACAACAGGGTAAAGCGCCATCAGCGGCTGTTCTGTCAAGGGCTTCCGGGTTTTTATCATACGTTTTTACTTTAAAACCGTTTCGTAACAGCGAACGAACCATGGGCGCGCCAATAAATCCCGTGCCTATGAATCCGATATTCTTTATTCGCTCCGGGACAGATTTTCTAACTGATCTGAGGCAGCTGGTCAGATTCTGAAACCACAACATCAGGGAAAAATCACCTTTTATGTGGATATCCCCGGACTCCACCCCCCTTAAAAAACCATCTCTCTTCTTTGATATAAGCACGGAAAATCCATATCTGCTGTCTTTAAAACTGATAGTGAATTCCGGTTTCGGATGAATCAGGGGCAGGGTCGTAATCACCCCATTTTCGAATACAATTTGCCTGACTACACTCTTATCCATGGTCATCAACTGAAATACCGCATTTTTACTTGACGCGAGCCGTCTGAATTCCGAATTTCTTTTGTTGCCCCAGATCATCAATCTTGCCAAACCCCATATCAGAACTCTGAACAGCATTTTACACCCCATTTCATATTCTAATCTCCCCGTTAATACCATCCATCACCACGTAATCGCCTGTTCGAATTTTCTCAAATATGTCATGGGACTTATATTCGATAATCGGAAAGCTCATACCAAACCAGACGTCACTCAGCACTGCGCCCGATACCAAGAGTGAATCTGCATCCTGAACAATCATGCCAGCGGGTGCCCCTCCATCGTGAACTACCTGCATGAGCATCATTCCCGTCCCAGTCGATCCGATACAGGCGGGGAAAACCAGAATGCGATTCTTAATTTTTTTTCTGAACAGTTCATGATGCCTGTCCATAATAACGGATTTACATCCTGGAATCAGGTTTGAAATCTTGGTGAATGCGGCGGTAAAGTTTATTGGCATTTCTGTCACAAGTGCCTTGCCAGATCCATTCCCTTTTACAACAACACGCCCCTTTATGATCTTCATCAAATCACCCCGCATGCACAGAGACAATCATCCACTGTTCCATAGTCTGTACCCGATAAATAATAAAAACATTTCCCTGACGGCGTAAGTATATGTTTGTTGCCAAGGCGAACAGAAAACCCGGCGACAGGACAAAAATCACGCAATTTGACACCTGCCTCCGTGACAGCCGAACCCAGATCGGTTTTTTCAAACCGTAGCTTTGCTTCCGGCACCATGCAGAAAGTGGTTGGCAATGTCACTTTCCTCTTTTTAAAATAAATTGCCAGTTCCACCGCCTCCTCAAATGTCATATGGGGGCAGCCAAAAACAACTGAAGTTGTCCTTCCAGTCTTGCCCGTACGCAGGTCATCCAGATCAGCCTGTGTAATTATAATTTCTTTTTCTGGTTTTCTGTCAAATACCGATTTAACATCAGGTGCCTCTGGTGTGATCCCTTCCACATGAAACAGCGCGACAGCACCTGATGCCGCCATTGCACCTCCCATGTTTTTCAACTCAACCGGTGAGAACGGGTAATGCTCGATTACCGGAACCTTATCAACAACCTTTCTGCCGATAATAAAACCGAGAGCACTTGCATCCATGTGAGAAATATCAAGTTTGACAAGGATTTCCCCTCTCCGATTTTCATCAAGCAGATAACCAAATTCAGGAACATAACCCGTAACTGCTGAACAGATGTCAATCAGCACCGAGTTGCGGTTTGTACGCGCACCAATAACAGAATTGGCGTACTGCACTGCGCTTGACTCAGCCCACGCAAGCCGGTCACCAAATGCAGGCATGCTTTCCCCTTCATAACAAACACAAGAGTAATTAGGCGTAACCCCCATAGCTTGGAAACAATTTTCCAGATAATTCTGCCTGCCGAAAACAATTTTATTGAGGAAATGAAGGTCCTTTCCCGGCCTCGGATTAATTGTCGTGGGAACCTTTACTTTCAAGTTGTCCATTTTGATTCGATCAAGTATTTCATACAAACCAGCCATTGAAAAGATTCCAAAAGAACCGGCCACATGCGCACTTTTTATTTTCACAAGGCGCTCAGCCTGGAACGCTTCACCGTATTTTATCAGCGTTTCCATTGCGAGAGAAAGAGCCGGACCCGATTCTCCGCGAAACATGCTTTCCTGTTCAGCATCAATCTTCATTTTTATATTTCTCCATAGAAAAATCTATCTGGATTCAAGACCGGTTAGAACAAAATCGATAAGAAACGTCAGAATATGTTCAAAATCATACCCATCTTCAAGATTCATAAACAAAATCATGATCTCAATTAATCCTATTAGAGAATAGGACGTCAGCGTTGTATCCACCTGCCGGATCAATCCCAGATCAATCCCCTTTTGAAGATCTAATTTCAGTGATTCGCTGAGTGTTTGGTACAACTTCATTGCCTTTTTTTTTGCCCACTCATCATCACCGATAATCTCAGCCCTTATTAAATAAATGATTTCCCTGTATTTTTCATAGTGCTCATAAATTGCACGAGCCCGCTTAACGATCCTTGCAAAAAAATCACTTTCCCCACGAAGAACCTGTTCGCGTATGTTTTTGATCAACTGAATCAAATTGTCTATTACCTCGTTATACAGCTGGTGCTTATCCTGAAAATAAAAATAAAATGTTCCAGTTGAGACATCAGCAGCACGGGTGATATCTTTTACCGTGGTTCGATAACAGCCCTTCTCAGAAAAAACCTTTACTGCTGCGTTGAGGATCCCCTGCTTTTTTTTCTGCTTATGTTCTGTCGTTATCAACTCACCATCACTAATCTGGCCAGACGCCTCAGTCTCTCTGGACGCAAACCGTGCCTCTTGGGCATCAAATTTCCTTTTTAAAGCAGCAAGTGGCAATTTTTCTTTTTCCATCATTGAGCGAATGTCATTCAGACGTTTTACATGGCGTTCATCATAATATGCCATTGTTTGACTTGTTTTCACCGGGTCCGGCAACAAACCATTATTAATGTAATACCGGATGGTTGTTTTCGGAACTCCAGAACACTTTACAAGCTCACCAATTTTCATGAATTTTTTTTCCACCATATACCTCGAAAATGGTCAGGCATTCATTCAATAAACAATACTCTGTTATTTTAATGTCAACCGAATCATCATTATTTGATCCAGCGATGTCGCAACAATTAAAGCGCAGTTATAGATTATATATTCTATAACTGCGTACTAAAAGTCAATAAAAAACTGTCATCGCAGATAAAAATTCGCTGATATATGAAAACCGATCTCATAGAGCGAATTGCACTGATAATTTGATCACTTTTCCTTGATTCTGAATTTCAATAAAGAAAAAAATAGGGATACGATAAAAAAAATTTTAATTTTAGGGGGTTCGAAAAGTATATCTTAAAAATATTAAATGATAATGCGGGGCGATTTCTGGAAAAGATCTAAATCTCTGACGTTCACCCAATTTCGTTAGATCGGTTTGCCATAACACAGGAAACTTCTCATCCCTTATAGTCACTTCCATGAAATATTCAGTTCACAGCATTACGGAGCTGACCTACAATGACTCTTATTCACAGGTCCCCATGGATGACAACTACTGGATCCAGTAGATTAAATTGATTTTTTCATGAGGAATCCAATAGGTGGAGTACGTTCAAAAACAGTCAAATTGTAATCAGATTACGGTGTGTTTCGATTTTATCGTAAAGTCCGTATACTTTCTCCCTTCCATTGTTTTACCATTTTTCAATCAAATCAATATAAGGTGTATTTCAATTCCTTGACACACAAATGGATCTCGAATATAAAATAACACTTGAAAAGCTAGTTCTTATCACTAAAGAAGAGCTTAAGAGTATAATGAAATAGGTTACTTTTCTAACGAAACATTGAACCTTGCCTCAAACAAGCTGCGCGAATTTGAGTCAGGTTAATTTAATGTTCGGTAGAGACACCATTTCAGTCATAACAACTTCAAACGGAGGTTGATATTGTATAATCAACACGAAATCGAATTAAAGCTTCGCAAAATCATAGCTGAACAACTGAGTATATCAGAAGATAATATAGTGAATGACTCACACTTTAATTATGATCTTGGTGTCAACTCACTCGATTTATATGAGATTATCATAGAAATTCAAGATACATTCGGTTTGCAAATACCCGATGAGGTTGTTGAAAGGATCGATATTGTTCAAGATGCAGTG
>CAZOEW010000052.1:0-19082 GCA_964578935.1 uncultured Desulfobacterales bacterium | reverse complement strand
TGTCGTGACAAAACAAAGAATATTGTTTATAATGTCATATCGTTCATTCCGAATCATTCGTCTTTTTATTGTTTCAACAACAGAAAAAGCCGTTATAAGGGTCGTCACTGCAACGCTCGATCAGGGTCTTGTTTAACAAAACCGCAGACAGGGAAAAAACAGAATCAAGATGCTACAAAATCTTCCGGAAACGCTTGCCGGATCATTGCAGATCAGATGGGATGCTTTTTTTCAGGCTCTCCAAAAAACAGACACCCTGGAGAATGTTCCTGAAAACATCTTAGAATTATTGAAAAAAACATTTCTTTTTAGTGAATTTGTATCAAAAACCCTGACCCGCCGACCGAACATTCTTGTTGATCTGTTGAAACACAATGACCTTTGCCGAGCCTATCCGGCAAACAAATACACACAAGAGCTTTCCCTGCTGATGAAAAAAATCTCTGATGAGAGCTCACTTTCGACCCATCTTCATCTCTTCAGATATCGCGAAATGCTCCGTATTGCATTTCGTGATCTTGCCGGCCTGGCCGATCTTTTCGAAACCATGGCGGATCTTTCCCTCCTGGCGGAAGCCTGCGTCGAACAAACCTTCGCGGCGCTTTATCACTGGATGGTAGAAAAATTTGGAACGCCCCGCAGTCCTGATGGAAGCAAACAAAAAATCGTTGTCCTTGGCCTTGGAAAACTCGGTGCGGGCGAACTCAACTTCTCTTCAGACATTGACCTTGTGTTTACTTTTCCGGAAGTCGGTGTAACAGACAGCAACAACAATTCGATACCAAACGAAGATTTTTTTTCACGCCTCACCCGATCTTTCCTGAAAATTTTTTCAGAATCAACGCCATCGGGTCTCCTCTTCAGGGTTGATTTGCGACTCAGGCCCTATGGTGAAAATGGTCCAATTGTTCTCAGTTTCAATTCAATGGAAAGATATTACGAAGCGCAAGGAAGAGAATGGGAAAGATATGCCCTGATTAAGGCAAAAGTGGTAGCAGGAGATAAAAAAGCAGGTCTTGAACTGTTAAGCCGCCTCAATCCGTTCATTTACCGAAGATATCTGGATTACAGCTCATTTGAGTCCATACGGGATATGAAAAAAAACATAAATTCTGAAATCAGGCGCAAAGGTCTGCAGGATAACATCAAACTGGGAGCCGGCGGTATTCGAGAGATTGAATTTTTCGGACAGGTCTTTCAGCTGATTCGAGGCGGAATTGAACCAAAACTTCAGGAACCGAGTATTGTAAAAGTTTTACGGATACTTGCGACCGAAGGCTATATTCAGCAGGCTATATGCGATGAATTAATAAACGCCTATGTGTTTTTAAGAAACACAGAGCATCGGCTTCAGGAGTTTGATGACAGACAAACACACACCCTTCCAAAAGACAGCATCGAAATTTTCCGTCTGGCCCTATCCCTGGGTTTTGAAAAGAGTGATGCCTTCCTTACGCAGCTTAAACTTAACATGGATACGGTTCACCGCCATTTCAACCAAATTCTTTCTTCCGAGAACGAAAAAAGCAATAACCACCAGAATCAATTTGAAACTGTCTGGAGCAATCCGATCGAAAACAAAGAAGCAGAAAACATTCTTCGTACCTCCGGATTTGACAGGCCGGAAGAAATTATTCGACATTTGTATTTACTGCAACATGATCCAACAACCAGATCTCTTAGTCGAGAAGGTCGCAGACGTCTGAACAAGCTCATTCCCCGTGTAATTGAAACAACAGCAAAATCCAAAAATCCCCTCCTCTCGTTTACCCGGATCATAGAACTCATAAAAACCGTTGAACAGCGAACAAATTATATTTCTTTGCTGCTGGAGAATCCATCTGTCCTCACACAACTTGTCAACCTGTCACTTGTCAGTCCATGGATCATTTCTTTTTTGGCGCGCCACCCGGTTCTTCTGGATGAGCTTCTGGATGCGCGACTCCTATACAGGCCGCCTTCCCGGGATCAACTGTCCGAAGAGCTGCAAAAAAAACTTTTGCATGTACCCCCCAATGACCTGGAGCAACAAATTGAACTGCTTTGTATCTTTAAACAGATAAACACGCTAAGGGTTGCGGCGGCCGACATAACGGCATCTTATCCCCTCATGCGGGTAAGTGATCATCTTTCCGATATTGCAGAACTCATTCTTGAAAAAATACTGAATTTTTCCCATACGCATCTGGTTATGAAATATGGGGAACCGAAATGTTACCTTGAAAAAGTTAATTGTAAAAAAGGATTTGCAATTATCGCGTATGGAAAACTGGGAGGCATCGAGCTCGGATATGGATCTGATCTCGACCTGGTATTTCTTCATGCCGCAATGGAAGGCGAAACTCAAGGAGGAAGCAGTCCGCCGATCGCAAACAGCCAGTTCTTTACCCGCCTGGGACAACGAATTATTCATACCCTGACAACCCATACACGGGCCGGAAAACTTTATGAAATCGATATGCGGCTTCGACCAAGCGGAAGCTCCGGTCCCCTTGTGAGTCACATGAAAACCTTTATGGAATATCAGAAAGAAAAAGCCTGGACCTGGGAACATCAGGCTCTGGTGAGAGCCAGGCCGATCTGTGGAGACCCGGCAATCACCCGGTGTTTTGAGGCAATTCGAAAAACAATTCTCACAACACCCAGAGACAGACCACAGCTTCTGCAGGATATCCTTGATATGCGGGATAAAATAAGACGGAGTCACCTTGATGAAAATCCGGAAACGTTCCACCTGAAACAGGGATTCGGCGGAATCATAGACATTGAGTTCCTTGTTCAGTATTTGATACTGGCAAACGCTCTTCATCATCCCAACCTTGTAACCTGGTCTGACAATGTTCGCCAGCTTGAAGCTCTTTCAGACTCCGGCATCATTGAAAAGGAAACCGCTCTGTTTTTAAAAGAAGCTTACCTGACCTTCCGCTCCCGGGTTCACAGACTGAACCTGCAGAACAAGCCTTCTATCACGCCTGAAAAGGAGTTTCGGGAGCTTGGCAGGCAAGTTACAGCAATATGGACAAAACACATGTCCTGATATTATCCCCGTATCTCGCATTGTTGTTTAGCTGATGAATGAAACAACGTAACCATATTGACGATAACATCTATACGGTTTGCTCCGATAAAAAGCCGGTCCCCTGTTTTAAAAACAGAGTCCGGCTTTTTATCGTAAACCCTATATGTCATAGTAAAGATAAAATTCGTGAGGATGCGGGCGAAGCTTTACGGCATTGACCTCGTTTTTGGTTTTATAATCAATCCACATATCAATAACATCTTTCGTGAAGACATCTCCTTTGAGCAAAAATTCATGATCTGCTTCAAGCGCCGCCAGCGCTTCATCAAGAGAACCCGGTGCGGATTCGACCTTGGAAAGTTCTTCGGGCGGAAGGTCATAAATGTTTTTGTCAAGTGGATCCCCCGGATCAATCTTGTTCTCAATACCATCGATCACCGCCATTAACATGGCAGAGAAAGCCATATAGCCGTTGCAGGATGGATCAGGTGTTCGGAACTCGATCCGCTTTGCTTTAGGCGAAGCGGAATACATGGGGATGCGCACCGCAGCACTTCTGTTGCGACTTGAATAGGCAAGATTTACGGGCGCCTCAAATCCCGGTACGAGCCTCTTGTAGGAGTTGGTGGTCGGGTTGGAAAAAGCACAAATCGCCTTACAGTGTTTTATGATTCCCCCAATCGCGTAGAGCGCATCCTGAGAAACACCTGCATACTTATCACCGGCAAAAAGCGGATTTCCTTCGTTCCAGATGCTGATATGGGTATGCATTCCGGAACCATTATCTTCAAAAAGCGGTTTTGGCATGAAAGTTACGGTGTGTCCATGGCGATAGGCCACATTTTTCAGAACATATTTAAACCACGCAAGCTGATCGCCCATCTGAACCAGAGGTTTGAACCGCATATCGATTTCAGCCTGACCCGCCGTAGCGACTTCATGATGCTGGCATTCTACATCAATACCAAGATTCTCGAGAGTCAGCATCATTTCGGTTCGTAAATCCTGAAATTTATCCATTGGAGGAACCGGGAAATACCCTTCCTTGTGTCTTGGTTTGTATCCGAGGTTAGGTGATTCTTCCCTTGACGTGTTCCAGATACCTTCTATAGAATCGACCTCATAATATGAAACATTTCGGGATGATTCAAACCGGATGCTGTCAAAAATAAAAAATTCCGCTTCCGGGCCAAAATATGCGGTATCGCCAATACCGCTGCCGGCTAAATATGCTTCTGCTTTCTGGGCAATATTTCTCGGATCCCTGGTGTACGCCTCACGGGTGATCGGATCAACAATATTTCCGATCAGAACCAGGGTTGGAACTTCAAAAAACGGATCCATTTTTGCAGTAACAGGATCCGGAACAACAAGCATATCGCTGGCATGAATAGGCTGCCAGCCTCTTATGCTTGAACCATCAAATCCAAATCCATCATCAAAGCTTGATTCCTCAAGTTCGCTGATAGGTACGGAAAAATGTTGCCATACGCCTGGAAAATCCATAAAGCGTATATCAACAACCCGTGCTCCATTTTCTTTTGCCATGTCTAAAACTTCTTTGGATTTCATAACAATATCCTCCATCATGTTATTGGGTAGATAGATTTCATGGTGATGTAAAAAACCGCTTCGGATCAGAACCGGTATTTCCAGTCATGATCAAACTCCCTTTTTTGCTACACTCTGTTGTGTGAACATGAAACCCAATCACTGCAAAAGCTATTCCAATCAGAAAACAAACACATAACTGTCTATTATAACAAAGTAAAAATAAAACTTAAACCCGCGCAAACCATTTGCATTTACATTTTTGCATAAAAAAAAGAAGAAAAACTACATTATTGTAATAAAATTATTTTTTATGGAATATGTAAAAAACAATCAGGGCTTTTCCGAAATGATCACCATGGTTTCACTTTCCCCAGCGGAAGGTGAGTGTATGAATTCCCGAATACAGATCCGACAAAGCGAACCATTGTCCATTCTGTTGCGCAAGAGAATTGTTGAAGCCTTCCATTTTGGAATCTGTCAATAAAAACTTTAAGTTATCACACGATATCCGAGTTGACAAGTCCATATCCATGTTCGCCGTGAAGAGACCTGTCAAGCCCCTCCTGTTCACCTTCTTCACTAATTCGAAAGCCAACTGTTTTTTCAACAAAAAAATAAATAATGAACGTACCTGAAGCTGCAAGGGCGATGGTGGCCCCCAATCCCTTTATTTGCACAAACAACTGGTTCCACAACGTCCAGCTCCCTCCGGCCGAAGCCGCAGCACTTGTCATCCAGCTTTCTCGGATAAAAAAACAAAGAAGAAGAACCCCAAGGCCGCTCCCCACCCCGTGAATTCCAAAACAATCAAGGCTGTCGTCATAACCAAGCCGGGCTTTGGCCTGAAGAGCATAATAGCAAGCTGCCGCGGACAGAGCCCCGAGAACAATTGCACCAAAAGGTTTTACAACACCTGCGGCAGGCGTTATCACCACCAGCCCCGCAAGTATGCCGGATACAAAACCCAGCGAAGTTGCCTTGCGAAACATAATCGCCTCAATGCAAAGCCATGTCAGCGCCCCGCTTGCTGCAGATACCTGTGTCATGGTGAGCGCTCTGGCAGTGTCAAGTCCACTTTGAACTGTTGAACCGGCGTTAAAACCAAACCAACCGACCCATAAAAACCCGGCACCCATCATGGTCATAACAAGATTGTTCGGATGCATGGTTGTCTTCGGATATCCTTTTCGAGTTCCGAGAAGTAAAGCGATAACCAGAGCACTGATTCCAGCGGAAACATGAATCACAAGCCCTCCAGCCAGATCGATAACACCTGAGGCCCCTGAATTAAACAACCAGCCATCCGAAGCCCAAACCCAATGGCACAACGGGCAATAAACAAGTAAAAACCAAAGCGCTATAAACAATGTATACCCTTTAAAATAAACCCTCTCTGCAAGAGCCCCGCTGATCAAGGCTGGTGTAATAATCGCAAATTTTCCCTGAAACATTGCCAGTACATATTCCGGTATTCCATCTGTTATCCGGTCATCAATTCCCTTCAGAAAAAAATAGTCGCTGTTCCACCCCACCCATCCGCCGAGAATATTTTTCCCAAACGCAAGGGAATAGCCACAAACAACCCAGAGAACCCCAATAACAGCCATAGCCACAAAGCTGTGCATCATGGTCCCTAAAACATTTTTTGTTCTGACAAGTCCGCCATAAAACATTGCCAGCCCCGGAACCATTAATAAAACCAATGCGGTTGATGTAAGCATCCATGCGGTTGCGCCGGAATCAACACCGCCATTTTCAGCAGCAAAAACAACTTGAGGCAGAATTATCAAAAATACGATTGCAATTCGGATTACCCTTAAGAATGATACCATATAAGATCCCCCTTCCATAATTTTAGAAGCGCTATTCAAACCCGATCGAATATTCTATGCAACCCATATGCCACCAACACCATACAAATTATATCCTTCCGGTATAACGCAAAAAATCCAATCTTGTTCATATGATCCTTCAAAACCTGATCAGACAAGATACGTTTTTGAAAATTTTATTCTCAATTCTTTACAATAATGTAAAAAACATCACGATTTTATCTTAATTTTTCGGTAACTGAATATTTTCTAATGATTCCTCAATTGATTTTCTTCGGATCTGGTGATAAGGAACAACTCGACATATTTTCCAGGCATTTATAGTGATTTTCAGAATCGTGTTCGATACATCAAAAAGCCTTTTTTGCTGCTGAATTCAAAATGCAACCGCAATATTTCCTAAATTTTTTCAGTTTACGCGGAAACATTTTTAATTGTTGAAAAGCCCTATATTGTTTCAGCTGAAAATATTTGGTTTTCAAGAAAAGGCTTTCAATCGTTTCGATTTTTTTCTCTTTTAAAACCATTTAGGAGAGGAGATAAAGAATGAATGAAAAGAACCAGAAATTAAATGATGGCGAACAGTTTGTCTTTGACCGTGCCACTTCCAACTGGTCCGATTTGTGGAAAAAAGAAGATTACTGGTCGATCTGGCTGGGTTTTTTACTGTTGTTATTGGGTCTTGTTATCTTTTTTAACAATCCACCGGAAGGTATGAATGACCAGATCAAACAGTCAAATGCAATACTAAAAACAGAGTCGGATCGGGCTCCTTTTAAAACCGTCTCCTGGTATCAGGCCTTGGATGTCAAAAGCAAACTGAAGGCAGCGGATTCCTCGATTGGAAAAACCATAAAAAAAATTACTGCTACTCCATATGGCTGGGAGAAGAATCCGGTTCAAGCGTTTTGGATGGATGATGAAACAGCGGAAGCCAAAAAAAAGAGCGCCCTGGTAACGTATGAAAAAGCCAAAGAAGAAGAAGACAAGGCTCTGACGGCTGCCAGGATTGCTGAAGCAGCCGCGGCGGAAAATCGATTCAAATCAGACAACCTGAACAGCAAAGCGAGTGATGCGATTGACACGTGGCGATTAGCTCACGCAAACGTTTCAAACATGAAAAAAAAAGTCAGTGATGCTCAACCTTATAACCAGATTTTTTATCTTCTCGCTCTTATGATATTCCTGGCCTTTTTTTTCGGCATCGGCATGGCTGTCATGGGGAAATCCATGCCCAGGTTTATGCTCGGGTTTTGTTTTGTTTTTTTAATCGCCCTGCTTTCATATGCCGCTTCCGCTCAAACGACAATGAAACATTATGGAATCGGTTATGCCGCATGGGCAATTCTGTTTGGCCTCATCATCAGTAACACCGTGGGAACACCGAAATGGGTAATGGCGGCCGTGCAAACGGAATACTACATCAAAACCGGTCTGGTTCTTCTGGGTGCGGAAATTCTATTTGGCAAAATCCTGTCCATTGGTATTCCAGGAATTTTTGTTGCCTGGATCGTGACGCCGATTGTTTTGGTAGCCACCTATATCTTTGGACAAAAAGTAATTAAGATTCCTTCTAAAACACTTAACATGACCATTTCTGCAGACATGTCCGTGTGTGGTGTTTCTGCGGCCATTGCCACCGCATCAGCCTGCCGTGCGAAAAAGGAAGAACTAACCCTTGCGGTTGGACTTTCCCTTGTATTTACCTCGATCATGATGATTGTCATGCCTGCTTTTATTAAAGCTGTTGGCATGCCATATATTTTAGGTGGTGCATGGATGGGAGGAACCATTGATGCAACCGGGGCGGTTGCGGCTGCCGGAGCTTTCTTAAGTGACCGTGCCCTGTATGTTGCCGCTACCATTAAAATGATTCAAAATGTGCTGATCGGTGTTATCGCTTTTTTCGTGGCGCTGTATTGGTGCGCTCGCGTCGAGTGCTTACCCGGCCAAAAAGTTCCAGTCATTGAGATCTGGCATCGCTTTCCAAAGTTTGTAATCGGTTTTATCTCCGCCTCAATCATTTTTTCACTGCTTTATGAGGTTATGGGAAAGGATGTCGGATATGCCCTCATCGATCATGGTGCGATTCAAGGGTTGTCTAAAATTTTCAGGGGCTGGTTCTTCTGTCTGGCCTTTGCCAGTATTGGTCTGGCAACCAATTTCAACGAGCTGAAAGAACATTTTAAGGGCGGAAAACCTCTTATTCTCTATGTTTGCGGGCAATCATTTAACCTGATATTAACCCTGTTGATGGCCTATATCATGTTTTATAAGGTTTTTCCGGAAATCACGGCAAAAATTTAATGATGATTCAACCTCTGCTTTCAAAACGTTTGTCCATCAATTTGTCAAAAAAACGGAACCTGTTTTTTTTCAAGCGTCTGGCCTACCTGTTCTCATGTATTTTGGGAATATGGTTTTTTATGTTTTATATCGGCCCCGGGCTGGAAAAAACAATCCACTTAACCCCGATCGCCGAATGCATCGATGAAAGAGGAATCAATGCCAACATGTATTTTTATACAGAAGTAGATGAATTTTCAGATGCAGCTTTTTATATGGAAAACACAATGAAATATCTTCCTCGGTAGCTTATCGCGCACCGGTCACGTTAACGTTCCGATTTTCGTATACGCGATTGCGATCCAGTAGCCTCGGAGTGAAGTTTATATCGAGGCCATTGGGTCCAAATGCCGCAATCAACGAACGAAGAAACCGGGCATCAGCCCGGTTTCTTCTGTAAATCTGAATTTGTTATCGAAAAAAACAAGGTGTAACCATTTTAAATCGCATCATTTCCTTTTTCACCTGTCCGAACCCGTATCGCTTCTTCCACCGGTAAAATAAAAATCTTGCCATCACCGATTTTGCCGGTATTTGCAGCATTCATGATGACCTGTGTAACCTTTTCAGCCATTTCGGCTGCAACAACGATTTCGATCTTGATTTTCGGTATAAAGTCTACAACATATTCCGCACCGCGGTATATTTCTTTATGGCCCTTCTGGCGACCATACCCTTTTACTTCCACAATGGTCATTCCCTGGATGCCGATTTCATTCAAGGCTTCTTTTACATCATCCAGTTTAAACGGTTTGATGACGGCCTCAATTTTTTTCATCGCTGTTCCTCCCCTTCTCCTGACAACATAGTCATATCAACGGTTAATATCTTTTTCTTATTGATAATATTTAATTTTAACCCTTATTATCATGCGGTACTCGTTTGTGCAAGCTGCGGCAGAGCCAATGATACGCGAAAAATCAATCAAGCTTGAACGCTCTTTCGCCGTGGATCGCGTTATCAAGACCCTCTATTTCTTCACTTTCTTCTACACGCAAACCCCCTGTAATCATTTTTGTAACATAAACAACGGATAGCGTTCCAATGGCAGTAAACACTGCTGTGGCAACAATGGATACCGTCTGAATCCAAAGCTGCTGCGGGTTTCCGAAAAACAATCCTTTTGCCCCTTCCGTGATAACAGGGGTTGCAAAAAGACCTGTGGCAAGCGCTCCCCACACACCGCACATTCCATGCACACCAAAAGCATCAAGCGAATCATCGTACCCAAATTTATGTTTCAATACCGTTACACTGTAAAAGCCGAATACGCCTGCAACAAGGCCGATAATCATTGAGGCCGGTAGATTTACAAATCCTGCGGCCGGCGTTATGGAGACAAGACCCGCCACTGCTCCGGAAGCCAGTCCCAGAACGGTAGGCTTTTTGCTGAAAAACCATTCAGCAAACATCCAGGAAAGTGCAGCCATTGCGGCTGAAGTATTTGTGACCATAAAGGCGGATGCGGCGATACCGTCGGCTGCAAGCGCACTTCCTGCATTGAATCCAAACCAGCCAAACCACAAAAGAGCGGCGCCTAATGCGGTCAAGGTCACACTTGAAGGAAACATCACTTCTCTTCCATATCCCCTTCTCTTTCCAATCACAAGGGCCAAAACCAGACCGGCGACACCGGCGTTTATATGCACAACATTTACTCCGGCAAAATCAAGCGCTCCCATTTCAGCCATCCATCCACCTCCCCAGACCCAGTGGGCAATCGGGCAGTAGATAAACGTTACCCACAGGATGCTGAAAACAATCCACGAGGAAAATTTCATTCTGTCAACAATGGATCCTAAAACAAGAGCCACGGTTATTCCTGCGAAGGTCATCTGGAAAAGAGCGAAAATATAAGTAGGAATCGTACCGGCAAGACTGTCAACTCCAATTCCCCTCATGAAAACATGATCCAACCCTCCGATGATCCCTGCTTTATCCGGACCAAAAGCAAGTGAATACCCCCAAAACATCCAGACAACACTACCGATACAGTATGAGACAAAAGTCATGGCAACGGTGTTTAAAAGATTTTTCGACCTTGACATTCCGCCATAAAACAGAGCAAGCCCTGCCGGCGTCATCACCATTACCAGCGCGGTTGCAACAATGATCCATGCTGTATCTCCGGAATTCAAGACATCTTCCCCTGCGAAGGCATATGCAAACGGGACAAATGCCAACATACATGCTAAAAACAAACTCTTGATTTTCATTTTTTCCCTCCACCTGATGAATTATTTTTTTCATTCATACTCGTTTTTCCTGTGGTTTATGATTAAGCCGTTCGGTAAACGTTCCATTCCTTGCAAGCCGGGAAGTCCTTGTAGGCCGACCCATCTCAACACTGGTACCAAAGATCAGCAATTGCCGTGCCATTCTCCGGGCACATCGATTTACTGCTATAATTACAAATACATATCTATAGAGAAAAAACATCTCCCGGAAATAAAATACATATTTGTAGTTCAATTATAAAATAAATTACATTTTTGTTAGTTATTCGGCGGCAACAGCCTCGATTTCATATAGCAGTGAAAACACCAATTATGGAAAAACAGAAACCACAAAAAAAGACGGCCACACCTTTACGCGCAAAGGTGTGGCCGGTAATTCTATCTGTGAGAAGAAGCTCTATCGTTAGGTTCAGGCGGTTTTAACCATACTGCCTACCCGACTTTCCGCCTTTAAGTAATTGCCCTGGTGCGCAACAGGCTCCATGCCGCCATGGGCTGAAACGCCAAAATCCGGATATGCGTTTCCACCGTGCTCTGAAAAATCAAGGCCCTCTGTTTCCTCCTCCGGCGATACCCTGAGACCAACTGTCATATCGATCAGTTTAAACATGATAAATGCAGCCGTAAATGTCCAGACAAAACATGCTCCGATACCCACTATCTGCACACCGATTATTTTTAAGGTTGTTCCGCCCATATTAAATATACCTGCGGCAAGTGTTCCCCATGCACCACATACACCATGAACACTAATGGCCCCTACCGGATCATCAATTTTAACCTTATCAAAGAAGAGAACCGAAAAGACAACAAGGCTACCCGCAACAGCACCGATAACGATTGCGCTTGACGGAGAAACATTCGCACAACCGGCAGTGATGCCTACAAGACCGGCAAGCGCACCATTTAAACTCATACCGATTTCCGGTTTTCCAAATTTAATCCAGGATATAATCATGGCAAAAATCGATCCTGCTGCAGCGGCAAGATTTGTATTTACAAAAATCATGGCGATACTCTTATCTGCAGTTGTTGTAGATCCCGGGTTGAAACCAAACCAGCCGAGCCACAATATAAAAACGCCAAGAGCCGCAAGCGGCATGTTATGTCCAAGGATCGGTCTAACCCCACCATCTTTGGAGTATTTTCCGAGACGCGGTCCTAGCACTATGGCTCCTGCCATAGCTGCCCACCCTCCAATCGAATGAACGACTGTCGATCCGGCAAAATCTATAAATCCCAAACCTTCCAACCACCCGCTGCCATTAAAAAGACTTCCCCAGGCCCAGCTGCCAAAAACAGGATAGATCAAAGCGCTTACCATAAAACTATAACAAAGGTAGCCGACAAATTTTGTCCTTTCCGCCATTGCACCGGATACAATTGTTGCGGCTGTTGCCGCAAAAACAACCTGAAACATCCAGAATGCAAGTACCCATGGATCACCATCCGGAACGAAATCGCTCAGAAAAAAACCGGAAGTTCCAAACCAACCTGTTTTTGAAACGCCAAACATTATTCCAAAACCAATTGCCCAATAACCAATGCTTCCTATGGAAAAATCCATGAGATTCTTCATCATAATGTTTACCGCATTTTTCGCTCGCGTAAAACCTGCCTCGACCATTGCAAAGCCGGCCTGCATAAAAAAAACAAGTGCTGCCGCAACAAGTGTCCAGAGATAGTTTGCATGGGTCTGAACCAAATCGATCGCCTCCTTATTTGAAATTGCAGTTGGGAGCTCTTCTCCCGCAAGCACACTGGAACTTCCGAAAACAGAAAGCAGCAACAAGCCAAATGCCGAACATATTATACTGTATTTCTTCATTTCTATATCTCCCTTTCTTTTATTTTTCCTCCCTACAAAGCATCCCTTCCTGTTTCTCCGGTACGGATACGAATGGAGTGTTCGATGTTTGAAACAAAAATTTTACCATCCCCTATCTTTCCAGCACCAGCAGCATTGGAAATGACAGCTATCACCTGATCTGCCTGAGACTCTTCAACCACTGTTTCAATTTTTATCTTGGGTATGAAATCCACCTGATACTCCGCACCCCGATATATCTCTTTATGTCCCTTCTGCCTGCCAAATCCCTTAACTTCGGTCATGGTCATGCCCTGAACACCGATTCTGTTAAGCCCATCTTTTACTTCATCCAGTTTAAACGGTTTTATGATTGCTTCAATTTTTTTCATGCTTTCCCCCTGCCCATAAAATTGTTCTACTTTAAATGTGTTTTTATGATTTAAAAGCAAACGACATGCCATAAAGAATCATTGTTGCGGCATTACGCCCATTAACCTAATTTTATTGATTTTTATACCTTTCGAACCTAACCAACCCTCCCGGCACCTCTTGCAATTTATTACTTTTTTGTATTCATTTTATATATTATTTACAAATTTGTTACTCTTGTAACTCAAAAACCGAAAGCCCATATCCTTTATCAACCACAATTTTCGGCTCGCGCCCCAGCATTTCAATACCAGTTTCTGACAAGTCGGCAGCCTTTGTTCAAAAAAATTCCAAAGAACCGCTGCCTTTTTAAATTTCGTGAAGGGCAGTGAATTATGGTATATGTTAAAAATGACTTGAACAGGATAAAACTTTCCAGGGCGCCTGAAAAATCCAACCGCTCCAGATCCCATATATTGCGTTTTTTTTAACCAACCAATACCAAACCATGTGTGTTTTGCAAATCGGGCCACAGGGCATTTCAAGAGACATCAGGGGGATTTTTTGTAAATCGCAAAAAACGATTCGTTTTAAAGACAAAAAATTACGATTAAACCGCCGATCACATAACGAACGGTTTCAGTTTGCAGGAAGCGTTCTGAATTACAATAGCGTGTGAATTGTCATCGCGGCTTACGCTTGTAATCCAACGCCATGCGTGGGGTGCGATATCAAACAATCACTTCTTTCGAAAACAAGGCCGGACCACCCTGTTTCATTCTCCTCCCATATACAATGGAAACCTTCTTTTTCATATACATTACGAATTGATGAAAGCTCCTCCTCCCTGATTCCGGAAACCACAAAAACACCTCTGGAGATCAGCATCCTGACAACATGCGGAACCAACTGTTTCAAAGTGGGAGATCTCAAGTTTGCCGTTATCAGGGCAAACCTTACCGAAATCATATCGATCGCCGTATCTAAAATTTCTATTTGGCCCATTAACCCGTTAACCTCGACATTTTCCATGGCCTCTTTTCTGGCGATGGGATCAATATCAATGCCGACCGCTTTTTCCATCCCGAGCTTTACAGCAGCTATGGCAAGAACTCCGGATCCTGTTCCGATGTCAAGCGCCCCCTGTTTGAGTTCCTGTTCCGTGAATACCTTTCTGTGCAGAACAAAATCAATGCCTCTGAGTGAAATCCTTGTTGTGGGATGCTGGCCGTTTCCAAAAGATCCACCCTGAATAATTCTTATCACCGCTATTCCGGGATTGCACTCCGCATGCATTCCAGGGGGAACAAGGACGACACGATTCGAAACATGAAGGGGTTTGTTGATTGACCTTTCGATAAAGGAGCACCCGTGAATATAGGTATAAAAAATTTCACCCTGCAAAATTAACTCCCGCAGCGCTTTTTCAACACCCTTTTTATCGGCAAACTCTTTTACCAGCTCTTTTTTTATTCTAATTGGAGTAAACTTTTCGTGGGATACGGAAAGAACTTCAAGTACTTTTTTTTTTATATTTTCCAGCATTAAATCTTTCATGGATTGTTCCCAATAGAGGTTTAAAAAAATTTAATGGCGGGAATCTACGAAACGGTCGTACACAGAGTGTATATGGTGTAACGCGGAAACGGTTCACAGCGGATGACTCAACATGGAAAACCAGATATAGAAAATCATCTTCTCGGGCAGCCTATTCATGTCCTTCACTTTTTAACAGATCGTGATACCAGCAGGAAAACTCATACATCCCAAGGTATCTTTCCTCTTTGTTTATTATCCCCAGGCAGATATCAAAGGCGCCTTTTCCAAAATCATTGCTATAGTTCTCGATGGGTCTGCTTTGAAGAAACTCCCTGATAAGGGCCTGACTCGTTCTCCTTGTCTTGTCTTTACGCATATCAATAGGGTCTTTTGGCTCTTCAAAAGGATCCCATTGATCATAGCCTTTTTTAAGAATATGTTTCTGTCGCTTTGGTGACATGCAATCAAAAACCGCTTTTTTTCGTTTATCATTCTCTGGAGACAGTTTAACCATTTTTGGACTCCTTTGTTTCATCCTCTTCCATTATCCCCAAATACTCATCGTTGAAATCTGTCAGCAACGCCATTGAAACCGGCATCAGCATATCAGCTATTTTCAGATGCCTGGTTTTAATAGATGTCGCCAGTTCTGCTGAAAGTCCATGGAGCTTTTCATAAATTTTATCCATATTCACCGTTGAATACTGAACCCCTTCTTGAAAACCCGACTTCCCGCAGGTATGCCCCATCCCTTGAATCGCTGTGGGTATTCCATAAAGCCGGCAGGTAATCGGCCGACAAGAATACAGGTCACATAACTCTTCCCTGTTTAAAAGAGGGCACCTGACACGCTCGGACCCGATCGATGCAAGAATCTTTACTTCGTTTTCACCCTTTTCGTGCATTTTATAGGCCTCTCTTTTAATCTTATACGTTTTTCGATCCGCCCTGTTCGCTTTTTCAATGATTTCTTCACGCGCTTTACCGGTAATTTTCCCGTTAAAACAGTGGTTGATGTACATAGCCTCTATCAGTGTCAAATCAAACAATGCATTGCAGCAGTCGGAACAACCGGTTTTACAGCTAACCAGATCTCCGCACTCCTTTTTGACCCGGCCAAATATCGTATCGATTACCTCAACGAGGTCTTCATATTTTTTAAAAAAAGGTTTCAAGTCGATCTTAAGCGATGTCATCCTGGTACCCCCATCTTCCTGCAACATGTTTTTACAGTGTAATTGTTTCACGTGAAACATTATTTTCCAATACAAAACTCACTAAAAATACGATCCAAAATATCCGGAGAAGGATTTTCACCTGTAATATCGCTCAGGCACCGGATGGATTCCACAAGATCAATGGCCAGAAGGTCTCCGGACAAACTGTTTAATATCCCCTCATGAGCCGACTCAGCCGAAGCCAGTGATTCTTCCAGCGCTTTCATATGACGCAAATTGGGAACAATCGGATCGTCAAAACGATTAATTTTTTCGTTAATTTTTTTTTCGATTTCACTTCTTAGCCGGCTGAAGCCGGAATTTTGAAGGGCTGAAACAGATACACTCGATACGGCATTAAACTCTTCGGGCATAGCTATCGCCTTGCTGTCCAACAACAGGTCGCGTTTGTTCTGAACAAGGATGACCTGTTTGTCTTGTATCCGTTTGAATATACTCAGCTCGTTTTGAGTTGGTTTCTCGCCCGCCACGATAACAAACAAAACAAGGTCTGACGCGTCTATTTGTCTGGCTGCTCTCTCAATGCCCATTTTTTCGATCGGATCGTCTGAAGCATGAAGACCGGCTGAATCGGTCAAAACCATTGGAACACCAAAAAAATCAACATGCTCTTCGATGAGATCACGGGTGGTGCCGGGATAGGGTGTGACAATTGATTTGTCTTTTTTTGCGAGACGATTCATTATGCTGGACTTGCCCACATTGGGCGCACCGACAATGATCGCCTTGATTCCTTTTTTTAACGGGAACGAGTTTTTGTGATTCGTGATCAATTTTTGAATCGGTTTGATTGCCTGTTCCTGTAACCGGGAAGAGATGTCCTTCCGGTCGACATCGTCTTCCACCTCTTCCGGAAAATCTATCTCCGCTTCGATTTGAGTAAGAATTTCCAAAAAAACCGTTCGGATATGAGAAATTTTTTTTTTTAAACTGCCGGATATTTGAGAGACCGCGATTTCAAGAGAAAGGCTGGATCTCGCATTGATCAGGTCGATAACGGCTTCCGCCTGTGTAAGGTCGATTCTTCCGTTCAGGAACGCTCTTTTGGTAAACTCTCCGGGCTGGGCCAGTTCCGCGCCCTTTTGAATAACGCTGTCCAGTATTGCTTGAAGGGTTTGAATCCCGGAATGACCCTGTATTTCAACCACATCTTCTCTTGTATAGGTGTGAGGCGCTTTCATAAAATTGACAAGAACTTCGTCAATAATCTTATTGTCAACGTGAGATCGAACATAACCATAATAAAAATGGTTTGTTTGAATCTTTTTAAGAAGACCCGAGTTGTTATCTTGATTTCCGGCTGGCTGAAAAATAGAGGCACCGATTGAAAATGCTTCCGGACCGGAAATTCGAATTATCCCGATTCCACCTTGTCCGACAGGGGTTGCTATTGCGGTGATTGTAGAGTGGCTCATCGTTGCCCGCTCTTGTGTTAAACAGTGTCCATTCATAAAGTTTAATTTTACCCGATTTCCGGATGGACACCAACGATCCGTTTATGGTTTAACGGTATTGCCGCACGATGAAAACCTGCAGCTAACCAGGTGTAAAGCGACCCAATCAATTCGCTTTTTCATATCGTAACCATTGTTATACGCTATCTTGCAGATACTTTTTCAGAATATCTTTTCCGTTTGTAATTGCTTTTTCGCGGAAAAATAATAAGCTTTCGATAATATCCATCTCCGATGCTTTGCGTTCTGACTTCTTTGTCTGATTTTAATGTAAGGTGCACTGTCCTTCTGTCTTGAGCGCTGATTTGCCCGATCGTTGAGGGCTTGCCGGTTTTTTTTGTTTTTTCCGCAAGTTTTTCTGCAAGCCGGGTCAGGTTTTCTCTTCTTGTTTTTAAATACCCTTCAACATCCACCTGCAGTCTGATTCTTGTTTCACTTTGCTTGTTAACAATTTTATCGATCAGGTATTGAATCGCTTCAAGATTCTGCCCTCTTTTGCCTATCAAAACGCCGGCATTTCCGCCCACAACATTAAACACAACCCGATTCTGTTCTTTTTCAACAGAAACCCTGGCATCCGTAGTGATCAGATCGATAATCTTTTGGAGTGCATCGATTCCGATTTGAATCTGCGAAGAAGATAGATCTATGTCTGTATTATCTGTTATTGATGAATCATCCGGTGTTGATTCGGTTTCAAGCTCTGTCAAGCCATCACTCTCCCTGACATAACCGGTGCCGTTAAAAGCTTCATCCACAAGAGACTTTACACTTTCTTCCCTATATCTGTCCTTTCCCTCCGAACCGGTTTTTGACGTTTGGTCCGTTGTGCGCTCAGAGCCGGGAAGCGAGACACGTATTTTCGCTTTCTTTACACCGACGAGACCAAAAATTCCACTTGAACCATTTGATATTACGTCATATTTGATTTTACCCCTCGGAATTTTAAGTTCTTCAGAGGCTTTTTCGACAGCCTCTTCTACGTTTTTGCCTACAAACTCTAAATCAGGCTTCATGAACACCCTCCGTCAATCATGCTTTTGTTTTTGATACATAGTACTGCTGTGCGATCGATAGAATATTATTGACGAGCCAATACAGAACAAGTCCTGATGAAAAATTAATAAAAATAACAGTGAATACAATCGGCATCATCATCATCATTTTTGCTTGCATGGGATCGCCAGCAGGTGGCTGCAGTTTCTGCTGAATCAGCATTGTAGCACCCATAATAATGGTAAGTACCGGAATACCATAGGGCGGCTGCATAAATGGAATACTAAACCCAAATTCAAAAAGGCGGTCAGGAGCGGACAGGTCGTTAATCCAACCAAAAAAAGGTGCATGTCTCAGCTCAATCGCACCATACAGCATCTGATAAAGAGCAAAAAATACGGGAATCTGGGCTACCATCGGCAGACATCCACCCAATGGGTTTATTTTATACGTCTTATACAACCCCATAACCTCTTCATTCATTCGCTTTTTATCATCTTTATACTTTTCCCGTATCTCTGCCATCAGGGGCTGCAGTTTTTTCATTTCATTCATTGATTTGTAACTTTTTGAACCAAGCGGCCAGAAAAGAATTTTTATCAGAATGGTGATAACGATTATTGATATTCCATAATTCGGTATATAGCTGTGGAGAAAATTCATAAACCAAAGGCATGGCTTGGCGATA
>CAZOEW010000051.1:0-19236 GCA_964578935.1 uncultured Desulfobacterales bacterium | reverse complement strand
ATGCTTACGATACAGAACCTTGCTCCAGAAAAGAAGCCATAAAAAACCGGCAAGATGGACCGGAACGCTCCATTTGTATGCGGGTAGATTATCAAAAACCCACAAGGTAAACGGAAATTCGGGATTGCCGAATGTGACTTCCGCAAGAAACACGGAAATGCTGTAGAAAATGGCTGCCGGTATGATTCGGGAAATTTTCATGTTCCTGGTTTTCCAATTGGGGTTGCAGCATTATCCAAAAATCCTTTCTGATCACTGAAACATGCCTATCATTTGCAATAATGATTTTCAATATCGCATTATTGGGTTATATATAATTCTGATTGAAGATAGAGATATTTCTATATTATGGAGAACCTATACCCATGCGTTTCAGACCGTGTATCGATATCCACCAGGGAGTTGTAAAACAGATTGTGGGTTCGACCCTACTGGATGACAGGCTGCCGGAAACCAACTTTCAGGCCGAGAAGCCTTCGGAATGGTTTTCCAGCCTATACCGGAAGGACAACCTTACCGGCGGACACATTATCCAACTGGGGCCGGGCAATGAAGAAGCCGCAATGAAGGCGCTTGAGGCCTGGCCCGGAGGAATGCAAATCGGTGGAGGCATCACGATTGACAATGCAAAATACTGGCTTGACGCAGGCGCTTCCGCCGTGATTGTAACTTCATGGGTTTTTCATGGCGGGGCGGTAGACATGGATCGATTACGGCAGCTAATGAATTCCATTGGAAAAAACAGGCTTGTCCTTGACCTGAGCTGCAGGAAGCGGGACGATTCGTACATGGTTGTAACTGATCGCTGGCAGACATACACACATGAAAAGGTCACCGCCAACCTGCTGGACCGTTTATCAAATTACTGTGATGAGTTTCTGATTCACGGGGTGGATGTTGAGGGCAAATGCGATGGCATCGAAACCCCCCTGGTCGAACTTTTAGGGAAATGGTCTGAGATCCCGATTACCTATGCCGGTGGCATCCATTCCATCAAAGACATTGCGCTGATCGAACAACTGGGCATGGGACGAATCGACTTTACCGTGGGAAGCGCTCTGGATATTTTTGGTGGCGCCGGTTTGCAATACCAGGAGCTGGCAGAAACATACGGTGGCTGAATTCTTGATGGCTTCGTAAAAAATCCAATTTTAACGAAGCAGAGCGTAGAAATGAAAACGGTTTGAGGTCCCGCCCTTAGGCGGGACCCTGTTTTTTCATTTCAGCAAAGCGAGTTTCGAAACGATCAACATCCGGTAACCAGCGAACGAGATTCGTCATCTCAGGCGTATGGTACGAAACGTTTTTCTGACAATAGATGAAAAACAAAAAAATCATTCGAGTAAAGCAGGAGAATTACCATGTCCGTAATCGTTACGAAAAAAAAACAGGTCTGTACCATCATGATTAACAGGCCGGCAGTAAAAAACGCAGTTGACAGCCCAACCGCGTCAGCCCTGGCACGGGCTTTCCGGGAATTTGATGATGATGATGAATCTTATGTTGCGGTTTTATGCGGCGCCGGAGATACGTTCTGCGCCGGAGCGGATCTGAAGGCGGTTTCAGAGCCGGAAAAGGGTCGCTTTAACATCCTGAATCCAGATGGTGACGGCCCCATGGGACCCAGCAGAATGATGCTCTCCAAGCCTGTTATTGCGGCTATATCCGGGTATGCGGTTGCAGGAGGTTTAGAACTGGCTCTCTGGTGTGACATGCGGGTCATGGAAGAGACCGCTGTGCTCGGCGTTTTTTGCCGCCGTTTCGGCGTACCCCTGATCGATGGCGGAACCATTCGACTACCCCGACTGATCGGGATGAGCCGCGCCATGGACCTTATTCTTACCGGCCGTCCGGTTGAAGCGGAGGAAGCTCTCGCCATCGGTCTTGTAAATCGAATTGCAGGCCATGGTGAAGGAATAGCGGCAGCCGAAGAGTTGGCGGCAGCGATCGCAAAATTTCCCCAGAACTGCATGAGAAGCGACCGCCTGAGTGCTTATGAGCAATGGAACCTCTCCCTCGAAGATGCAATACGAAACGAATTTCATCGGGGGGTTGATGTGGTTAACAGCGGAGAAACGTTAACAGGTGCCAAAAAGTTTGCACATGGCATCGGCAAACATGGAAAATTTGAAGATTAACGCGGATGGTACATGTTGCCATCCGGATAAATTTATTTTTTATTTCTTGACAAATTTTCGTTGTCCGGATAAATTGTCGACAATCGACAAAATTGACCCCTTTTTGACATTTCCATAAAACTTGCCGCGGGGTCATGACAGGTTTGTTATCAAATCCGGCTGCGGGAAAAGGATGTTTTTTAATGACTATAAAAACAGACATATATAATTTCAAAATGTTACCAAACCATGGGTTTGATCGACAGGAAAAATCCGCAAAAAAATGCGGAAACACCACTTTTCACGGAGGGCTTTCTTAATGAATACTCAAAACAACACGTTTGATGCAATCGTTGTGGGCTCCGGCCCCGGTGGAGCAACCGTTGCAAAAGAGCTATCGGAAAAAAACAAAAAAGTCCTTATCCTGGAATGGGGTGATAACTGGCGCGTGAGGGGGACAAACTGGCAGACCGCCTTTACAGCAGGCGTTCCCGGCAGAAGTTTACTGATAACAAACGGGATGCTTGCCATGGTCAGAGGCATAACAACCGGCGGAAGCTCTATCTTTTATTATGCAACCGCATTTTCCCCTCCGGTTGAGATGCTGAAATCTTACGGCATGGATATTACAAAAGAAGTTGAAGAGATCAAAGCGGAACTCCCTACCGAACCGCTTCGGGATGACCTGATCGGCCCTATGGCCAAAAGAATCATGCAAAGCGCGAGAGATCTCGGCTATGACTGGAACAAGCTTCCCAAGTTTGTATACCAGGACAAATGCAAAGCAGGATGCTGGCGCTGCGATTATGGCTGCCCCTATGGCGCAAAATGGAACGCAAGGATGTTTGTTGAAAAGGCCGTGGAAAACGGTTCAACGCTGGTTAACCGGGCCAAGGTAAATAAAGTTATCGTTGAAAACAAAAAAGCAGTGGGGGTTGAGTATAAAAAATGGGGTACGACATACCAGGCTTTTGCACCAAAAGTGATACTATCAGCAGGTGGTATCGGTTCACCCGTGATTCTGCGGAAAAGCGGTATTTACGGTGCAGGATACGATTTCTTCTATGATCCTTTGATATCTGTCATGGGAACCGTCAAGGACATAAAAGGCGGCAAGGAAATCCCGATGGCGACCGGAATGCATATGGAAGAGGAAGGTTATCTCATGACCGACATGACCATTCCAAGAACTCTTTACATGATGTTTGCCGCAGAAGTTTTCAGATTTCACAAATTGTTTTCACATGGGCGCACCCTTCAGATAATGATTAAGGCAAAGGACAGTCTTGGAGGAAGGGTCACCTATAACGAAGGTGTGCGAAAGCGTCTTGCGGAAAGCGACCGGGAAAAACTGATGAAAGGTTATGAAAGGGCGAAACAGATTCTGAAAAATGCAGGTGCAAAGGATATCTTCAAGAGCTGGTATGTGGCTGCCCATCCCGGAGGCACTGTAAAGGTTGGCGACATACTCGATTCCGATCTTAAAACAGAGTACGAGAATCTGTATGTGTGCGACTGCTCGGTCATTCCGGAAGCCTGGGGCCTGCCGCCTTCATTTACACTGATCGCTCTGGGAAAAAGACTGGCGAAACATTTAGTCGGCTAATAAAAAAAATAAAGGTGATTCACCCAATAAAAGTCATAAACGATTTTTTAAACAGGAGGAGTATTCCTGATGCTTATTGAAACAAAATCCGGAAGAACCGGTCAGCACAGCGGCATCGTTAAAAAAAAATCAACCGGAAACAGCGATAAAGAGCCCCTCTTCAACCTGATATCTGAAATTGTTAAAACCAGAGAAGTCCGCACAACCATTTCTTCAGCAGTAACCGAAATTCTCAATGTCTGGGCGGGGAGCAGTATTGCGAAGAAAACGGTTTCAGGGGCAATTGGAAGAAATATTCAAAAAAGCATGTCCAGGCCGAAAGATATTTCAGCTGAAGATGAACTTTCAAAACTTTTCCGCAATCCCGATCAGATTGTAAATCTGGCAAGTCAGCTGCCGAGAATTCTGGATACACTCTTTAACATGGGAACTGTCGCCGGAGAAAGCCTTGAAAAACTGCCGCCGGCAGATCGAAAAAGAATCCTTAGGGATATCATATCGGCGGTTGCCGGTGGAAGATCCGGAAAAACACTGACAACCTGGGCAAGAATGATGGCAACAGCGCACTCCGATGATCCCCAATTCTTCGTGGATGCCTTCAAACCGGGAGTCACAAAATGGGTAGAGCAAACAGACTTTGGAGAATTAAAAGATCTTCTGGCCGGTATTTATGAGAGCTCAAGCGCAGCCACAAAGATGATAAACGACGTAATTTGGAAATATCCTGCAAAGGTCGTTCTTCTTTTATCTTTTTTGCCAACTGTTTTTAATATTCTTATCCGGATTGTCAATGAATGTGTCGAAAGATTTAACAACCTTGCTCCTGATCTTGTGGCAGATGTGATCCTTTCATGCTTCCGGGATATCGATGCCGAGAATATCGGACGGTCAATCAATGAACTCACCGAGCTTATACGAAAAATAGACACGGGAAGCTCTCTCATAGGCGATTCCGGCGTATCGGGATTCAACAGGGAACTATCCGAATTTTTGAAAAAAATGACGTCTTCAATCGATGTGAAAAAGCTTATCAGGGCCAGGGAAGGAATTGCGTCCGGGAAAGAAGCGGTATCTGCCGCTTTTTTTGACTCACTCAAAAAGAATCCTGAAATGGTTATAGAGGCCATTCGCAGATCCCAGGTTCTGTATAATCCTGCAATAAAGTCTTTGGGGATGAAAATGAATTTGATTGATGAACTTCCGGAAGAAGATGTTGCAGAAGCATTTTCACAAACCATTTCAGGACTGGATTACAATAAAATCGCGGAGATTATCAATCTGAGCGCGCTTCTGATGAACCGCTTGCGAAATCTCAAACCCGCTTTATTCCCTTCTGTTGTTTCCCAGGTTGTCGACAGTCTCGATCTGGATGAATGTGAGGAAGCGGTAAGCGGTTTCTTGAATGAAGCCGGCGAAATGCTAAAGCCGATAGGACAAGCCGTTATTCCTCATTTCATAACGACCGTTTGCAACTGGCTGATGCCTGATGAAAGTCATTATGAAGATGCAATGCAGGAAGCAAGGAATTCGATTGATTCACTGCTTCGTTCAAAGGAGGTTCAGCAATGATGGAAATATTCAGGGAAGCGGCTACCGGTATAACAAACAGATATATATCAGAATGGGAAAAGAGTGGAAAAAGAGTTGTGGGATATACATGCTCTTTTATGCCGCCTGAAATCTTTCATGCCGCAGGCATCCTTCCATACCGGATTCGCGGGATTGAAACCGAAAGCATGGAAATCGGTGATGCCTATTACGGACCGTTTGTCTGCACTTTTCCAAAATGTCTGCTTCAGCTTGCCGGAGAGGGAAAATTCAGTTTTCTCAGCGGCGCAGTTGTTTCAACCGGATGTGATGCCATGCGCAGACTCGATGAGTGCTGGCGAAAGGCGGGCGAAGATTTCAAAGGTACCCTGCCTGAATTTTTTCATTATTTTGATGTGCCCCACAAAACCGATCCGCACGCTCTCAAGTGGTTTGAAGATGAAATTACCAAGCTTGTTTCAAATGTGGAATCGCATTTTAACGTTACCCTTACAGAGCAGAAACTTAACGAGGCAATCAGGATATACAACCACGGGAGAAAACTTCTCTGGGAGCTTGAAAAACTAAGAGCATCAAAAAATCTGATCATCTCAGGAGAAGATGCTTTTTCAGTGGCGGTTGCAGGAACGGTGATGCCCCGGGAAATCTTTAATGCGGAGCTGGAAAACCTGCTGGAAAACTTGTCGAAAAAGAATGAAAAAACGGCAACCAGCCGAATACGCATCATGATTGCGGGAAGTATAAATGATGACATCGAACTTGTTAAACTGATAGAAGACGCCGGATCTACAGTCGTTTCAGACAGCATCTGTTTTGGAATACGAAGTGAAACCGACCAGGTAGACACAAAGGAAAAGCCGGTAGCTGCCATGGCGAAAAGATACCTGTCTAATTCTGTATGTCCGAGAATGTTTGGCGCATATCAACAGCGGTTTGATTTTTTAAAAGAGAAAGCCGAAAGAGCGGGAGTGGAAGGCATTATTTTACAGAATATTCGTTTTTGCGATCTGCATGGCTCCGAAAACGGTCTCTTTGAAAAAGATTTTGAAAAAATAGGGATACCGTGTCTGAGATTGGAAAGGGAATACGGTCCATTAACGGAAACCGGAAGGATGAAAATGCGTATCGAAGCATTTTTGGAACGGATATCATAAATCGGGAGGAAACCCATGAGACCGGAAGTTTATGAATATAATTTCGACTGGATGCTCTGGCGGTCGCTTGGAGCAGCAGCAAAAACAGGCGATGGCTCTCTAAAAGAATTTAAACACATGCTGCCGTATATCCCCTACTTTCGCGGGATCATTGAGCCTTTTATCAACCTGGGTGAAACCGGCAAAACGTTCCTGAAGCTTATTGAACGGTATATGGAAAACATCCTCACTGCCCATGAGAAGGGGAAAAAGCTTGCGATGACGACCTTTTGTTTTTCACCTTCCATATTTTATGCAATGGATATCGTGCCGATTACCCTGGAAGTCCTTACTGTTCTGGGATCTGTCATGTGGAAGCGCGGCGCAACCGATTATATGGATTACTGTGTTGAGCTCGGTTTTACCGAAACTTCCTGCTCCTCTCAGCGAGGATCACTGGGGGCTTATCTTTCAGGGCTGGGAGAACATATCGATTTTACGGTATTCAATACCGCCGGAATATGCGACACCAATGCGAATGCCTTTTCCTTTGCCAAAACCTATCTGAATATCCCCTTCTTCTCCCTGAACTATCCTTCCGGAATTACAGACAAAGAAAGCAATCAATATCACCGTGATGACTTCAAGGAACTGATAAAATTTCTGGAAAAGCAGACAGGCAAAAAACTGGATGAAGACAGGCTCAGAGAAATTCTGGATGAAACCGCAAAGCAGGAGGCGATTGTAGGCGAAATGGAAGAATACCAGCGTATCGTTCCCAGCCCGCTTCCTGTCACATACAACTTTCTGATTTATGGAGGAAGATTTTTCTTTGCAGGGATGCCTGAATATACGGAACTTTTGCGAGAAATGATAAAGGTGGTCGAAGAAAATGCAAAGTCCGGGCGCTCCGGACTGACCTCCGGCAAGGAAAAGCTTCGAGCGTTTTTCTTTTATATCGACCATTACGCATTAAACCTGAACCTCTGGAAGTGGCTTGACAAACGTGAAATCACTCATATCGGAAGCATCTTGAGTCGTTCTTTCAAGGAGGATTCCCCTTACTTGAAAGGGATGGAGGAGGTTGCTTATGTTATCGACACGACCAACCTCGATACAATGATTGACAGCATTGCAATGATTAATTCAAGAATGCCCATGGTCAGATCCATCCGGGGGCCCTATGACAGGCCCAACATGTGGCTCGAAGAATCGCTCGCTCTCGCAAAAATGTATAAAGCTGACTGTCTGGTGTATAACGGAACACCTGGCTGCAGGAATACGTGGTCCAACGTAAAACTGATCGCACGTGACCTCGAAGAAGCAGGATATCCGACCCATATCATGTACGGCGACGCATTTGACGATAGAGTTGAATCCTGGGAAGCCACGGCTGCAAGGCTTGATGAATTCGCTACCGTAAGGGGGTTGTTATGAGTTTTGTTGCGGGGTGTGATGTGGGCTCGCTGACATCAAAGGCTGTGGTAATGAACAATGGCCGAATCGTGAGTTCGGCACTTATCCGTTCAAAGGCGAAACCTCAGCTATCGGCAGAAGCGGTCATGGAAGATGCGCTTAAAAAGGCAGGGATATCCATGGAGGATATTAATTTCTGTGTGGGAACCGGGTACGGAAGGAAAAATATTTCATTTGTTGATAAGGCAATATCCGAAATCGCCTGTCATGGGAAAGGTGCGCGCTGGCTTGTTCCCACTGCTAAAACCATAATTGATATCGGTGGTCAGGACTGCAAGGCTGTGAGGCTTGACAAGAATGGTGATGTTGCCAAGTTCGTTGCGAATGACAAGTGCGCTTCCGGAACAGGCCGTTTTCTGGAAGTCATGGCCCGCCTTCTTCAGGTTACCATAGACGAACTGGGCAAACTGAGTGAAAAGTCAACTTCTCCGATTACACTTTCCTCAACCTGCACGGTATGGGCACAGGCAGACGTCATTAAATATTTAAACTCCGGTCATAAGCTGGAAGATATCGGGGCAGGCGTAAACAGTGCCATGGCGAAACGGGCCGCTATTCTGGTAAACAGCGTTGGGGTGGAGCAGGATATCATCATGACAGGCGGGGTAGCCAAGAATGAGGGTGTTGTTCGTGATCTTGAAAAACTGTTAGGCAGGAAGATCAAAAGAACCGGAAAGGCCGATCCACAGACAGCAGGAGCAATCGGTGCGGCCCTATTTGCAACAGAAAGCTTAAACAGGAGGGCTTGAAATGATTGTAGCTGGATGTGATATTGGTTCCCTTTCGGCAAAAGCGGTAATCATGGAAGACAACAAAATCCTGGGAACAGGCATAATAAGGGCGGGAACGAATCCGATTGAATCCGCCAATGAGGTCATGAAGGTTGCGCTCAACGATTCAGACCTTGCCCTGGATGATATCGCCGTGATCGTTACCACGGGATATGGAAAGGAGATGGTTCCTTTCGCAAGTGCCTCAGAGTCTGAAATTGTCTGTCATGCAAGAGGCGCATTCTGGAACCAGCCGGGAGTCAGGACGGTAATTGATATTGGTGGGCAGGATGCAAAAGCAATACGCCTGGATGAAAATGGAAAAGTCATTCGATATCTTTACAATGACAAATGCGCTTCCGGCACCGGCCGTTTTCTGGAAGTGATGGCGGAAGCGCTGGAAGTAAAGATTGAAGATATGGGTGAAATTTCAGCCCGCTCAAAAGAAAAAGTTGTTCTTTCAAATCAATGTGTGATTTTTGCGGAAACCGAAGTGGTATCCCTGGTCAATGAAGGAAAGGGGGTGCCCGATATTATAAGGGGCCTGCACAACGCAATGGCAGGAAGAGTGGCTGCGATGGCTTTCAGCATCGGTGTTGAGGAGGATATTGTAATGACTGGAGGGGGCGCTAAAAATTCCGGGCTTTTCAATGCGCTTTCCGACTCCCTTAGAAAACCCCTCAAGACGATGCACGGTATAGATCCACAGATAAACGGCGCCCTGGGTGCGGCCCTTGTCGCCAGGGACGTTGCACAACGATCTGAATGACAAGCGTAAATAAAGAGAAACGATGCGCCTTTTTAACCCGATTATTGAAGACATAAAAAAATTTATCGCCGCCCGGATTCAAATTGGCAACGTTTTGGAATTTAAGGTTCAAAATGAAATCTCCTGGCCTAAAGCCGGGTCCACCGATATCATATTTAAATCCGAAACCGGGATCGAACTGGGAAACCCAAAAGATGAATCCGTCTCTTTTCTTGCGTGGACCGATGACCAGTCACTGGTTCGTGACGGCCTGATCTCTCTGGTCGGTCCGGATATCGGGAAGATGGAGTCCGACAGTCTGCCGTTCGGAAAAATTGTTCTTATCGGCGGAAGCGGGTTTAATGAAGAAAACTGCTATGACAGATTCCGGGAAATGGATCTTTCCCGATATGAACTATCCCTGAAAGGGTACATGATGAGGGCGGTCTCCCAGTACATGAGAGAATGGAGCCGGGTGAGCCATGAGGCGATTGAAAACGGTTTTTCATTTTCCATCCTGGGAAGCGCCTTGTCTCAAAAATTAAAAGAATTACGTTATGTCGATGCGGTGGAAATACTCTTTGTCACGTCATCTGCTGAAGATGTCAGAGAATTAAAAAAGACGGGGGATCGCTTCTTTCAATATATCAATGCCATGACAAAGATGGTCGAAGAGATGGACTTTCAATGTGAAAATTGTGAATTTCAGGAAATTTGTGATGAAGCCGAAGAGTTGCGTGACATGAGGCAATCGCTTATAGATCAAGGGAAATGAATCACAATATGAACCGGAAAAGAAAATCGCCCGTAATCATTGCCGTTTGCGGCAAGGGTGGTGTAGGCAAAACCAGCATCAGTGCTCTTATAACCCGGATGCTTACGGAAAAGAATTCAAATCGCGTAATTGCCATTGACGCAGATCCTGCAATCGGTCTTTCCTATCCGCTGGGTATCAAAGTAACCAAAACAGTGGACGATATAAGAAACGATCTGATTCGCAGAATAGAACGTGGTGAAAAAACGGATAAAAAGGAACTGCTGAAACGGCTTGATTACGAAATTTTCGAAGCGCTCGAGGAAAGGGAAAACCTTGCTTTCCTCGCAATTGGAAGGCCGGAAACAGACGGATGCTACTGCCAGGTCAACAACCTTCTTCGGGATATTATACAGGAAATTGCCGGTAATTTCGATTTTGTGATTATCGACGGAGAAGCCGGTGTTGAACAGATCAATCGAAGGGTAATGGAGATGGTAACCCACCTGCTTCTCGTGACGGATGCCTCGGTAAAGGGTCGAAATGTCGCAGCAACAATCGAAAAAGTAGCACGAAAAAACGCTGGTTTTAAACAGGCCGGACTTTTTTTTAACCGGATGAGAGATGAAAGTGAGGTGAAAAGCCTTCAATCTCAAACTGACTTATCGGTGATCGGCTGGATGCTGGAAAACAATGTGATCCGGAATTTTGACAAAGAAGGAAAAAGCTTTTTCGATCTTCCGGACGACAACGCCATTATGTTTCCTCAACAACGCATTAAAGAATTTATACAGACTTCGTATCTCTCAGGTAGCGCGAATGGATGATTTTCCCCATTTCTTCAGGGATCTTCTTGAAGAACCACATAACAGCCTGATCGAAAAGGCCCTGGATAACGGTAAAATTCCGATCGGATATACATGCAGCTATGTTCCGGAAGTGCTTCTCTCCGTTGACAGTCTGATCCCTGTGAGAGTTTTTGCGCCAGGCATTTCCGGAACCGAAGTAGCGGATATCTATCTCTCAAATGTGATCTGCTCCTATACACGAAGCCTTCTTGAGTTTGCCATGGATGATCGATATAACTTTCTCAAAGGCTGGGTCTTTGCGGCAAGCTGCGATCATTTGAGAAGACTTTATGACAACCTGGATTACCTTCTGAAACCGGATTTTATTCACATTCTGGACGTACCTCATCGGCTTGGAGAAACGCCGCTCTCCTGGTACACGGAAGAACTGAAACGGTTTACAGAGGCCATGGCCTCACATTTCAATGTTGATTATGGAGACAAAGCCCTGGTTGATGCAATCCATCAACATAATGAATTCATCCGCGTGATGGCATCTGTTGGCGAATTCCGAAAAGAAAAATATCCTCCCCTTTCAGGAAGCGAATTTCATACACTGATGATCGCATCACAAGCCGCCCCCAAACAGTTTCTGATAGACAAAATTTATGAATTCAAACGTTCCCTGCCGGAGAGAAAAAAGAATTCCCATTACAGGGCAAGGCTTCTCATCGTTGGGGGTCAGCTGGATGATCCGAATTATATCAAGACGATCGAATCCACCGGCGGTCTGGTTGTAGCCGACCATCTTTGTACCGGATCCATTCCCGGCCTTTTGCCTATCGTCATGAAAGATGATCCGCTAACTTCTATTGCGGATCATTATCTTGGAAGGACATCCTGCCCCAGAATGATGGAAGGATTTGATTCCCGCATCGCATCGATTTTAAAAAGCGTTTCAGAATACGGTGTTGACGGTGTCGTCATCGAGTTTGTAAAATTCTGCGATACATGGGGAATTGAAGCCGGAATGCTTGTATCCGCCCTGAGGGATGCCGGCATACCGGTAATCAGTCTTGAAAGGGAATACAGACTGACCGGGGAAGGACAGCTTAGGACTCGAATTCAGGCATTTATTGAAAGTATGGGCAAATAGAAAGACCATGAAAGAAAAAATCAATTATTATACAATTTACTGCAAATACTGGATACTAACATGGGTCAAGATTATTCCCTTTATGATGAGACACGGGCTTTTTGACACGATTCGTGATTTGAGACGCTACCCATGGCTCCTTGTTATGCTTAAAGTGAACCGTCTCCTCGGAAAATTCGGAAAAGGAAGAACCCTGCGCTATCAAAAGGCTTCTTCGATCATCATTTCAGGAATTGTCTCGGGTGTTACAGAGATGCTTGGAGAATTTTTTTTTAATTCAGAACGGATCATTATTCATGAAGATATGGTGCCGCCTGAAATATTCAAGGCGATGGGGCTCGCACCTTTTATGGCGGAACTTAACGGGATTATGCTGCCGATGATTGAGCCCCATGCCATGGAGGATTATATTGATATGTCTGAAAGCGCGGGAATTCCACCTGACATATGCAGTCTTCCCAAAAGCACGATGGGAATGTTTCTTAAAAAGGAGACTCCGCCTGCGCTTGCGATTGTAGCCTCAAATCTTCCATGCGATGGAGGGATGTGTTCTTATGCGCTTATTGAAAAACAACTTAAGCTGCCGACATTTCGGCTGGACATCCCCTACCATTTTACAGACGAAAGAGCGCTGCGCTATTTTACGGACGAATTGAGAAGGATGATTACGTGGCTGGAAGAGCACACACCCGGAAGGATGGACTGGGATCGGCTGCGTGAAATCTGTGAGGAACGCAATCGCATGGTGGAATATGAGCTTGAACTATGGGATCTTGTCCGAATACGGCCCGCGCCCCTTGCCGGGGAAGCTGTCTGGCTTACCCACCTGTGGTTTTTTAATTTATTTCCCGGAAGCAAGAAATCCACCGATATCCTTAAAAAGGTCGTAAAACTCGCACAGCAGAACCATTCCGAAGGAATCGCGGCTGTAAAAAATGAAAAATACAGAGCGCTGTTATGGAATCCACCATTGATCCACTTTATCGATCTGTTCAATTGGGCGGAAAATGCGTATGGGGTTTCTCTGATCATGGACAGCATGTCATTTAACCGATTACCTTTTATTGACACCGCTTCTCCGCAGACAATGCTTGAAGGGCTCGGAAGAAACATGATGTACGGTCCAATGGCACGGCACACAAGGGGACCGGCGGAAAACTATCTGAACGACATTTTCTATATCCATAAACATTTTGACCTGGATATGTTATGGGTAGCCGGTCATATCGGCTGCAAAAATACCCAGGCATTGAACGGAATGCTTCGTGAAAAATGCCGGGAAGCCGGACTTCCGCTCCTTATCATTGATTACGATCTTTCAGATCCCAGAATCGTGCCACGGGAAGGAATTATTGAACAGATCAATCATTTTATGGAAAACATCATGAAGGCGAAAAGGCTGGACCTTTAACAACATGGGATAAATAAAATAATTTGGCGGAGAAAATTTTCGTGGCGTTAACAAAAAAATATTATGCGGGATGTGATGTAGGATCTACTACCGGAAAAGCTGTAATCCTGGACGACAACAACATTGTTTCAACTGCAATTATTCCGGCTGAAATTGATCCGGAAGTGACGGCAAAAATCGTGCTTGAAAAAGCATGCAGAAATTTAGATGGTTTTATGGAAATCAAAAACCTTGCATACCTTGTCGGAACAGGCTATGGCCGAAGCGAAGTTCCCTTTGCCAATGAAAACATATCTGAAATCAGCTGTCATGCTCTCGGCGTCTATCATTGTGATCCTGAAATTAAAACCATTGTTGATATCGGCGGACAGGATGTCAAGGGAATTTCAATCGACAGCGATGGCTCGGTTCTTGAATTTGCCATGAATGACAAGTGCGCGGCCGGCACCGGACGATTTCTTGAGATGATGAGCAAAACATTTCGAATGGATCTTGATGCGTTTTCCGCCTTATCCCTTCAGGCCAAAAATGCGATTCCGGTGACCTCCCAGTGCAGCGTTTTTGCGGAAACCGAGGTCATCAGTCTCCTGTCAAAAAGAAAACCACCTGCCGATATCGCGGCCGGAATCCAGGCTGCAGTCGCCAAGAGGAGTTTTACGCTTTTGAAAAAGGTGGGTGTCAGGCCCAAAATTACGGTGACAGGGGGATGTTCCAAGAATGAAGGCCTGCTGAAGGCATTGAAAACAAGACTTCGAATGGAAATCACACCGCTTTCAGTCGACCCCCAGTTAATGGGAGCACTGGGAGCCGCCATTTTTGCGCGCAGAAAAGGCATGTAAGCCGTTACCAAAAATCTGAAATGGGATTTCGTAGAAAAGGCAAACCAATATGACCTTCAAAGTTTCATCCAGCCTCTCTGAGCAAATTGCAGAGTATATCAGTGATAAAATTATTCGAATGGAAATTAAACCGGGGGAGCGTGTACTTGAAACAAATATCGCGCAGGAATTGGGCGTAAGCCGCAGTCCCATAAGGGAAGCGCTTCGTATTCTTGAGAAAACCCGTCTGGTTGAACTGATACCAAGAAGGGGAGCCCGGGTCACTGAAATGTCGGAAAACTTCATCGAACAGCTATGCGATATTTTTTCAGCACTTATGGGGCTCACTGGAAAAAAATGTGTGGAGAACGGAAGTGCCCTCGATTTTAAAACAATTGATAATGCTGCAAAAACATGTCAGCGTTGTGTTCAGAGTGGAGATACATACGGATACTACCGTTCTGTCTTTGAATTTGCGATGGCTTGTTTGAAAGCGACTAAAAGTCCTTTGCTTCAGCAAATGGTTTCTGAGCTTATGCCCAGTATCCAGAGGATTTTATATGCGTCATTTTCGATCAAGGGTGAAGATTTAAAGAACAACGTAACGATTGTCTTGACCGGAAACCAGTATGTTCAAGAAGGAAATGGTGCAATGGCCGAGAATACCGTCTGTGAATATATACGAAAAGAAAAAGAGTTTGTTCTGAAAAACAAAATTTTTGCTGAAAACAAAATCGGACAGTAAACCGGCTTGTGGCTCTGCCGGAGACAAAACAGGCATACCGTGATGGTTCGAAAAAACATCTTGAAGACAGCAGTGCTTCTATTTTTCATTTCACTTGCTGTCCTATGTGGAATGGCCTGCAGCCACCGACCGATTCCTTCTGATCAGACTCTGAGAAAAAAATGGGTTGGAAAAAATATTGCCGAAGCGATTGAAAAGCTAGGGGCACCGGATCGCGTCGTTCATTATCCCGATGCGGAAAAATGTTACTACTTCCGGTACACCGAAGAAGTGGGTGAGATTGCTATCTTCAACAGAAAAACGGATTTTGATGGTTCGACAATCAACATTCAGGAACAGATCGCACGGGCGGAACAGTCAAGCTGTTTATGCAGTATCGAGACCCGGGAAGAGATTATTCAACATGTTGATTTTTCAGGAAAAGGATGTATAAACATCAAAAAGCGGCTGGAGAGATGACATTTGAAAGCCTGTTGCGGCATGAATCAATATGATCGTTGTGGTCAGATTTGCTCATTTTGATTCAGCGGCACCGGATCATCTCTTGAAACGCTGTCCGGTCTGACGTTTCCGGAATCCGGAACGGTTCATACCCATGTTGCAGAGAACTCCCTGCTTTCAGCAGGTTACAGAGAGAGCATCCATTTTTCAAAGGTTGGAACTTTCCCGGAATACACATCCTCCATTTTACGGATCAGGGCTGCGGTAACCGGTCCCGGGCACGCACTCCCCAGTGCTTTTTTTTCAATTGAACGGATGGGGTGTATTTTGATGATGCTCGAAGAGAAAAACGCTTCGCTGAAAGCGTGTAGCTCATCAGACGAAATATCTTTTTCCTTGATTGGACATCTCATCTCTTCCAGCGCTTCAATGACCGCCATCCTGTTAATTCCCGGCAGTGCATTCCGTATATACGGTGTAACAACGGTATCCTTGTCCACAAAAAAAATGTTGGAGGAAGGCCCTTCAGCCACGAAACCAAGTGTATCCAGCAGAATCGCGTCATCATATCCACGTTTCGCCACCTCCATTTGAGCCAGGTATGAATTGACGTAGTTTCCGACAACTTTGGCATGAACCGGAACTGTCTCCGGGTGATTCTTTCTGAACTTAGAGATACCGGCCGTTATGGGAGCGGACAGTTCTTCCTGCGTAATTCCGAATGCATCAAAATCAACACTGAAAATCGCAATGCTGACGCGAGGATCTGCAGGCACCAGTCTCATTTCAATTTCCGGGTAATATGCGAAAAATTTGGATGTTCCAAAAGAGACATTGTTTACTTTTGCTGTTTCCATGACAGCCTCGATCAGTTCATTTTTGTTTATGGGAAGTTCCATATAGGTCAGACGCGCGGAATTGAAAAATCGGTCCACGTGCTCCTTGAGACCAAAAAAGGCCGGGCCATTAACCGTCTTGACGATATCTACCACTTCAAAGATACCTGAGCCCCTGCTGAAGCTGTGTGACAAAACCGATACATTTGTTTCACTCCAGTCAACCAGGTTACCGTTCAGCCATGCTTTCATAACCACCGCTCCTTCTCTCTTCGATATCGCACAATGAGTAACTTTGTCTTATAGATCGCTGTTGACGAACGACCGAAACCGGATTTCAATTTCAACGATTCATTGATCTGGAAAAAGCTTCTGCTTATTTTTTGTGGAGTTTTTTTATTCTTAAAAGTTCCTGGAACACAAAAAGGGATTTCATCAAGCTATCATACTGAATTCGCGAGTCCTCCATATGTTTCCACTCGACCGGAAACTCCGCTACTGTAAAACCGGCTTTTTTAGCCAGCCAGAGAACCTCGGGATCAAATATTACACTGTTCAACTTCTGCTCAGAAAAAAGCTTCTGCGCTGCATTTCGGGTGAAAAGCTTAAAGCCGCACTGGGTGTCCCGGTAGTTGATGCCAAGATAGAAGTTCTGAATGAATGTATAGATTTTTGCCGAAACTTCCCGGAAGAAATTCTGGTGATGCGAAACAATGGATCCTTGAATCGCCCTTGAAGCAATCGCGATATCCGCACCATGATCAATCAGATTCAATCCTTTTTCCACTTCTTCCATGGAAACGGAATAATCCGCATCCATGAACATAATAATTTCAGCCGCCCCCTGAAGCATACCATATCGAACCGCATATCCCTTGCCCTGGTTCGGGTGGTACTCAAAAAATTTGATCGTAACATTTTTCCCGGGATCAAATCCGTTGACCACCGTTCCGGTATTGTCCCTGCTTCCGTCACTGACGACAAGTATCTCGCTCAAATAATCCTGTTCATTCAGATAAAAAATCGTCTTTGCCAAGGTCCCGACGATTCGGTCTTCTTCATTATAGGCTGGAATAATAATTGATAGTTTCTGCATCATAAAATCTCAAAAGCCGCCCTGTAAAATCAATTTCCGCTGCCAAACTGCATCTGATACAGTTTGTAATATTCTCCCCTGAAGGAAAGAAGTTCATCGTGTTTTCCCTGCTCGGCAATACGGCCGTCAACGATAACAACAATCCGATCCGCATATCCGATGGTTGAAAGACGGTGAGCAATGATAAACGTGGTTCGCCCTTTCATCAGATTTTCAAGGGCTTTTTGTACAAGCATCTCCGATTCAGCATCCAGGGAAGAGGTGGCTTCATCCAAAATCAATATGGGCGCATTTTTAAAAAGCGCCCGCGCAATACAGATTCGCTGTTTCTCTCCCCCTGAGAGCCTGCTGCCCAATTCACCGATATTGGTATCAAACTGTTTGGGAAATCCCATTATAAAATCAAATGCATATGCTGCACGAGCTGCTTCTTCGATCTCCTTGTCTGACGCCTCGAGCTTTCCATAAGCGATATTATTGCGAACGCTGTCGTTGAAGAGGATCGGTTCCTGGGTGACAATGGCGATCTGCTTTCGAAGTGATGAAATGGAAGCGTTTTTAATATCGATACCATCGATCTGAATTGAACCCTTGCTGACATCATAAAACCGGGGAATCAGATTTACGAGAGATGTTTTACCGCCTCCGCTCGTACCTGCAAGCGCCAGTACTTCTCCGGCTTGAACGTCAAGGTTGATACCCTTCAGGATCATCTCGCTGTCATATTTGAAAAAAACATTGTTAAAGACAACTCGGTGAGGCTGGGTGATAATCTCTTCCGGATTATCGATTTCTTTAATGTCCGATTCCATTTCAATGATATCAAAGATACGATCCGTGGCGGCAAGTCCTTCCTGAAGTGAATTGTTCAGCTTGGTCAGCTTTTTTACCGGCTCATACAGCATGAGAACCGCGGTTAAAAAAGCAATGAAGGTCCCCACCGTTAAATAACCGGAGATCACCTGTGAACCTCCGTACCATATTATAAACGCGATCCCGATCCCTGCAAAAATCTCCATAACCGGAGAAGAAAGTGCTTTGGCGATGACGGATTTCATTTCAAGGCGAAAAACTTTTCCGGATTTTTCGAAAAATCTTTCTTTTTCAAACTTCTCCATACCAAAGGCCTTAACAATCTTATTTCCGGAAAATGTTTCATGAAGAAAAGAGTTGAGATCCGCCATGGCTTCCTGCCACCCTGTACTTACCCGCCGCACGCGTCTTCCAAAAACGATGATTGGATAAAATGCAAGAGGAAGTATAATAATTGCGAAAATAGCGATCTCCCAGATCAGGTAGAAAATCGTTATGACCAGAAAAATAATTTTAAAAAAATCATGCATGGCACCGGTTACGGCGTTTGACATCATGTTCTTTACAATATTAACATCGTTGGTAACACGGGACATCAGCACACCGGTTTTTTCCCGGTGAAAAAAAGCAAGCGGAAGATCGGTTATCTTATCGTAAAGCATGTCCCGAAGTCGTCGAATGATCCCCTCTCCGACATAGCTCATGAAGAATTCCTGTCCGTACATTCCGATACCTCGGATCAGAAAGACGATAACAATGGCAACAGGCAGCCATGTCAACATATCCACATCCTTATTGACGAAGATGTCGTCCAGCACATTCTTGACCAGATAGGCTGCCAGTGCCTGCGTGGCTGCACCAACGATCATGCAGCAGCTGGCGAGAAAAAGCCGGAAAATATTTTCTTTTACCAGTCCGATGAGGACGTGATGCCTATTTTCCAGTTTGAATATTCGTTTCATCATGTTTTTAAAAATGGT
>CAZOEW010000050.1:0-19447 GCA_964578935.1 uncultured Desulfobacterales bacterium | reverse complement strand
ATGTGCGATTATCAAACCGGATGAATCGGTTTACCCATACGTATTTCCCATTCGAAATAGTGCCCGCCCTCCGAAAGAGCTTCTCATCAAGGCCGGTTATTACTGCATTGACACCTTTACACCCCTGAACCGCAACGCCTTTCTGGCAGCAAAAAGGGCTGTTGATTGCGCCCTTACAGCCGCCAATCATATTCTTGATGGTCAGCGGCTAATCTATGCGCTGGTTCGCCCTCCCGGGCACCATGCCGAGCGTCAATCCTTTGGCGGATTTTGTTATTTCAACTCCAATGCCGTTGCCGCAAACTACCTGAGCGTCTACGGGAAGGTGGCGATTCTTGATGTGGATTATCATCATGGGAATGGGCAGCAGGATATTTTTTACGATCGTGCAGATGTCATGACCGTTTCCATTCATGGCCATCCCAATATCGCGTACCCCTATTTCAGTGGATTTGAAGACGAAACCGGAACAGATGCCGGAAAAGGATTTAATTTCAACTTCCCGCTGCCGAAAAACTGTGACGGTGCCCTGTACCATAACACCCTGAAAAAGGCTGCGGAACGAATCAGAAGGTTTAACCCGGATTTCCTGATAATCGCTCTTGGACTTGATACCGCCAAGGGAGATCCAACCGGATCCTGGAGTCTGAAAGCGAAAGATTTTCATTTAAACGGTAAACTGATCGGTGAACTTAAGTTGCCCACCCTTATCATTCAGGAAGGCGGGTACAATCATCGGAATCTTGGTGTCAATGCACGTCATTTCTTTACCGGGTTGTGGTCTGCCCAGTAACGATTCAGGCTCTTTAGCCGGCTTAACAATGGTTAACCTGATATGCTTTTATTTAACTGCTCTGTTATTGACACGTGACCGAATTTTAATCATACTCCTCCACCAGATCGATAAGCAAGGACGTATCTTCAGCTGGTGCAAAAGCGGTTAAGACCAAACCGGGTTCACCGGCTCATGCAATTCTTTAAAAACAATATTCCGGGGATTGAGGGGAACATGAAATTAGGTGTTTATCGCACGGTGATGCTTTTCATCACCATGACAATGGTACTCTGCGGCAGTAGTTACGGGGCGAAAACAGAGATGTCGCTCAATGATCCGTTTCCGGTCTATCCGGGCATACGCAAAGCCGTGAATTTCTGGAAAAAGATATATTCCAGCTATACCACACATCAAGGGATCATTCATGATGATCGAAATCTGGACATCATTTATGAAATTGTCGAACTTGAGGATTCGAAGAATCGCGGTGCTGGAAAGCGGAATCAAAATAAAATAAAATGGGTAAAAAAAAAGTATAAGGCCATTCTATCGACGTTGGCCGGCGGCAAGGAACCGGCATCCAAAGAAGAAAAGAAAATTTTTACCCTGTTTGGAGAAAGGGCTACCACAGATGCTTTCCGCGAAGCGCAGAACCGTATCCGGTTTCAGCTGGGACAAAAAGACCGGTTCGGCCAGGGCATTATCCGTTCCGGAGCCTATATTGAAGCGATTAAAACGATTTTTCAAAGCCATGACCTGCCCGAAGATCTCGCCTATCTTCCCCATGTGGAATCCTCGTTTGACTATAAGGCTTACAGCAAATTCGGCGCCGCCGGTATCTGGCAGTTTACCCACAGCACCGGAAAAAAATATATGACCATCGATTATGTACAGGATGACCGCCGGGATCCCATTAGTGCTTCCCATGCAGCGGCAGCGCATCTCAAGGAGAACTATCAGAAGCTAGGAAACTGGCCCATGGCTATCACCGCTTACAATCACGGGGTAAACGGTATGACTCGGGCTAAAGCGATCGCCGGCGATAACTTCGAAAAGATTCTCAGTGAATATACCGGCCGAAGCTTTGGTTTTGCTTCGCGTAATTTTTACGCGGAATTTCTGGCCGCCCGGGAAGTGGCCAGGGATTATCAACGCTATTTCGGAGAGTTGACATTGGCTGCGCCGGTGAAGACGGTGGAAGTCAGATTGCCCGGATATGCCTCGGTTGAGGATTCGGCCGATTTTTACGGCACGAATATGGAAGCTCTTCGGAAACTGAATCCGGCCTTACGAGAGCCCGTATTTCTTGGGCAGAAACTTATCCCCAAAGGGTATCGGTTACGCCTCCCGGAAAAAACGATTGTAATGGCAGGCAGTATGCCGAAAGCGCTTTTGCATACCGAGCAGCTGCCCAGCCGGTTTTATCTTGTCCAGAAAGGCGATACCGCCGGCATGATCGCCAAAGCGCACGGCGTAAAACTTTCGGATTTGATATTGGCCAACGGGCTTGGACCCCGGGCCAGGGTTTATGTAAAGCAGAACCTTAGAATACCGACATCTGAGGAAAGCATCCTGCTGGCCGCTGCATCCGTGAACCCCCTTGAACAGCGGTCCACAACCACTGCTGAAAGTCGCCCTGAAAAACCGGCCGAGGTTCGAAAATCCAAACCCGAAGCGCCGGAACCAAAGGTGGCGGAAGAGGAAACGGCTCCGCCTTCTCTTCCGCTGGTCAAAACCCAGCTTCCCGCTTCAGCCCCCGAACCTGAAGTGAACATCGCCGTGGTCACGGGTGATCTTAAAATCGAGAAAGTGTTCACCGACGGTGCCCGAACCATCGGCATTATCCGGGTGGCAGCCGAGGAAACCCTGGGGCATTACGCGGACTGGCTCGGAATCCCAACCCAGACCATCCGCCGCTTAAATGGATTCCGCTACAGTGATCCGATCCAGACCAACAAAAAAATCAAAATCCCTTTGGCAAAATTGAGCCGGAAGGATTTCGAAGAAAAGCGGTACGAGTATCATAAAGAAATGGAAGAAGATTTTTTTTCTGTTTATCGAATCGACGGTGAGACAGTTTACACCGTTGACAAGGGCGATAACATCTGGTTCCTCTGCCGACAAACTTTTGAACTTCCTTTCTGGCTGATTCAAAAATATAATGCCGCCCTGGATTTCAACCAATTGAAGCCCGGCCAGAAAATCAGAGTTCCGACTGTCCAGAAAAAAATGGAAGAAAGTTGACAAGCGTCGTCCTGCCCGGGAGACCATAAAATACGCTTCCCGGTCAGGGCGGTACGGCACAGAGAAGAAACCTCTCTTTACAATCCCTGCATATATTGATACGTATATCCTTCAAGAATTGATTTAAAAAGTTTTTCACTCTAAAATCCCGCAAGAGGCTCTATGAAAACGATTATTGAAAATTATCGGAATATACCCGGCCAGCACTGCGGAAGCACCGCAATGAGAAACCTGTTGCACTATTACTGCGATCTGGAACTGAGCGAAGAGGTGACCTTCGGGCTGGGATCCGGCGTTGAGTCCATGTTCATTAAAAGCGAAAAATTTGATCCGGCTGTGTCGATTTTCGGCCGCAGTATCACCATGGAAGCCGATGCCGCTCAATCACTCGGCATAGACTACCGTGAGCAGCCTGAGCTGGATAACCATAAGGCATGGATGGATGTGCGGGATGAGGTTCAAAAAGGTTTCCCAACAATGCTCACCGGCGATATTTTTTTCCTTGACTATCGCGATTACAAAGTTCGTTTTCCGGCCCATCGTTTTGTTCTGCTGGGATTTGATGACCAGCACGAATCCGCCTTTATCGCTGACCGGATCGATCCGGAACCCCAAATATGCTCTTACAAGGCGCTTGCCAAAAGCAGAAATCCGGATACCGGAATCACCACTTTCAATCTATGGGGAAAATTCTTTGATACAAATGTCAAAAATTCTCTTGAAGAAGCGGCAATTCTGGCCCTCAAGAGAAACGTTGACCGCATGAGTGGAAAGGATAAATCCCAGATGGAACTGCTGGGAGCCACCATAGATGAAAGCACGTTTGTCGCTACCGGAATCAAGGGGTTAACAGAATTCACAAATGATCTGATACGCTGGCATGAAAGAGAAGATGGCGGCAAGCTGGCTGTTTACAATGCCCAGTGCATTGAAAAATTTGGAACCGGCGGCGGAAACTTTCGGAAAATGTATGCGACTTTTCTGGACTGGGCGCATCATCTTCTACCTGATATCGTCAGTAAAAGTGTCATCTCTCTTGCTGAAAAGTCAGCCGAAAACTGGACGATGCTCTCCGATCTGCTTTTAAAAGCATCAGAAGATCCGAAATCAAAAGATGTCTGGAAAAAAGCCGCAACAAAAATGGCTGAAATCAAAGACCTTGAAACAGAACTCTTTGAAAGGCTGAGTTCGAAAACCGGATAAATTCGAAAAAAATCAAAAATTCTCGCCGGAAGGCTTCGAACTGTTATGGATTCAACCCTGACAACCTTTTTTCAGAATTTCAATCCAACAACCCAGGCCTTGATTGCAACGCTCTTCACATGGGGTGTTACGGCTGCCGGAGCCTCATTCGTTTTTTTTACCCGAACGATTAATCGCAAGCTGCTTGATTTTATGCTTGGCTTTGCAGCAGGTGTCATGATTGCCGCCAGCTTCTGGTCCCTCCTTGCACCTTCCATTGAAATGGCGGAAGCGAAAGGCATCCCGGGCTGGTTTCCCGCTGTCGTCGGATTTCTGGGAGGCGGCGTATGCATGCGTATCGTAGACAAAATACTTCCGCATCTCCACATTGGATTGCCTGACAGTGATTCCGAAGGTGTAAAGACATCCTGGCAGAGAAGCACGCTGCTGGTGCTGGCCGTCACCCTCCACAACATCCCGGAAGGACTTGCCGTAGGTGTTGGTTTCGGAGCCGCGGCATCAGGCAATGCTTCTGCTTCAATCGGAGGCGCGATTGCACTTGCCATAGGGATCGGTCTTCAGAATTTTCCGGAAGGAATTGCCGTTGCCCTTCCCCTGAGGCGTGAAAAGATGTCAAGGCTTAAAAGCTTCTGGTATGGTCAGCTATCCGGAGCTGTCGAACCGATCGCGGGTGTTATCGGTGCGGTCGCCATTATCTTTTTTCTTCCAATTCTTCCATATGCCTTAAGCTTTGCGGCCGGCGCAATGATATTCGTTGTCGTGGAGGAGGTTATCCCGGAATCCCAGGTAGGAGGAAATGGAGACCTTGCAACCCTCGGCACCATGCTCGGTTTTGCAGTGATGATGATGCTGGATGTGGCACTGGGGTAATTTACATTAACTTTTCCCGGATGGTTCAAGCGCTTTTCGTATTGTTTCCGCAAGCTCTCGAATTGAAACCGGCTTCATTACATAACCTTGAATGCCCAATGCCCGGCATTTTTCATGGGTCAATTGGCTGCTGAATCCAGTACAAATAATGATTGGAATCTCGGCCTTGATTTTTTTTATCTCCAGTGCGAGCTGGATGCCGTTCATATTCGGCATGGTCATATCCGTGATGACCAGATCGAACCTGTCGAAGTTGGCTTTGAATGCTTCCAGCGCTTCAATGCTTCCGGTTCGGATGGTCACATGATAACCCAGTCGTTCAAGCAGCTGCTGTTCCATGCTGATGATCGCCTTTTCATCATCAACCAGCAGTATTCTTTCCGTGCCCCCGGGAATCGGATCTGTATGCTCGACTCTCTTTTCAACCCTGCTTTCAATAATCGGAATGTAAACACGAATATCCGTTCCTTTACCGACTTCGCTGTATATGCGAATATCGCCGCCGTACTCTTTGACAATTCCGTGTACAACAGACAGTCCTAATCCAGTGCCTTTACCCTTTTCTTTTGTCGTAAAATAGGGATCGAACACCTTGTCTAAGATACTTTTTTCAATACCAATACCCGTATCAGCAACCGTGAGTTGCGCGTACATCCCGGGAAGTAAATCCAAGTATGCGGAATATTTTCGCTCAATGCGGGTTTGTTTAAGCGCAACGGTGAGCTTACCGCCGGTATTTTCCATTGCATGATATGCGTTTGTAGCCAGGTTCATGACGATCTGGTGGATATGCGTTGGATCAGCATTGATGACACCGCATCCGGCATCGATGTGCTGCTGAATTTCAATGGTTTTCGGAATCGATGATCGGAGCAGTTTTAAGGCCTCCTTAATGATCGGCTGCAGCTTTATCGGTTTTATTTCAGACTCCGACTTTCTGCTGAAGGTAAGAATCTGCTGTACCAGATCTTTTGCTCTCAATGCGGCATGAAGCATCTCATTTGCGTTGGCCCGGAATGGATGATCGACGGAAAGGTCCTCTCTCAGCATCTCGGCATAACCGATCAGGGGGGATAGAATATTGTTAAAATCATGCGCGATACCGCCGGCAAGTGTTCCAATGGCCTCCATCTTCTGTGCCTGGAGGAGCTTTCCTTCCAAACGTTTCCGATCTGTAATATCCCGTGCTATTCCCACAAAAATTTTATTCCCCTTTAATCGTATGGGTATCGCGCTCACTTCTACGGATATGAGACTTCCGTCTTTCCTTTTTAGTTGAAGCTCTTCAGATTTTGCGGGTTTTCCCTCAACACCTTTCTCCAATATCCTTGCGACCGTTGGTATTTGATCCGGAGGCAGGATATCTGCGTCCAGCATGTTTTTTCCGATCAATTCCTCTCTTTTATATCCCAGCATCTCCTCGGCTGTTTTATTGCCGTCGATAAAATTTCCTTCCAAATCGTTCAAATAATAAGCTTCCGGAGCGTTTTCAAACAATATTTTAAATTTCTCCTCGCTCTCACGCAGCGCCTCTTCCGACCGCTTTCGTTCGGTGATATCCTGCATCAGTGCCAGAACATAAATTTTGCCGTTATCTTCTTTTAAAACCGTTGTGGTTATAAAAAGCGCCTTTTGATTCCCGGCCTTGGCCATTACTGTCCACTCTTCAGAAAGCAAATCATCGCCCTGACGCATTTTTGACATCCGTTCAATTGCGTGTTGCCGAACTTCCGAATCAGGGTACAGCGTCTGGTACCAGCCGAGCCGGTTGATTTCATCCATGGTATAGCCGATGATTTCCGTCATGCGGGGATTCCAGTGAGTGAACTTCACATAAGGTGATTCAGGGATGTTATGGCATACGCAAATCCCGTCACCGGCATTTCCGAGAATGTTATTGAGTGTCTGGTTCTGTTCTTTTAAAACTTTCTCTGTCCGTTTGCGTTCGGTGATATCTCGACCGATGGCGATAAGATATTTCGGTTTACCCTCCTCATCCTTGATCGCCGAAATCTTATACTCCGTGGGGATCATACGGCCATTCCTGCATATCAGTTCCAGCTCTATCGTACCGACTCCTGTTTTCAGAACCTTTTCAATAAAAATGGAAGCTCGCTTCAGGTCCTCGGAGCCGTAATATGCGTCCGGCGCTTTCATCCCGGCTATCTCTTCATCGGTATATCCTGTGATATCATTGAAAGTCCGGTTCCAGCGAATGGCTTTACCGGTTGCAGGCTCAAAAAGAAAAAAAGTATCCTGCTGAGCATTCAAAGCGGTCTCGGTGAACTCCTTCTCATTGCGCAGCTCCTCTTCTACCTTCTTGCGATCAGAGATGTCGATCTGAATGCCGACCATTCGTAAGGGTTTTTGTTCTTCGTCCCAGTCAACAACGCTGCCTCGAGTGTTAATCCATTTCCAACCACCGGACCTGGTCTTCAAACGATATTCCGCATTGTATTGGAAATCGCGATTTTTAAAATGCCGATATAAGGCTTTCCTCACCTCGGCTTTATCCTCCGGGTGTATAAGGGATTCAAGTGTATTGATATTGGGTTCCAGTTCATTCAATTTGTATCCCAGCATCCCTGCCCAGTGTTCACTGTATACAAGATCTCCTGTTCTGACATTCCAATCCCACATACCCACGCTGGAGCCTTTGACAGCCAGGGCTAACCTTTCCTCACGTTCCCGCAGCTCCCCTTCTGCATGTTTGCGCTCGGATTTTTCGTTCTCTACTGCCTGAATCCTGTCCTCTGTTTTTTCGAAGGTCGGTTTTTCAGTCATACAAAAAATCCTTTACGTTGAAATGAATCTGATGAAAAAGCCCGCAATATGTGTATCTGAATTAAACGATCTTCAAAAAAGAACCAGCCTCTTTCAGCCAGGCAGGCAGCGGTTCACTCGCTCAAAATTTTCCTGAGCACATATTGCAGAATGCCGCCATGTTGAAAATACGCCACTTCAATCTCCGTATCCAGTCTGGATACAGCGGTGAATTTGATCTTGCTGCCGTCCTCTTTCTCCGCTTCAAGCTGAAGCGTTTTGCGCGGTTTCATCTCTTGAATTCCAAAAATGGAGTACTTTTCGGATCCTTTCAGCCCGAGGCTTGAAAAATTTTCACCCTCCTGAAATGCCAAAGGGAGCAAACCCATCCCGACCAGATTGCTCCGGTGGATGCGCTCAAAGGATTCGGCCAGAACCGCCTTGACACCTAAAAGAAGGGTGCCTTTGGCTGCCCAGTCCCGTGACGACCCGGTGCCGTATTCTTTGCCCGCGATCACAATAAGAGGCGTATTATCTTGCTGATAGGCAACGGCTGCATCATATACGAACATCTCCGTTTTTTCCGGCAGCTTTCGTGTAATCCCTCCTTCTTTGGGGGCGGCAAGGATATTCTTGATTCTGATATTTCCGAACGTACCGCGCATCATGAGTTCATGATTGCCCCGCCTCGATCCGTAGGAGTTAAAATCGTCCGGCTGAACGCCCTTTTCCACAAGATATCTGCCGGCTGGATACTTTTCCGGAATGCCACCGGCCGGAGAAATATGATCGGTGGTAACAGAATCGCCCAACACCAGAAGGGCTCTGGCCTGTTGTATGTCCTTTCCGGGTTTAAGATTGATTTCAAAATCTTCAAAATAAGGCGGTTTTTTAATATAGGTCGAGGACTCACTCCAGCCAAAGGTTTTACCTTCCGGTACCGGGAGATCGTTCCAGAATTCGTCACCGTCAAAAATACGGCTGTATTCATCCACGAACAGATCCGGCAGGACATGTTCTCTGACAAGCTCAAGAATACTGGAATCTTCGGGCCAGATATCCTTGAGATAGACAGGCACGCCATTTGGATCAAAAGCAATCGGTTCTGTGTCAAAATCGATATCGATTCTTCCTGCAAGCGCAAACGCGACCACGAGCATGGGCGACATGAGGAAATTGGACTTTACGCTTTGATGGATTCTGGCCTCAAAATTTCGATTCCCGGAAAGAACCGATGAAACCGTCAGTCCCTTTTCCGCTATCTGTTTTTCAATATCCGGATGAAGGGGGCCGCTGTTGCCGATACAGGTCGTACAGCCAAACGCCGCCAGATGGAAACCAAGCGCTTCCAGATATGGCAAAAGGCCGGAGCTTTTCAAATAGCCGATAACGACCCGGGAGCCGGGCGCAAGGGATGTCTTTACATGGGGGGGAACGCGAAGCCCCGCCTGAACAGCCATCTTGGCCAACAGCCCGGCACCGGTCATCACAAATGGATTGGATGTATTGGTGCATGATGTGATGGCGGCGATGACGATACTCCCATCCCTGATTTGCTCATCAGGCTTATGAAAACCGGATTTTTTTTCTCTGGATCCGGTTTTATCGGATTGAACCTTTTTTTTCAGATCCCGAATACAGATTCTGTCCTGAGGCCGGGCCGGGCCCGCAACGGACTGCTCTATGGTATCCAGATCCAGTTCAACAACTTTTGTATACTCGGGATTTTCATCTCCTTTGTAAAAAAGCCCCATCGCTTTGGAACAGGATTCGACCACGGCGGCATGATCCTTTCTGCCGGTCATTTCGAAATATTCAATCGTCTTCTGATCTACCGGGAAAAATCCCATCGTGGCCCCGTATTCAGGAGACATATTGGCAATGGTGGCCCTGTCCGGAACCGTCAGGTTCTGCAATCCAGGTCCAAAAAATTCAACAAATTTTTCGACCACACGGTGTTTTCTAAGGAGTTCCGTGACCGTCAAAACCAGATCCGTCGCAGCGATGTTCTTTTTTAATGCTCCAACCAGCTTTACACCAATCACCTCCGGAATGGACATGTAGTAGGGTTGTCCCAGCATGACCGCTTCCGCCTCGATTCCGCCGACCCCCCAGCCCATGACACCGATTCCGTTGATCATTGTCGTATGAGAATCCGTACCTACCAATGTATCCGGAAAGGCGATATTCCTTCCTTCTTCCTCTTTTTTAATGACAATCTGTGCGATATGCTCCAGATTGACCTGGTGGCATATCCCGGCATTGGGCGGCACGACGCGAAATGCGTCAAAACTTTTTTGAGCCCACTTCAGCAGGGAATACCTTTCCCGATTTCGCTGATATTCCTTATCCACATTTTTTTTCAATGACCCGGAAGTGCCGAAATAATCGACCTGGATGGAATGATCCACAATCAGATCCACGGGAACTATGGGGTTGACCGCCTCAGGCCTTCCCCCGTATTCCGCCATGGCATCCCGCATGGCAGCAAGATCCACAACAGCAGGAACACCGGTAAAGTCCTGCATCAGAACCCGGGCCGGATGATACGGTATCTCAACCGGTCTGTCATATTGTTTCCGCCACCTGGAAATATTCAAAACATCTTCTTCAGTTACGATACGCCCGTCCAGTTTGCGCAGCAGGTTCTCAACCAGGATCCGGATCGTAAACGGGAGGCGGCCGATATCCGCAATCCCTTTTTTTTCGAGAACATGGATATCATATATAAAAAGTTCCTGACCGCCTGCCTTGACCGGCCTCATATAATCAGATGATTTCATCAATCTCTCTCCAATGCTACTTCCGTTTTTGGGTCCAGAACGGATTGATCAGATCTTCAAAAATCGTCATCGCGGCACCTGCACCCTGCCCGGCTGCCGTTACAATCTGTTTGAATCCGCCGACGACATCTCCGGCCACATAGATTCCCGGTACATTGGTTCGATAATTGTCATGGCGGATATACCCGTCAGGAGTCAGGTCAATCGCGGCTTTTTGTGCGAGACCGACTTCCGGATCATAGCCGATGGCAATAAACACCCCGGCCACCTCAAGCGTAGACGTTTCATCGGTTTTATTGTTTTTCAGGACAACCCGTTCAACCTGTTTTTCACCGCCGATATCTTTTACTTCCGTGTTCAGCAGTACCGGAATATCATACTCGGAAAGTTTACGGGTCAGCACACTCTGAGCCCTGAAGCCGTCGCCCCGATGCACCAGGGTGACATCGACCCCGATATTCTTCAGGTGAAGCGCTTCGGTTACAGCGCTGTTCCCGCCTCCGACAAGTATCACTTTTTTACCGGCAAAGAGGGGGCCGTCGCATGTGCTGCAATAACTGACGCCATGCCCTGCCAGTCGTGACTCTGACGGGAGTCCGATCTTTCGATGGCTGGCGCCGGTAGCCAGAAGAAGCGACCGGGTTATGAACTTTCTCCTGTTTGTCTTTACGACAAGCTTCTTTCCAGGTTTGATTTCAACGACCTCTTCGCCTGGAAAAATTTTTACATATTCCAGCGCATGCGTCACCATGATGTCGACAAGCGTTTTCCCACCCACTTGTTTCAGGCCGGGATAATTTTCAACAACAGGAGTGGTCGCCACCTGACCGCCCAGCGCGTCACGCTCAATAATTACCGTGTTCAAACCGCTCCGGGCCGCGTATATTCCTGCAGTAAGCCCTGCAGGCCCCCCGCCGACAACCACAAGATCGGTTTCCACTTCGGAAGCATCACTCTCGGGTATGAAAATCGTCTGCTGCTCCATTTTCTCAAGGGAGAGCATAAAAAGTTCTTCGGATTGTGCTCCCAATGCAATCAGCACGTCGTTGGCATAGGTCTGCGGAACCGACTGGGCCGAATAGGCATCGGCAAGATCCGCATTGGCCTGAATGTCGATAATCTCAAGAGATATAAGATCCGGCTTTTCAATGGCTGCCCGGAGAGCATTCATGGCCTGCTGAGGGCAATACGGACAGGTGCTGCTGATAAAAACCTTGATGTTTTTAGGGGAATCAATCCGCTGAAGTACTTTTCCGGCCTGTTCGTTCAACCCGCTTTGCCTGCTTCCCAGAAGAAGAATTGCCTCAAGAAATATTCTTGCCTCTTCACCCAGCGGAGCGCCAAGCCATTTGATATGAACCTGTTCAGGATCGAAAAGGATGGTCGGGGATCTGTCCACTTTCCACTTCAAGGCCTTTTCGTGATCAAGGTTAAACTCCCGCAACGTAATTTTATCGGTCGTCTGACGAAAAAACCGGATTGCCTGTCGTGCATAGTCACAAAAGAGATCGTTTTTTCCCGGCTGCGCGAACAGGAATATTGGAATTTCACGGGAAAGATTCTGAAAAAGCTTTCTGATCTCCTGCTGCGCGTCCAGAATGCTTCTGCCTTCTCCCTGTTGATCGTTCATCTTTACTTTCCTCTCTGTTATTGATTCCCCTGTAAACCAGGACACCGGCTAATCGCGAAAGACAAGCTTGCCGCCGAGAAATCCGGCGATTCCTGCGGCAAAAAGCATAACCAGATTGAGAAGAATAAATAAAAATCGATGCGGCGAACCCGCCATGGCAACTTCCGGATTGATGACGTGCCATATCACAATCAAAAAAGCAGTGAGGGTAACAACAGCTGCGCATATCATTTTTGTTATAAAGAGCGTTGTCATGTTTCCGCCATACTTTCGCTTCCAGTCATTATACCCGGAAAAGAGAACAAGCGGCATGGACAGCAACACAAAAATAAGATTATAAAACGCGGCCTGCGTCAGTTCAAAAAAATTAAATATCGAGGCCAGAATGATAAATGTTACCGACAGCGGCACAACACCGTTGGGTATATGCACGGATATCGGGTGAGCGTGATGCCTGGTCATCAGACCGGATACGAGGCCGTAAAGCCCTGACGGTGATTCTGTTCCGGCCGAAGTTTCGCTGGTTTGAGCCGCATCGTCTCTTGTTGCCGAAGGTTTCGAAAGTACAGGCTCTTCAGGCGGAAGTTCCACAAACTTGCTTTTATCGGCACCGCATACCGGGCACGTCTCCGGAGGTTCTTCTCCTGTATGAATATATCCGCACACCGTGCATTCCCATCTTTTCATCATCTTTTCCTTTCTTTATCTTATCTTTTATCGAGTGGAATAAAGGAACATTCATCCGGACCGCAATAGTCTCCGATATATTCCGCGTCCGGGCGATATAGTACCGGTTTTGCGCCGGCCCCTCCAAACTGCTCTTCGATAACATGGGCTGCCCAGCCTACGACTCGGGCGACTGCAAAAACCGGTGTAAATAGATCTACGGGTATTCCCATGTAATAATAAAGGGACGCGCTGTAGAAATCCACATTCGCATAAATCTCTTTTCCCTTTTTACGTTTAAAGGCTTCCTTTCCCTTCTCTTCGAGAGTTTTGGAAAGTTCATACCATGTAGGGTCTCCTGTCCGCTCTCCCATCTTTTTGGACATGGGCGCCAGGATGTGCGCCCGGGGGTCATCTGTCTGATATACCGCATGTCCAAGCCCCATGATCTTGCCACCGGTTTCCAGAATCCGCTCAATATAACCCTCGACCCTGTCAACTGAACCGATTTCAAGCAGCATCTGCATCACACGGGTGTTTGCGCCCCCATGAAGCTCACCCGAAAGCGACCCGATTGCCGCGGCTACCGCGGCATAAATGTGTGCCCGGGTAGAAGCAACCTGACGTGCGGAAAAGGTTGAAGCATTAAAGGAATGCTCTGCGTGAAGAACAAGACAGGTATTAAAAAAATCCGTGATCTCTTCATCCGGCATTTCTCCATTCAGCATATACAAAAAATTTGCCGCCTGATTGAGTTCAGGAGAAGGCTGAACCGGTGACTGGCCGTTTCGAATTCTGCCCCATGCCGTAACGATGGTCGGCATTTTAGCGATAAGACGGATTGCCATGCGCAAGGTCGCTTCCCGGGAATACTCTCTGACGTCCGGGTCATGATGAGCCAGCATGGTGACGGCTGACTGCAGGACATCCATGGGAAGGGCATCTTTCGGACTTGACTTCAGCGCCTTGATGATGACTTCCGGAACATGCATATTTTCCGTTAATCGAGATTTGAGTTCCGAAAGCTCCTTTTTCTCCGGAAGCCTCTCATAGAGAAGAAGAAATATAACCTCTTCAAATTCCGCCACCCCCGCGAGGTTTTTTGCCAGGTATCCTCTGTAGGACAATTTCCCTGCGGCACCATCCACATCGCTTATTTTGGTCGTTGCAACGGAGAATCCCCTTAAACCGGTATTGAGAATAGGTCTGCACTCTTCCATAATAAACTCCCTGTATGTTTGTCATGTATTGACGGGTTTGTTCAATATTGCAGCGGAACGCCTTGATCCATAAATGGAAACACGGTTAGATATCGATCCACATATCTGCTTCATTGCCGCAGTGAGTACAGGTACCTGTCGCTTTCACCTTTGAGCCGATCTTCTTTTTCTTTTCATCCGCTGCCTTGGCATTTTCGGCTGCTTCTTCATATTCAGCCAGTGAGCAGGTCAAGTCCATTTCCGCTTCATTTCCGCAATTGACACATTTGCACACCTGTTTTAATTTTTTGGTCATTTTCCCTCCACTTTTCGGAATCTTCGGTTTGTGATTTTTCAGCTTTATTTGAAGAAATGAATTGTCGAAAAATTCAATATACGAGCAGGTCGTTTTCTACCATACTTTTCACCAAATATCAATTATTGTGCCAAAATACCAGGCATGTCTCATCAATATTATGAGACACCGGTGTATTAAAAGACATCAAAATACGATCGTTTCCGCTGTTCATTTCAGAATCGTTCAAAATGGAAAGATCGAGGCCAATGCGTCATGTTCGCGGAGTATATTTACCCCGATAGCGATCAGCACTCCGGCACCGGCAAATTCAGCATACCGTTGAAGAAAAACAAATCTGCTCGCACGGCTTCCAAGCAGCAGCCCGGCCGCGGTGAATATCGCCGCAATGATGCCGATCACAAGAGCGGGAAACCATATTGAAATATTGATAAATGCCATACTCAACCCCACCGCGAGGGCGTCGATGCTGGTGGCAACCGAAAGCAGCACCAGGTTCGAACCTTTTGTGGGATCATTCCGCGATACACGCTTTTCGGATTTTTCAAGTGCGGATCGGAACATGTTCATGCTTACAAATGCAAGCAGGCCAAAAGCAGCCCAGTGGTCATATCTTTCGATAAGGGTCCGTATGGACAGACCGGCGCCATATCCGATAACCGGCATCATTGCCTGGAATAAGCCGAAGTGCCATGACAGACGGAAAAACTGCCGGGGGCTGACATGTTGAAGAGTGATCCCGGAAGCAACGGCAACAGCGAACGCATCCATCGCAAGGGCTACGGCTAAAGCGAAAAGATTGATAAAATTCAAAATAATATTGGCTTAGAAAACGATTTTTTCGGGCGGCCGCCTCTCTGGAACATATTCATGTTCAATCTGGTTCTCGTTCCATTCCTTAGAAACGTAAAGATTGCAATAGCAGCTGCCATATTCCTCAACATCAGGCTTGCGGTAGATACAGGGGCATACAATATCCTTGTCGCCCTCGCGGTCTCCTGAGGCGAGCCTGCATGGGCAGGCCATGTACCCGTAACGCTCCTTGTTCACGGTAAGGGCTTCCAGCAGTTCGAAAACCTTTTCCCGGTCCCTGTTGAAATAATACCCTTTTGCTTCCTGAGATTTTTTGAGCATTTCATACAGTTTTTCAGTTTCCATCAGATGCCGAGCGCCTCCTTGATCTCTTTTTCCTTATATCCCACGATGACCTTATCACCGATTATGATGGTAGGAAAAGAACATCTTTCATTCACCTTTTTCACATCTTCAATAATCGCTTTACGCTCTTCTCCTTCCAGGGTGTCGACGTCGATAAACTCATATTTAATGTTGCATTCGCTAAGCAGTTTTTTGGTTGATCTGCAATGACCGCAGGTGCTCAGCGAGTAGACCTTGACTTCTTCATGATTCATAGCGGTTTTCCCTTTCATGGTTGACGGATAATCCGTTATTTTGTTTCAATCGTTTTTGGTTTGCCGAAACTCCCTTCCGTGCAGAGGAACCGGACCCCGGAGGAGGTCGTCAGCCCTGTACATACCATATCGGCATCTGGATAGCCAAGAAAATCAGAACTTCCTCGGTGGATTGAACAGACTTCCCGTTCCAGGCTATTTCCCGGTTCCGTCATTCCGTCATCCCGCCATCCTGTTCCATGGGATGAACAATCCCGGAGGCAGATGCTTTTACCGCCTCCAACAGTTCGACCAGCTTTCCAGGATCCGTGACCGGTTCCCTGCAGGTATGATCAAAGCAGACATATGCTGCAGGTCTTTGGTTTACCAGTTGGATATGTTTTATTATTTCAAGATATCCGGACAAACTTTCCCGTTTATCCTCTCCGTCGACCAGTAGAATCGTCTTGTTCGGCTGAAAAGTCCCGCGCGCAACTCTCAAAAGGTTTTCTGTGCCGGCGTCTTTTTCTCTGCCGGCAATGATAATCTGTACCGGTCTGGACAAAAATGTCCCCAGGGTAACAAGCATCTGGGGAGCGAAATCCGGATGCTTGCTCATCACGAAAGCCGCAGATGCGATTGTCTTCAAGGCACTTTCTCGAAAATTCACATTTCCCGTAATATTGAAAAGCCGAAGCAGAGAAGCAGCGGCAACCGAGCCTGCTGACGGGAGGACATTGTCCGACTCCTCCTTGACGCGCAGCAGGAGATTTCTGTCATGACCTTCGCGGGTCATATAAAAGCCGCCTTTTCCATCATCAAAGAATAGACGGATCTGCTCTTCGGCGAGGGTAATTGCCCAGTCAAGCCATCGAGGGTTGAAATCCGCCTCGTACAGGTCAATAAGGCCCTGAGTCAAAAAAGAATAATCCGAAGCCAGCCCGGGTATTTTACGCTCGCCATCCCGCCAGATTCTAAAAAGTTGACGGGATTTTTTTTCATAGAGATTCGTATATATAAATTCAGCCGCTTTTGCCGCCGCATCTTTATGGCGCTGATTGCCGGTGACCTGGTATGCCCGGGCCAGAGCGGAAATCATCAGGCCGTTCCAGGAGGTAATGATCTTATCATCCAGATGGGGCCTGTGCCGGCCGGCTCTATGGTCAAACAGCTTCTCATGCGCCTGCTGCTGCATCGTAACAATTTCAGATTCCGGTTTCTGAAACTTTTCAGAAGCTTCGCTTACCGTATGCGCGGCAAAAAGCACGTTTTTGCCCCTGAATTCTCCAGTCGGGTCTGACATGACATTCCCGTCCGATCTCAGCCCGTAAAGAAAGGCAAAGATATCAAAAGGCTCCTGCCCGAGAATCGATTTCACCTCCTCGGCCTCCCATACATAATACGCCCCCTCCTCCTTCTTCTCTTCCTTCTTGCCGCTCGCAACGAATCCCGGAAGGCTGTCCGCATCCTCGGCTGAGAAAAAGGCTCCGTCCGGATGCGTCAAGTCCCTCAGGACATAGTCAATCGTTTTTTCTGCAATCTTCAAAAAAGATTCATCCCCTCCCGCCTGAAAAGCTTCGATATAGGCCCGGACGAGCTGTGCATTGTCATAAAGCATCTTCTCAAAATGGGGTACATGCCAGTCCGCATCCACGGAATACCGGTGAAAACCGCCTCCGATGTGGTCATGAATCCCCCCCTTTGCCATGGCTCTCAGGGTATGGCAGGCCATATCGAGAGCTGCCCTTCCCTGATCTGATCTCCGGTTGTCTGCTTCTGAAAATTTCGAATAAAACAGCAGAAAATTGATGATCGAAGGAGAAGGAAACTTGGGTGCGTGGCCGAACCCTCCCCTTCTTCCATCATGGTTTGCCGCATAGACCGCAAACCCTCTGTCCATCAGGGAGGCATCCATGAACTTCTCGTCCGGTTCCTGAGTTTGACTTTCGGAAAAATATCTTTTTAATGCCGCTGAAACAGATTCCGCGGATCTGAAAATTTTTTCGCGCTGGGTGTTGTTTTGCCAGGCATTTCCGATCTGCACAAGCAGCTCCGGCCAGGAAATCATACCGGGGCGAGGCTCTTTCGGAAAATAAGTTCCTCCGAAAAAAGGTTTCAGATCGCCGGGTGTCAGAAAAACATTCAGCGGCCACCCCGCAGAGCCGTTCAAAGCGGAAACAGCGGTTATGTAGACCTTGTCCAGATCCGGCCTTTCCTCCCGGTCAACTTTAACGCAGACAAACATGCGGTTCATCAGTTCAGCCACACCCGTGTCTGAAAAAGATTCCGCGGCCATGACATGGCACCAGTGGCAGGTAGAATATCCGATCGATACCAGAACCGGTTTATCCTCCTTCCGGGCTTTCTCAAAAGCAGCCTCTCCCCATGGATACCAGTCAACCGGATTTTGGGCGTGCTGCAGCAGGTAAGGACTTTTTTCATCGATCAAACGGTTTGGAGTTTCTTTATGATGTTGCATACTCTCCTCCCGGTTCAGTAACGGTTGTTTGTTCAAGTGCATCAATCCCAGCAAGAAGAGCCGGAACCGGCATGACACTCTTTTAGTTTCCGGACACTGTTGTCAATCTGATGGCTGAGCTCTATTTTTTATTTGCAAAAAATCTCCTGCTGAGGCAATATCGTATTCATTCGCCTGCCGAACTTGCACTTGCACGACCCGATGCGATATCATGTCATTCCGGACGTTATCGGGTTCAGCAAGATCAGGGTCCTGACATTTCAACCTGAAATGTGTCTTATTTTTTAAAACAATCAATTATCATGCCAGGTCCAATACCGGTTGTCATGTTGATTGTTAAGTATATTTTATTGTTACCGATTCTATCGAAGCGTCCTGTTTTCAGGCGTCCGGTAAAGACAGAAAATTTTCATTCAGATCAAACACCGGCCCGGTTTTTGCTTATAGTTAACATCATGATATCCGGTTTGCTTGACAAATCAAGCACCATCATTATTATTTAAAATAGTACCACACAGTGATATAGTCAACTCACTCGGACAGAAAACACAATCCATTCCATGAAGGGAGGAAAAAATGAGTAAGACAAAAGATGAGAAGGATGGCATTGAGCCGAGAAACGTAAGCATTTGTGATGCAACCATCCAGATGCTGGAAAAGGCCAAACGGGACGGCGTGGAAACCGCGTTTGACCGCGCCGCATCGATGAAGGCCTGCCCGATCGGTGCTGATTCCGCCTGCTGCAAGCACTGTTCAATGGGACCCTGCCGGCTCAATTCCAAAGACCCGTATGGCAAGGTAGGCGTCTGCGGGGCGGATATTGATACAATTATGTCTCGAAATTTTGCGAGAATGGTTGCCTGCGGAACAGCCTCCCATACAGACCACGGTATGGCCGTGCTCAATCTCTTCCGGGAGGTTGTAAACGGCGAAATTACGGACTACAGCATCAAAGATCCGATAAAGCTTCAGTCCGTTGCCAGATCGATTGGAATCGATGTCGAAGATAAAAGTATCAAAGAAATCGCTGTCGCATTATACCAGGAGCTTGAAAAAACCTACACCCAGATCGAAGGGGAGATACCCTTCGCAAAGCTTGTACCGGAAAAAACCCTGGAAACCTGGAGA
>CAZOEW010000049.1:0-19667 GCA_964578935.1 uncultured Desulfobacterales bacterium | reverse complement strand
CAACAATTTCTACAAAACATGAAGATAGAGAATGGAACAATTTCTTGGCTGATACCGATTCGTTTGGGCACCACGAAATGGCTGGGTACGACTATTTCTGGTTAAAAAATCCAATAGAGTAATTTCGACAGGACTGATATTTCCTTTTGGGTCCACGGTTCGCTTTTGGAAATACGGTTGGTCGGGTGAAGATGCACGAATACGACCGAATCAATTTCTTTATTGGAATTTAATTAAGTGGTCCAAAGAAAATTGATTTAAATTTTTTGACATTGTTCAGATTGAATCCGGCATTGCCGAGTGCCTTAGACAAAAAATGCCCTTGACTGAGCAACAAAAAGTCCATCCATTCTATGGACCCACCATGTTCAAAATGGGATTTGGCGGACAAATATTCCACTATCCGGGCGCATATTACCGATCCTACAATCCAATAGCCGAAATGATGTTTGAGCTTGTAGTGACCCCCTTAATGAAAATATCGTTATTAAGCAACTTAGTGCAAAGATTCATATAAACCGGGATGCTGAGGATTTCATAGATATTATACTAAACAGTGAAACCTATATTAAAAACTTTATGACAGGATTGGCAGATGAAAAGCCATTTGGTGATACCGCTCTCTTTTTTGAACATAGAGTGAAAACCAATCTTAGTATCCACACGATGGACAAATTTTAATCGTCTTCCATCTTAACATTTTTAATTTTGTAACCCATATGATAACCCCTTTGTGATCCAATTAGAGTGACCTGCCCCCCGAGTTTAACTCCAATTCACAATCGCTGTGATCAGAAAAATTGTTACTTTCAAACTGAATTGTTCTTAGTTTTGGTCTAAACTCAGGGGCGGGACAAACGATCACCATTACATGCCGTCACTAACGTTTTTCCTGTTTTTTAATCATATTATTTCGGAAACAGTAAGGGTCTGGTTCATTGAAGATATCGTGGCCAAAGCCGTAACTGACAGCAGGACAGCCACCGCATACTGGACGAACAGGGCAGTTACTGCACGACTCAGATCCGTCACGAAAGCGACGCGCAGCGCTTCCGTAATAAATGTCATTCAATCGCTCCTGGTAAATGTTGCCGATCAGGGAAGGCATTTTTCGGCAGGCATGTACTTCGCCATCAGGCAGTACAGCGACAAAGTTGAAGGATGCCCCGCATCCGTGACCTGCACAGCCACCGTTAAGTGGAAGCCCTTTTTGCCAGCGCAACAGATTAAACAGGTTGTCTTTAAATCCCATGCAGGGATTCGTAACAGCAGCATCCATATACCGGGCTAAAAAATCGGGGAACCTGTCAAAAGGTATTGCTGTAAGTTCAGCCCCTCGGCCCACCGCTGCCAGTCGGTTGAAGGTGAATAACTCAGCAATTCCTTTCAGTCTATCGGCCAGCTTTAAGACCTGATCCATGTTGTCGCGGGTAAGGGTAAGCATCACCATGCGATAGACTCCCAACTCACCCAAAAGCTTTAGAAAATCCATCACCCGGTCAAAGTGGCCGCTACCCCGTATATAATCGTTATGCATTTTCAATCCTTCAAGACTGATCTGATAGAATTCTGGTTTTTGAACTGCCAGTATTCGTTCGATGCGATTTCGGGGCATTGGATTACCCAGAACGGCAGTCATAAAACCGCGATCGGCAGCTTCACTGTAAAGTCGATCAAAGTGAGGGTAAAGCATGGGATTCCCGCCGGAGAAGGACACCTGACCGAACACATGATGTTCCCGGCAAAAATCGTAAAGATCATCGAGTACCTTTAGGGCCTGTTCAAGGGACATGGCTTCACGATCGCTGCGATCATAACAGTGACGACAGTCCAGGTCGCAGGTTTGGGTGATGTGCCACTGCAATGTAAAGGTCGTAGATGAAAAAAACTCAGGATTATCCACTTCACCTTTCGGGAATTTTGGAGGACGCCGAATTCTCGACGGCGGCACCAGGATCAGGCCGAGCTGCTCAGCTCGATAAAGGACGTTGTCAATAGCCCCTACTGTAACACCACCTTCGGCAGCGGCCTTGCGGGATTCGATCCCTTCAGCCACGATTTTGAGCGCCAGAAGGTCTCCGGCTTCGGCGCAGCGAACCTCGACACTTTTTTTACCGGGTCTTATAAACACAAGCACATATCCCTTGCAGGGTGCTGGAACCGCGGAACGATCGAACAAGAATTCCGACAGGTGCTTCCAATTCACTGGCAGCAGCTCAAGGGCCGGGTTGACAACGGGATGCGTTATCCTTTCCGGAATGGATGGTGGGGATGTCAACAAGCGATGCCGTGATTCCTCAATTCTTGCCAGATCAAAGAGAAAGGGGTATCGGCGGCACCTCTCAGGATGCCGATCCAGAGCTTCCGACAAACTTGTGTCTTTTTCCAAAATATTTTCAAGATCCGGTAAGAGATCAAAACAAACCGGGTAATGCTCTCGAAAGTCTGTTTTGAAACCATGCGTGGACATGTAAACTCCGATTTCTGGAATTCGTTTGAGCGGTAGAAAATGCCAAGAGCCGGCAACTTGAAGCTGCCAGCCCTTGGTGGTTTCCGATCATCGATGATTTGTTGTCATGCATCCTGCATGATCATTTGTTGCCGCCTCAGCCGCTTTTTCCGGTTTTTTTCTTAACGGTCTCGGCCTCTTCCTCCTCGGCCTTTTTGGCTTTTTCTTCGGCAGATTGCTCTTCGGTCTTCATCTGCTCCATTTTTTCCTGCTTTTCAGCGCTAACTGCGCTGCCTTTGTGGCCGCCTCAGCCGCTGCCAGCCGGTGGTTTGGCTTCTTGTTCGGTGCTACCTGCACCGGTTTTGGCGCCTCATCCACTGCCCGCATGTGCACCGGGTAGCGTGACTCCGCCCATCCCGATCAGGCCGGCAATGCCCAAGGAGGCAAGCAGTTTTTTCAGATCCTTCTTCTCCATATCATCCTCCCCCGAAAATTGAATTAATGGATATCGAACGAATCAATCAATATTGCTTCAACTATTGACTTTTTGTATCATGGACTTTTGGGACTGTCAACAAAACGGTGAGAAATCGATGCGTCAACCAGATGAAAATCAGGATTAAAATTTGAGTCTGACGCAGGAATCGGACAAAATAACCGTTTATGGATGGACATCTAAACGACGCCCTCCGGCATCGGTGCAACCTTCTCGCCGCCGAGAACATACCCGCCATCCAGGCGGATTACGCTGCCGGTCATAAATGGTGCTTCCTTTACCAGAAAAAGAACAGCTTTTACCACATCATCAATTGTGCCGGTGCGGCCGCACAGGGTATGTTCAACGATCGCTTGTTGCTGCTCAGCCTTCAGCAGCCTCCATCCTCTGGTTTTCTCCCCATGCCTTGTTTCAATTATCCCGAGCATAATTTCATTGACCCTCACATCGGGAGCACCGATCCTTGCCCAGGTTTCAGTCAAAAGAGAAATCCCCCTGCTTGCCGCAGAATATCCTTCATTAAAAAGAAAGCTCGCCGGACCGGATCTTCCGACAATCCCTGCAATGGAAGAAAAATTGATAACAAGCCCGTCGCCTGATGCTTTAAGATAGGGCAGGGCCGCCTCAAAAACCCACTGCTTTGCCCTAAGGGTTGTGGAAAATTCAAGATCCCATTGCTCCCGAACATACGGGCCGTGAACGATTGGCCAGCCTCCCCGCTCGATATTGTTCACGAGGATGTCAATCCTTCCGAAATAATCCGCCACCTGTTTTACAAAATCGGGAATACGCTCCGTATCCAGCAGATTTACCTTTATTATAAGGTGATCCTGATCCACGGCCTTGAAATCTTCCTGCATCTCCGCGAGGCTCTCTTCCCAGTCATAATAGGTGAGTGCAACCCTGATCCCCTGCTTTGCGAGGGCGAGCCCGATCCCTTTTCCAATACCTTTTACAGCACCCAATACAAGAGCGACCCTGTCCTTTTTTACCATGAATGAATTCCCTATCCTTTAAAAACCGTCTGCCTGATCCATTCCATTCCAAACTTTAACAGCGCGGTATCCTCTTTCAAGGATTCAAGATCCATCGCCGGATCATTGAAAAGCTTCTTTTCAAAAACATGCGTTCTGAAATGGTCGATGTCATAGCATGCCATATGAAAAACGTGCCTGGACTTAATGTCCAGTGGACCTTTATCCTGTTGATTTTTAAGGCTGATAATTTCCACGAGAAGATCATTCATTTCATTATACGCCAAAAGACCCTGTTTCTGTATCCATTCCCGCACACTCCAGGTTTTATCCTGTTCAAATCCCCGGCAGTGAGGCTCCCGGATAAGTGCCCAGTGTTCGGTAATTCTCCCTGTTTCCCGTGAACGGGACGCCAGACGCGCAAGGGGATAGGTGCGGCAGGAAGCAGGCCTATTTTCATAAACCCGGCAGCCGTCTTCGGTAACAAAGGGGCATATCAGATCTCTCTGGTCAGCCGGTTTCAAGGTAATCACCGGAAGGCCGGACTCCGGGCCGGTATGCTGCAGGGTGTATTCCGAAAGAAAGTCACCTGAAGTCATTTCAAGAGCGTTTTTGAGGCGCAGGACATCATACGGTGTAAGAAACTGGTTCAAATCCCTGCAACACTCGTTGAAACATGGAACATCTCTGGAACATGAAAAGCTGAAGCGATCATCCAGCAAGAGTGGGACCATCTCGTCATTCATAACATCTCTTTCTTTTAGCAAATTGAATCATACAATCAGAGTAACCCTGAATCATCATCGTTACCATCTATTTTTGAAAAAATCCATGCGAATTCAATTTGCCCGTGACAGGTGGAGATAACGTCTCGGTTTTGCATATCACAAATCCATGAGTCCTGGTTTGCGCCCAAAAATACCGGCAAAAAAAGGAATCGATATCCCTGAACCCTGAAATCCAAAAGCGGAAAATTAATACCATATGTTGTTATATCACTCTTAAATTTTTCCACATATTGGAATGAAATCGAAACACCCCAGATCGTCACTAAGTTATGGAAATCAGCGATGCAAAAGTACTTGACAAGCATTTTTACGGATGCTAATTTACCCCTTTGGTTTACAATATAAGGTTATTACCATTTTCACGAAAACAGCCTTATCAATCAAATAGTTATATGGTTTCAATCGTCCGGATTCCGCAAAGCCCGCGGAAAGGCTTTACCGGTTTTTATAGCTGAATTTTATCGATCAAAATCTTAAGATATTTAACTGAAAAACAATCCATTCAAACCCTCAAGAATTATTGAAGGGTCACTGTTATGAAGGGGGGTGCAAAAAAAACCAAAGTTCCACTGAAGTAAATCGATTAACGTTTTAGTTATAATCATTACAACGCAAAACTTAGGAGGTATATCAATGCCAAGCTTTGTAATTACTGAGAAGTGTGACGGATGCAAAGGCGGGGATAAAACAGCATGCATGTATATTTGCCCCAATGATCTGATGGTACTGGATCCCAATGCGATGAAGGCTTACAATCAGGAGCCGGATCAGTGCTGGGAATGTTTTTCCTGTGTAAAAATCTGCCCCACCCAGGCGATCGAGGTTAGAGGATACTCTGACTTTGTACCTTTGGGAAGCAGCATTATGCCCATGATGGGTACGGAAGACGTTATGTGGACCTGTAAGTTCAGAAACGGAACAATCAAACGCTTTAAGTTCCCCATTCGAACTACTCCTGAAGGCCAGGCAAACGCGTACCCGAGTCTGAAAGGTAAAAACCTTGACTCAGGACTGCTTTCAACAGAAGAGGCTGACGGCTATAAGCTTGTTAAACCTCTTGCAACTGTTTAAGCGAATTTGTCTTTCAAAATTGATTCGAAATACTGACTGATATCGAATTTACATTTAGTTAAGGAGGATATAAAATGGCATTACCAAATAAACCTTTGGGTGAAACTAAAGCCGTAAGAGATCCGGAAGTTGAAGAGCGGGAAGTGGACATTCTGATCGTGGGTGGTGGCATGGCTGCATGCGGAACCGCTTTTGAAGTAAAAAAGTGGCTCCCGGCAGACAAGACTGTCCTGCTGTGCGACAAGGCTGCCATGGAAAGAAGTGGCGCGGTTGCTCAGGGTCTGTCAGCGATCAATACATATGTTGGCGATAACACACCGGATGATTATGTCCGCATGGTACGCAACGACCTGATGGGTATTGTTCGTGAAGACCTTATCTTCGATCTCGGACGCCACGTTGACGATTCTGTCCATCTGTTCGAGGAATGGGGACTTCCGATATGGAAAAAAACCGAAGACAACAAAAACCTGGACGGTAAAAAGGGCCAGAAAATGGGCACCCTGAAATCCGGTGCAAAACCGGTTCGTACCGGTAAATGGCAGATCATGATCAATGGTGAGTCCTATAAAAGAATCGTTGCAGAAGCTGCCAAGCTTGCTCTCGGCGAAGACAACATCCTTGAGCGCTGTTTCATCGTTGAACTGCTGACCGATGCAAACAACCCGAAGCAGATTGCCGGCGCTGTTGGCTTCTCTGTTCGTGAAAATAAAGTCTATATCATTAAATGTAAAACCATGATGGTTGCATGCGGTGGTGCGGTTAACATTTATCAGCCCCGTTCGGTTGGTGAAGGCAAAGGCCGAGCATGGTATCCGGTATGGAATGCGGGTTCTACCTATACAATGGCTCTCCGTGCAGGTGCTGAACTCTCCATGATGGAAAACCGTTTCACCCCGGCCCGTTTTAAAGACGGTTATGGCCCTGTTGGTGCGTGGTTCCTTCTGTTCAAGGCCAAAACCCTGAACGGTCTAGGCGAAGCCTTTGCAGGCGGTGCTGCAGCAAAAGCTGAGCTGGAAAAATACGCCCCTTACGGAACAGCCGCAATTACTCCGACCTGCCTCCGTAACCACCTGATGCTGTTCGAGATGAAAGCAGGCCGCGGCCCGATCATCATGGACACCGTCTCTGCGCTGGCTGAAATCGGAAAGACCTTGGACAAGAAAGAGCTCAAGCATCTTGAATCAGAGGCATGGGAAGACTTCCTTGACATGACTTGCGGACAGGCCAACCTGTGGTGTGCTCAGAACTGTGAACCGGAAAAGAAAAATTCCGAAGTTATGCCGACCGAACCGTATCTGCTTGGTTCTCACTCCGGCTGCTGCGGCATCTGGACATCCGGTCCGGACGAAGACTGGGTACCGGCTAGCTACAAATGGGGCGACAAGGGCAAAATCTATAACAGGATGACCACTGTCGTCGGTCTGTTTACTTCAGGTGACGGTGTTGCCTGTTCCGGCCACAAGTTCTCCTCCGGTTCTCATGCCGAAGGTCGTATCGCAGCAAAAGAAATGGTTAAGTTCATACGCGATCATGCGGATTTCAAACCGACCCTCAAAGAGACAAAACAAGAGCTGGTTGACCTGGTTTACAAACCTGTCCGCGTATTCCTTGACAACTTTAATTATACCACTGCTGCCGATATCAACCCGGCATACGTGAAACCTTCCGGAATGGCTCTTCGCCTGATGAAGGCAACCCACGAGTATGGTGCTGGAACCGCTACTTACTATCAGACTTCAAGCAAAAACCTTGAGATCGTACTCGACCTTCTGGAGACCATGCGTGAAGACTGCGAGAAACTGGCAGCCGGTGATCTGCATGAACTGATGAGAGCATGGGAAATCTACCATAGAATCTACACGGTTGAAGCGCATCTCCGTCATATCCAGTTCAGAAAAGAAACCCGTTATCCTGGATTCTACTATCAGGCGGATTATCCTGGACAGGATGACAAAAACTGGTTCTGCTTCACCAACTCTACGTACAACAAAAATACAAATGAGTGGAATCTTAAGAAAGTGGACTATGTAAAGATTATTCCTTGACGCATAGAACCGGATGACGAGAACGAGTCGTCAAACAATATACCTCCAGGCGCTTTCGGGTGCCTGGAGGTTTTTATTAACAAACAGACATTTCGGAAATATCGCCCATTTCCGGGCGGTATCCAGGGCATGATGATCTGTGTCAGAATGCCTAAGGATTTTATCACAGATCCATCACTATAAAATTCTTACGGATTTTGACACATCCGCCAAAAGGATATCGCCCTTATGGGAATTTTTCTGAAGCATTTTTAAACGTAAACCTAATTTTTTTGACTAAATGATAATTTTTATGCACGGAGGGATAGCATGACAACAGACAACGCGGCCCCTGCTAGCGGAAGCATATTGGTAGTCGGAGGGGGGATAAGCGGGCTTACGACGACCCTCGAAGCTGCCGAAGTCGGATACGAAGTTTTTCTGGTCGAAAAAAATCCATACCTGGGCGGAAGGGTTTCACAGCTAAACCAGTATTTCCCCAAGCTGTGCCCTCCCACTTGCGGTCTTGAAATCAACTTCAAAAGAATCAAGGACAATCCAAGGGTAAAGGTTTTTACTCTTGCTGAAGTTGTAAAGGTAACCGGAAAACCCGGAAACTATGATGTTACCATTAAACTAAATCCGCGCTACGTCAACGAAAACTGTACGGCATGCGGCGCATGTGAAGCAGCCTGCCAGACCGAAATCACAAATGAATTCAATTTTGGTATGGACAAAACCAAGGCCGCTTACCTGCCCCACAATATGGCATTCCCCATGCGGTATACCATCTCTTCCCGGATCAAGGGGACAGACGATGCAAAAAAATGCCTGGAAGCATGCAAATACAACGCAATCGATTTTGACATGGAACCAAAAACACTTAATCTGAACGTAGGTTCCGTGGTATGGGCAACCGGATGGGAACCGTACGATGCCACCCGGATCGACAACCTGGGATTTGGTCAGTACCCGAATATCATTACAAACATGATGATGGAACGTCTGGCTGCACCCAACGGACCGACAAAAGGAAAAATTCTCCGACCTTCAGATGACAAAGCACCTGAAAGCATTGCATTTGTACAATGCGCAGGGTCAAGGGATGAAAACCATTTGCCTTACTGCTCATACATTTGCTGCATGGCCTCTCTGAAACAGGCCACCTATGTGCGCGAACGGTATCCGGAAGCAAAAATCTATATCTTCTACATTGATCTCAGAACCCCGGGTAACCGCTATGAAAAATTCTACAAAAAAATCAAGGAAGATAAAAATATCTTTTTGATCAAAGGCAAAGTCGCCGAGGTGAGTGAAGAGGCAGGAACCGGAAAGATTACCGTTATTGCTGAAAACGCGGTCACCGGAGAAAAAATCAAGCAGACCGTCGACATGGCGGTTCTTGCAACCGGTATGCAGCCGACTGCGGCTAACGCCAAGCTTCCGGCAGATCTGAAATATACGGAAGACGGCTTTATCGTGAATGACTTTACAACAGGCGGTATGTTTGCAGCAGGTTGTGCCAACAAACCAGCTGATGTGGTTTCATCCAATCAGAATGCAACCGGTATGGCCCTAAAGGCGATTCAAACCCTGGTGAGGAGGTAGGAGGAAAATCCATGGATAAAAAATATGGTGTATATATCTGCACAGGCTGTGGAATCGGAGACGCACTGGATATTAAAAACTTGTGCGGTGTGCCTGAAGAAGAAGGTCTGCCGGTCCAGACCCATCCATTCCTCTGCAGCAAAGAAGGTGTTGAGCTGATTAAAAAGGATATCGAAGAGAAGGGAACCAACACATTGATAATCGGAGCCTGTTCACGACGCGTCAACTTTGATATATTCAAATTTGACGGTTGCATCATCGAGCGGGTCAATCTGAGAGAACAGGTTGCCTGGTCCCACCCCCGTTCGGAATATCCTGCTCTTACGGAAGAACAAAAGGGTGACGGAGAACATTTTGACCGAGTCCAGATGCTGGCCGAAGACTATATCAAAATGGGTATGGCCCGGGTTGAAAAAGTCAAACTCCCCGAGCCTTACAAACTGGAAAACTTTACCCGCAAGATTCTGGTAATCGGCGGCGGAATCACCGGCCTTTCCGCAGCGCTGGATGCGGCTGCAGCCGGTTATGAGGTTACCGTCGTTGAAAAGGAAGCCGCGCTTGGCGGATATGCAGCAAAAATGCGAAAGCAGATGCCGGTTGAAGCGCCCTTTGAAGAACTGATCCCTTCTATTATTTCAGAAAAAATCCGTGCGGCTGAAGCGGAATCAAGAATCACGTTAAAAACCAATACAGTGGTTGCCCGAATTGCGGGCGAACCCGGTAATTTTACCGTTACGTTAAAAAAACCGAACGAAAAAACAGAGTTTGACGTTCCCTATCCCCTTCCGGAAAACATGAAAGTGGATGAAAACGGTAAGGAATATGACGTTGAAAAACTTTTCGAAATTTACAAGGAATACAACAAAGGCAAAAAAGATATCCTGCAGTTTGATCCTGCCGGCGAAAAATTTGGTGCGGTTATTCTGGCTGCCGGATGGCGTCCCGACAAAATTGAAGGCGAACAATACGCCCATTTAGGCGTAGGCCAGTCCCCGGATGTTGTTACCAACTCCCAGTTTGAAGAGATTGCCGCAAAAGGTAAAATTGTCAGGCCCTCCGACGGCAAGGAGGCAAAATCGGTTGTATTCATTCAGAGCCCTGGAAAAGATGATGACGCTGACTTTAATTACTGCGGTTCTGTCACCAGTCTGGTCTCTCTGAAACAGGCCAAATATGTTCGTGAGGATTATTCAGACGGAAAAGCCTATGTAATCTATCAGCATATGCGCACTCCCGGTCTCCAGGAAAACTTCTACAAAAAGATTCAGCAGGATGAAGGGATTTTCCTGACCAAGGGGACCATCGCAAACGTTTCCAAAAACGGCAGCGGCCTGATCGTGGAAGCAGACAATACGCTTCTGGGTGAAAAAATTAAGATCAAGGCTGACATGGTTGTTCTGGCTGCCGGCCTGGTTCCGGTTACAGCGGATGACCCGGTCATCAATCTTGCCTATCGTCAGGGACCTGGCTTCCGTGACAATGCCCTGTTTGACCAGTTTGCGGATTCAAACTTCATCTGCTTCCCCTATGAGACCCAGCGTACCGGTATTTACGCGGCAGGCTGTATCCGCCGCAGCATGACAATTGAAGAATCCATTGAAGATGCTTCAGGCGCGGCCCTCAAGGCAATTCAGTGCATCGAATCAGTCAATCGCGGCGTTTCCGTGCATCCAAGGTCCGGGGATATGACCTTTCCGGATTTCTTTTTCCAGAGATGTACGCAATGTAAACGCTGCACCGAGGAATGTCCGTTCGGTGCTCTGGATGATGATGAAAAAGGAACACCCAAACCGAACTCGAGCCGATGCCGCCGATGCGGTACCTGCATGGGCGCATGTCCCGAACGTATCATCGGGTTTGCCGACTACAGTATTGACAGTATCGGTTCACAGGTTAAATCCATCGGGGTCCCATCTGAAGATGATTATTCCGAACCGCCCTTGCGAATCCTGGGTCTTGTCTGTGAAAATGACGCCTATCCGGCAATCGACATCGCCGGCATGAACAGGCTCCATTTTTCAGCCGACGTCCGTTTGATTCCGGTAAGGTGTCTGGGTTCCGTCAATGTGATCTGGATCAAGGATGCGCTGGCACAAGGTATGGACGGAGTATTCCTCATGGGCTGTAAGCACGGGGATGACTACCAGTGCCATTTTGTCAAAGGAAGCGAACTCGCCGAAATCCGAATGAAAAAAATCGGTGATGCGCTCTCCAGTCTGGCGCTTGAAGAAGAAAGGGTAAGGCAGTTCCAGATCGCCATTGATGAATATGACAAGGTTCCGCAGATCATCAATGATTTTGTTGAGGAGGTTGAGGGATTAGGCCCGAATCCGTTCAAAGGATTCTAGTCCTGTTCTCCGGGTAATCTGGTTGAAGATTACAATTCATTTACACGCTTTTAATGCCATTAATAGGAGGTATTATTATGGCTGACAAATATCTGATTGAGCCTGATTCAAGGTTTATCAAGGAAATTATCGGGCTGGGGGGTGACAGCCTGAAAAAATGCTACCAGTGTGCCACATGCTCTGTGGCCTGCCCCATATCACCGGACAATAAACCATTTCCGAGAAAAGAGATGATCGCGGCATCCTGGGGCCTGAAGGACAGATTGGTCGGCAACCACGACATCTGGCTCTGCCACCAGTGTGGAGACTGCTCTACACTCTGCCCCCGCGGTGCAAAACCCGGTGATGTCCTGGCTGCACTCCGCTCCTACGCGATTGGAGAGTATGCTACACCGAAGTTCCTGTCCAAACTGGTAAATGACCCAAAAAAACTGCCCGTTCTCATTGCTTTACCTGCGGTGGTGTTCATTGTGCTGGGTCTGATCCTCAAGGCTTTCGGAGTAAACTGGCTGAATTTTTCCCCGGGCGGTGAAGAGATTGTGCATGCCCATTTCTTTCACACCTGGCTTGTAGACATTATCTTTGTTCCGCTGGCAGTCTTTGTTGTCGCCGTGTTTGCGCTCGGACTCAAAAAATTCATTACCGCTATCCATGAAAACGCACTTCTTTCCGGAAAAACGGACAAAAAAACCATTGACGCGAAAGGTTTTATTCAAGCCCTTATCGGGGTGATACCGACAATTTTAAAACACAACAAGTTTTCCGAGTGCAGTGAAAACAAGGAACGCTCGACTTCCCATATGATGGTGCTCTTTTCCTTTATCGGGCTTTTTATTGTCACCAATATTTTCTTTGTCGCGCTTTATGTTTTTCAATTGCATGGCCCATACTCCCAGCTGAACCCGGTCAAATGGCTTGCCAATGTTGCAGGCGTTTCATTGATCATCGGAGCAATTCTGATGATCAGGAACCGAATGAGCAAAACCGATCAGGTCAGCAGTTACAAAGACTGGTATCTTTTGGGTCTGGTTCTGGGCCTTGGTGTTACCGGTATGTTGACCGAGATGACACGTCTTGCAGACATGGCTTTCCTTTCCTATCTGTTATACTTCATTCATTTGATGTTCGTGTTCAATCTGTTTGCGTTCCTGCCGTTCTCCAAGCTGGCGCATCTGGTTTATCGAACCACAGCTCTTGCATATGATTCATGGGCGGAAAGGGATAAGCAGGCCTCGGCTGCCTGACAGCCTGTTATTACAATCCGATGCTTCATGACAAAAGGGGAAGGCTGACAAGTCTTCCCCTTTTTTTTGGAGGTGAGTTTATCGTACTGATCATTTTCATTTCCCGATTCATGCGTTCAGGCAGCGATCAAGTGACCTCTGCCTGAAGTCTATCGGGAAACCGACACCCCCTGTCCATTTTAAGGAAAAACCGTATGAACCGTCTCCCCTTCAGAAACAGCTTCAGATCGAATCTCATAGAAAAACTCAACCGAACGTTTGAAAAATCCGGAGCCTGGTCATATGACCACCGTTGGATCGTTCTCGGCATCATTCTGGCTGTTTTTTCAATCTGCATCTATTTTGCGCAAGATGTTCGTTTTGACAACAGCTTTGAATCCTTTTTTGACCGCGATGATCCGGTATACACACGCTTTCTTGAATTCAGGGAAAACTTTGGTTCCGATGAAATTGCCTACATTCTTTATGAGGCGCCCGGCAAGAAAAACGGTGTCTGGGACCTCGGCGTGATGCATGACATAGATGAAATTTCAAAAAAAATTCAAAAAAAGGCTCCTTTTGTCAAAAGAGTCCTTTCGCTTTCCAATGCTGAATTCATTGAGGGCCGCCCGGGCGAATTGATTATCCACGACATCCTGAAAGACTTTCCTGAAAATCAGGAGGAAATGCTGAAAATCCGAAACAAGGTTCTTGCCAAGCCTTTATATGTGAATGGTCTGGCAGACGCATCCGGGCAGTTTGGGGCGATTGTCGTTGAAATGCACAAATCCAGTATCGATCCGCCGGAAGAGATACAGGTTGACCCTGAAAAAGGGAATGATCTTTTCAACCTTTACCCTCAGGCTACAGCAGTCGCCATAAAAAGCATCCTGTCGGAGTACGAAAAAAAAGGGATCGTATTTTACAACACAGGCGATGTTGAACTGAATTCCGAATATAACATTATAACCATGAAAGATTCAGAACGATTGGGTATCATTACCTTCATAGTCATCGGTATTTTGTTTGCCTTCTTTTTCAGAAGCGTAACCGGTATGATCGGTCCGCTCGCTGTGGTAGGACTCTCAATTCTTATATCCGTCAGTTTCATGGGTTTTTTAGGCTGGAAATTTGATCTGATGTTTTCCATGCTGCCGACTGTCCTTATTGCGGTTGGAGTTGCCGATTCGGTCCATATCATCAATGATTTTCAGACCTATCATCAATCTCTGAATGACAGGCGGGAGGCAATAAAACGAACGATTTATCTGACCGGTTTGCCCTGTATGTTTACGAGCCTGACAACGGTTGCCGGGTTTACCTCCATGACAATCTCTCCGATAAAAGCGATCAAGCATTTTTCCATATACAGTGCAGTGGGCGTTGCTGGAGCATTTATCCTTTCCGTCACTTTTCTTGTTGTTTTTCTTTCCTTCGGAAATAGACAATGTAAAAAAAATTCTCCAAAAAAATCAAATAAAAACGATGAGGACAATACCCTTCTTAAAAAATTGCTTCGATTTGTTGCGGCTTTCGATATCCGGAACAGGCTGACGATACTTATCGTATCGCTGTTCATATTTGGTTTCGCGATAGCCGGTGTCTTCCGGTTAAAAGTTGATTCAAGTTTTATTTCAGAATTTTCGGACAAATTGGAAATTAAACGCGTAACCCAACGTGTAGATGAAGTGATGGGCGGCACGGTCAGCTACAGCTATGTGTTTAATACCGACAGAACCGACGGCATACTGGAACCTGACGTTCTGCGTGAAATCGAAGCGCTGCAGAATAAGGCAGGCAGAATGGACATCGTCATGAAGACTTACTCTATCGTTGACCTGCTGAAGGATATCAACAAATCCCTTCATGATGAAGATCCTGCATATTATATTCTGCCGGAAACCGCGGAACAGGCAGCTCAATACCTGCTGATCTATGAGATGTCCGGCGGAAACGAACTTGAGAATTACATCTCAATAAATTATGCCAGCGCAAATCTGGAAGTCAGAACAAAACTAGCCGATGCAAGTGAAATTCAAAAGTTTGTCGCTGAGATCGATCGCTTCCTCGAGTCAAGACCCGTCAATGGAATCAAGCCTGCCATGACCGGGATGGGCGCGTTGTGGTTCAGGCTGATCGATTATATTGTGCAGAGCCAGCTTATAGGGTTTCTGCTGGCATTTTCCGTCATTGCCGTTATGATGTGCATACTTTTTGGATCTGTTCGAATCGGCATGCTGTCCATGATCCCAAACCTCTCTCCTGTCATCATTACGCTGGGCGTAATGGGCTGGGCCGGTATTCCACTGGATTATATAAAACTGATGCTCGGCTGCCTTGCTATCGGCATCGTTGTTGATGACACCATTCACCTTGTAACCCGATATCAGCATGAATTTCGCAGAAGCGGGAATTACGAGAAAGCGCTTTACCGTTCAATGACTCACGTGGGCAGGGCGTTGTTCATTACCTCCATTGTTCTGGTCTCCGGCTTTCTGGTTTTCCTGAACTCGCTTATGGATAGTCTTGCACAGTTCGGGGTACTGGTCGCGGCAACCATAAGCGTTGCACTTCTGGCTGACTTCTTTCTGATGCCGGCGCTTGTAATGGTTTTCAAGCCGTTCGGTCCTGAATTTTCAATGGACATGGAAACACTGCGAAAGGAAGTATAGACTCAAAGCAGAAGGGTCTTTCATGATTTCAGCATACGTTTCTGAATTGTTATTGACAACGAAAAAACACTTTTTTATAAACAGTTGCCTCCTTTTTTCACGCATCTGCCTTCTTGAGTTTTCAAGACCAAAAAGAGGGGCCTGTTATTCACAATTCAATCCGTGAGAGGTTCAGACATCTTTATGAAAATTGCCCTGATCGTTACACCTTACCCCCTGGAAGAGTTCCCTTCGCCGCCACTTGGATTATGCTATGTGGCCGCGGCATTTGAAAATAGCGGTGCAGAGGTTCGAATTTTTGATTATTTGGTTCGGCGTTACACACCTGAAAAACTATACTCCGAATTAAAATCCTTTCAGCCGGATGTTGTTGGTTTAAACTCCGTGACCCTGAACTTCTATCAGGCAGCTTCAATTCTTCAGACTGTCAAACAGTTTTTTCCAGATACCATAACGATCATGGGCGGTCCTCATATTTCGTTTGATTTTCATAACAGCCTGATTCAGTACCCTGAAATTGATCTCATGGTTATTGGCGAGGGGGAGGCTACGATACAGGAGCTTCTGCCGGTTATCCAGGATCGCAAAAGCTGGCATCGAATCAAGGGAATCGCATTTTTGGTGAACGGCAAACCGGTTTACACCGGACCGCGTGAACACATACAAGATCTTGATAACCTTCCAATGCCTGCCCGTCACTTGCTCAACCTCTCCCGATATCAGGCCCTTGGCTTTCCGGTCAGCGTTATTACAAGCCGAGGCTGTCCAAACAAATGTATTTTCTGCCAGGGCAGACGTATGGTCGGCGCCAAGGTCCGTTACCGCGGTATTCAACTTATTGTTGATGAAATCGAACAGATCTTGAACTATGGGTTTACAAGAGTGAACATTGCCGATGATTTCTTTACTTTCAACCAGAAACGGGTGCATGCCTTTTGTTTGGAAATTCAAAATCGAAATTTGCATTTCGGATGGAGTGCCTTTGCACGAGCGGATTCTGTGAATAAAGAAATGCTCAAGGCTATGCTGGATGCAGGGTGTGATGCGGTGCTTTTCGGTATCGAATCCGGAAACCAGCAGCTGCTTGATAAAGTTCGCAAACGAATCTCTCTTGACCGGATCTGCAAAGCTGTTGCTGATTGCAAGGAAGTTGGAATGAATGTTTTCGGGTCGCTAATTGCCGGCCTTCCGGGAGAGTCCTCTGAAACCCTCATGGAAACCCATCGTTTTATGCAGGAGTTAAAGATTGACTACGGCTATCATTTTTTGGCTCCATTTCCAGGGACGACAGTTAAGGAAAATATCGAACAATATGATTTAAAACTCCTGACCGAGGACTGGTCCCAATTCGACGCCAACCATGCCATTACCTGCACCTCCCAATTGTCGGCAGAAGAAATCGAAAAATTCGTCTATGATTATTACACCTCAGCGGTCCTTGCAGAGGAGGAGAAAATCCTCCAACGATGCATGAATGGTAACTCAAGCGAATATGAACATCTGATTTACCTGGGAAAACAAAAAAATCAGATTATATTCAAGTTGCTCTCAGAAGATACGATCGAAGAACTTTGCAACTTTCCGGACAATTCGATGGAATGTGATATATCATCCCAGCTGGCACACAAAATCGCTGAAGTTTGCAACAAAAAAATTTCCATTGTAGAACCTGTTATTCGTGAGATTGTTCAGTCCGGTTTTCTGAAACGAAGAAAAGAAAATGACAGAGCCTTCTGGTACTGGACTCATAATAACCAGGTCGATCAGTTGCCGTTATGACCATTCAAAACTGATTATTAAAAATTAGAGCTTCTTACCAAACAGATGAGGGAGATGCCGAACGGCATCTCCCTCTTTTTTTAGCAATATAAATCACTACTGCACGGTATGATATAACTTATTTACCGCCGGTTGCAGCAGAGTGAGTCTTGATCTCAACCTTTTCCGTAAGGCCGGCATAGTACTCGCGAAGAATATCCAGAACTTCTTCTCGTCCAAAATGATCCGGAATTTCGGTGCCTTCGGAAAGACCTTTGCGCAGCATGGTTCCGGAGAGAAGTACCCTGTCTTTCTTGTCATGCGGGCAGGTTCTGAGTGAAGCCATACCGTCACATTTGTTACAATAGAAGGTCCAGTCAATTTTCAAAGGTGTGCAAAGAAGTGCTTTTCCCGGCTCTGAGGGAGTCGGAATTTTATCAAAAATTGTCTGGGCTTCAAACATGCCATAGAAGTCGCCCACGCCTGCATGGTCTCGGCCGATAATCATACGAGAGCATCCGTAATTCTGACGGAAGGTTGCATGAAGGAGTGCTTCACGCGGACCGGCATAACGCATATCCAGCGGATATCCACCCTGCACGACATTCTCTTCCATGAAATAATTCTTTACGAGAGCATCGATACATTTTACACGAACTTCGGCAGGAATGTCACCGGGTTTCAAATTTCCCACCAGAGAGTGAATGAAAACGCCGTCACAGACTTCAACAGCAATTTTTGCAAGATATTCATGCGACCGATGCATGGGGTTTCTGAGCTGAAGGGCTGCAACTTCACTCCATCCCCTTTTCTCAAATATTTTTCGCGACTCAGCGGGACGCTGATAGATACCGGCATATTTTTTCGGATAATTGCCTTCGCTCAGTACCTTCAAAGGACCGGCAAGACATACTTCTTTCTGATTCATCACCATCTGAACACCGGGATGATCTTCTTTTGCAATTTTCCAGAATTCCTCTGCAGTCGGAGTTCCCTCTCCCATGAAGATTTTTTCGCATTCATATTTTTTGTCTGCGTCACTCATGGCCCATTTTTCAGTTACTTTCATGGTAGCCATGACTTCCTTGTTCTTGGGATCAACCAATGCAATTTCACTTCCCTCACTGATAGCGGCGGCATCAGCAGCAGACACGTCCAGTGTTACAGGAACCGGCCAAAAGGTACCGTCTGAGAGCAGGAATTTCTCACAAACACCTTTCCAGTCCGCTTTGGTCATGAAACCTTTCAACGGGCTGAAGCCGCCGATACCGATCATGATCAGATCGCCCTTAACGCGAGGTGAAATTTCTACTTTTTTAAGCCCTTCTGCTTTTTTCTTTTCCGCTTCCAGCGCTGCGCCTTCCAGCAGACAAATGGTCAAGCCTTTACCACCATGTGGTTCAACTAGTTTCGCCATTTTTGAATTTCTCCTTTCAGTTGTTTATTTATCCATCATTTCAATTAGATTCATATAAAAAAAGGAAGATTAATAGGGAATTGAATATTTGTCAAGTTTAATCGATAGTTGTTAGGCGATAATGAAAAACCATTTTCTCGGTTTTCCAACATAACACAATATATTGATGGAATGCGGTTTTTATAATCAAAATCTTGTATTAAAAATCGAATAGCGATTTTTCAAAATGAAATCCGGTTCAAATCAGATAAAAAATCTTGATTTTAAAACCGGTTTCCATTAATCATGTTCAGCTTTTTTGCAGAGAAAACAGATACAGCCGTTAGAGCAACATTAAATTTTTATTTACAAGTTTTCACTTATTCGGTAGTTTTCAGATAATATCTTTGATCCAATATGGTTTATCCTGGAAAGGGGGAGAATATGAGTGACAGCGTATACAAAATCATAGAGCTGGTAGGAACAAGCAAAAAATCCTGGGAGGATGCCGCTGCAAACGCAGTTGAAACTGCAAGCGAAACGCTTATTGATTTGCGCATTGCAGAAGTAACCAAACTGGACATGAAAATTGAAGACGGGAAAATTGTCACCTATCGAGCCAGAATCACGCTTTCCATAAAATACGACAAAGATGTCATCAAATGGTGAACCGCTTGAAAGAAACATAGCCGAAACACCGCCATATTTTTATGGACAAATAAAAAAGACGCGCGCGTTAAAAATCACAGAACCGATGGCAAATAAAAAAGGTCAATTCGATAAAACTCAAGTCGACACCGGTATTATTGGTGGCGGAGAGAGAGGGATTCGAACCCTCGGTGCAGAGTTACCCGCAC
>CAZOEW010000048.1:11641-19745 GCA_964578935.1 uncultured Desulfobacterales bacterium | reverse complement strand
AAACGCAGCCGTTTGTTTGTTCCCGGGTGGCGCCTGAACGGTGCTCATCAAGGACAACAAGTACAAAATATTTCCAAACAAAACCGTTCATACAGAAGATACTATAATCAATTCAACATGTATAGATTACTGAAAAATCAAATTTTTCTTTTCTTGGATTTCAAATCCGTAGGCCGGGGGTTCGAATCCCTCCGGGCGCGCCAATAAAATCAAAATATGGGAAAACAATGTCCCCCGCAGGATGTGACACCTTTTTCCTTTATTTTTTCCTTAGCTGCTGTATCTCCTCAAGGGGAATTACGGTAATTTTGCTGTCAAGCTTATATTTTTGTTTCCCGGGATATATGACCCACATATGTTCCAAGCCTAAATTTTCTATCGCAATTTGCATGGATCGCGTTCGCCCGGGCGCATCTGCGTATTTAAATTCAAAGCCATGCCGTTTTCCCTTTTGGATGATCATGCAATCAAGTTCAGCGCCGGCGTGTGTGGCCCAGAAATAAGCATCCCGGGTTTGAAAAGCACCGATAATCTGCTCCAATGCAAACCCTTCCCATGATGCCCCGATTTTAGGATGTCCCTGCAAGTCGGTTAATGTTGAAATCTGCAGTAAGCTGTGCAATAGCCCTGTATCCCGGATATATATTTTGGGCGCTTTGACCTGGCGTTTTTTTAAATTTTCGAACCACGGCGGTAATACCCGGATCATATAGGCACCGGATAGGATATCAAGATATCTCCTCGCCGTATTCTCGCTAGTGCCGAGGGATCTGGCAAATTCCGCCGCATTCCACACCTGTCCATGATAATGGGCCACCATGGTCCAGAATCGCCGAAGCGTTTCCGCGGCAATAGTGATTCCCAATTGAGGAATATCTCGTTCAAGAAACGTCCGGATAAAGCTTTCACGCCATTGAATACTGCTTTCATCAGAATCAGCAAGGAAGGCTTTGGGAAAACCACCCCGTATCCATAATCTATCCAGATATTCTGCCCCGGCTTCCCAAAGTTGAAACCCCCCCAGATCAACAAATCCGATTCTTCCGGCCAAAGATTCCGAAACGCCTTTAATTAAATTCAGCGAAGCTGATCCCAGCAGGAGAAACCGGGTGTTTTGATTTGGTCGATCCACAAGCACCCGGAGCAGTTCAAACAGTTCCGGTTTTCTTTGGACCTCGTCAACTACCACCAACCCGGAAAGCTCATTGAGTGCTTGCATGGGTGCAGAAAGGCGTTGGAGATCCACAGGATTTTCCAAATCAAAAAATGTGGAGAGGCTTTTTTCGGCGATAAACCGCGCCAAGGTTGTTTTACCGCATTGCCGTGGTCCTAGCAGAGCAGTGACCGGATGTACTCTAAATGAAGCCTCGATTTGGCTGAAGGGTTCTGGTCTGGGAATCATGGAGACCTATTATACCTTGAATATCCTCATGTCAACTGATGATTTTCAATGTATTAGAGTCGCTCAGTAACAAATAAAGCTCTTTTTTGATTCGTTTTTGGCTAAAAAAGGTTTGTTTTGACCATACTTAGCGACCTGCTGATAAATATTTAACTGTCTGGTATTAAAAGCAAAGGCCCATGGCTTAGAACGGTTTTGCGTTACCACCCAAAACAGAAAACAACAATGCCAGGATCAACACCTGAATGATCCAGCCGATCACGCAAACAGCTACCGTTCGTGCTGTGCTTTTATAATCAAGGGCTTGCCTGACCGCGATCACCATTGCCACCAGCATCCAAATTGATGCCGCTAAAAAAATCACGCTTCCCAACCCCGGGATAATACCAAAAACCCGGATCAATCCAGGAGAACTCGAAAAACCGATCGTGCGCAGCAATTCACCATGATCTGCTTTAGTCTGTGGCTCCGGAAGGATTTTCGTTCCGATAAAGTACGTGAGGTAGGCCCAGACATACCACCCGATAAGGGCTGCGATCGTCCCGGTAAAAACCCCGGCAGCCCCTCCTTTTCCAATGGTTCCTATCCCGGCTGCTATACTGGAAAGAACAACAACCCCCATTGCCTGACTCATTGCTCCCTTGTCTGCTTCCACTTCTTCGTACAAGTTGACATCCAGCTTGGCAGCGCGAATAATACGATCTTTAAAACTACTCATTTTACCCTCCTCGATGTTCTTTTAAACGTGGATCTGATAGACGTCCATAGACAGGCAGATCATTCATTCCGATCGTTGAAGCGTCTTCATTTTCCGATATACGTAAATGTTTTGGATGTCCGGCGCAAATGAACCTGTCCATGACAGCGGTCCGTGAAGGCCCCGGCTTCCTTCAGTGCATTGATCACACCCTCTCTGGCCTCTTCCGGTATGACCATGCTGCATGCATCTCGTGCAGGCGAGATATCACTCAGCGGTGAGTTGGGTGGACGAATGCTTTTTAGATTTGATATGGTAGCTCCCCCTGCTCCAGCAGACATCGCCGCCTTGACAAGTTCCGTGCCCGTACCGCCGTCGCACAGAAGAACCAATTCCACGAGTTTCATGATGTATCTCTTCTTTCGAACAGACCTTTTCTCAACAACGGTCCTCCGGTGCCGCCACTCGGTGTTCCCCTTGACATGGTCGAGAGCGGTGACTATTTGCTCGATACTGGCCGCATAACTCTGTTCACCTCTCGTGATTCGCATGTTTACCAAACCTTTCTTGATCGCGAAGGCATAGATAAAACCGCTTCCGGGTTGTTCCAGTCGTCCTGCATCAATCATCATTTCCATAACATGATCGGCCTCATGAGGTGTTGTGAAAACATGGACTATCTCTTTCTCAGGAGGGATGGTGATTCTCAAAAGACCCATTTTATCTCGAACCCCCGTACCGGTTCCAAAGTGAATGGACGGCACACACGTTCCTTTATCGAGAACGATTCTTGCAACGCTGTCCCCCTGTCCCCTTTTCACAATGCAGCAGATGCCTGTACAGGAGTAAAGATGAACTGATAGTGGTTTTATATCAAAAGGTTGAATTTCATTCTCCTTGCAAAGTTCATGACTGTCCAGCATTACGACATCCTCGACCAGGACTGAACCTCTTCCGGGAAAATCAAGATGACCCTTCTCGATAATGAGTCGGACAAGAAGATCTTCCATCTCGGGCTTTACCAGAAAAAATAGTGTGTCCAGAGGGTCTTGCGTCAGGTCCCTGCCGGGCAGGATCGAAAGAAGTCCTTTTTTTGCTTTGAGCACAAGGGACCGTGCGGAAAACAGGTGAAGGTCCTGGACACCCACCTCTTTCAGTGCAGTTAAAACATCTTTTGAGATATTGCTGTGCAGATAGGCGGTAATTCGAGAAACTGTCTTTTCGATCTTCATGCTTTTTCCTTTCCACCCTAATCGCCGCTAATGGACACTTCAGCCAAGGCGGCCTTTCTCTTCCTGTTAATATGAAGCCCTAACAGGAGTACGGAAAGAATTGGATACACGGAAGCGGAAGCGAGAATTCCAAACCCTTCCACGACACCCACCTGAGAACCAATTCCGAGGCCCATGGCCAGCACAAGGGGAACCGTGATAGGGCCCGTGGTGACACCGGCGCTATCCCATCCAATGTTCACGAATTCCTCGGAAGAGAATTTCGTGACCAGAAGGAGGACGAAATAAGGCGGCACTAAAATCCAGGCGATGGGAATGGCAAAAACGATCTTTGTAACGCCAAAGGCGATTCCAGTCCCCACTCCTGCGGCTACCGCCTGCATGAGAAGAGATTTTTTGAAAGCCCCTGCCGTCAATTCCTCTACAGTGACCCCAAGGGCATTTAAGGCTGGTTCCGCCAATGTGGCTCCGTATCCCATGATAAAAGCGAATAAAATAACGATCAGAATGCCGGGCAAAGGGGTTCCTGATCCAAAAAGCGGACCTTTGACCGGAGTGTAACGGTACTGACCGGCAAGTTGGTCAAAACCGGATGGATCGTACGGAATGGTAATGATTTTTCCGTCTTTCTCGGAAAAGAAAAATTGATGCTTCTCTCCATCCGAAGCAGTAGCCACATGGACGATGCTTGGGTCAAAATTGGCAATTGTTCTATTATCTTCCGGAAGTGGTATGGCCTTGAAAGAAGCCGGCAGATGGCTCCCGATTTGGGTCCCCAATTTGTCAAGTCCCAGCTCGATGCCGATGCTAAAGGTAGCCAAACCCAATACACAAAGGAAAATGCCTAAAAAAATTTCATCCGGATAAGGCATGGTTTCTCTCACCAGCAGAAAAAAAACCAGAAGAATCGGTATGGTAAGCAATCCAATCGCCTTTAAGGCAGCAATAAAATTTCTTTTGCTCAGATCCCTGACACTTATTTCCTTTTTATGTACATCCGCGTACTTGAGTGCTGATTTCCGCATCGTTTCAAGGTTCTCAAAAACCGCCCGTTGCTGCTCGTCGGTTCCCCTCAAAACAGCCCACCGTTCCAATGCATCCGAATCCTCGCCAAAAACCGCCTTCCTTTTTGGCTCCGACTCTGCCAGACTTTTAAGATATTGCGCCATTTCTTCGCTGTTTTCGTCAAAGAAGGATAGCTGGGCCTGGGAGCCGGCTTCCATAAGAACATATCGTGTCAGCTGCTCCGTATCCTTAAAAAGCACCTCAACCTGGGATCGGTTTTTCGTTTTGAAAAAATCGGTTTCGTTCATGGGTTTGGGCACAGACCCATGAAAAAAAATCCCGAGACCAAGTACGGCAACGACGGGGAGGAGTGAGGCAAGGGTCACTACCCCGAACCCGGTAGCTCCGGAGTCGGCTGATCCAACCATTCGGGATATTCCAATGCCAAGTGCCAAAACAAGCGGAACAGTGACAGGCCCCGTGGTCACCGCGCCACAGTCCCATGCCAGTCCGATGATATTTTTCATGTTAGAATCAAGGCTTGCCCATACCGTGATCAAAACAAGCGCTCCAACAAAGATATATATAAATGGCTTTAGGGAAATCCTGTAGTAAAAACGAAGCATCCCCAGACCAACCGCTATGCCGACCCCTGCTCCCACAGCATACACCAGGTAATTGGAATACTTGTTCAGCAAAAGAAAGAGAAGGGGTGCTTCCCACGGTTTCACGGACTTTCCCGCCATCTGCAATACCTGAATGGAAGGTTCCGCCAAGGTAGCCAGGAAGCCAAGAACCAGCCCAAAGCACACTACAACCGCGATAGGAGATTTCTTGGGAAGACCACTGCCGACAAGCGAGCCTAGACGCATGAGGCCAAGGAACAATCCTTCCATAAAAATGGTCAGCCCGAGTACAACAAGCCCAATACCAATTGCGATCACAGATGCCTCAAAGATTGCGATCCTTAAAATAATCGTCTGGAAAAAAATCAAATACAGAATAATTAACCAGACTGATTTAATCTGGGACATTACGCGATCCCTGATATAGGGAAGCAACAGGGCAATGGCCTGCCGCATGCCGATTTTAATTTTTTTCGATTTATGGTTAACCACTTTCTGTCTTCCTTTTTTTACTTATATGGCATCATCCATGCGCGCTGTAAAAGACTTAATTTCTATTATGGATAAGAGGAGCCGGCCGATCTCCTGCGAGCCGCATATCGTCACGCTCCATATATACCACGCAGAAACATATCACAATCGGAATGGATTTGGGAGACGAGAAATGGGGTCAAATCTTTAAACTTGACAATTGACGTCTCCATTTAAAGCCGCAGCCGTTTGTCTGTTCCCGGATGGCGCCTGAACCGTGCCCATCCAGGTCAACACGCACAAAACATTCCCAAACATACCCGCTTTTGTCACTTGAAATTCTTGATGACGGGTTAGGGTGATCGATTCAAATAAAAAATTTTCTGGAAAAACCTTCTTGAAAAGAATACTATCATAAAGATGCAAACCAGACGAAAAGCAGGCGGATATAAACCATAAAAGGCCTTGCGCGCGAAAGGATCGTATGGAATGGAAGCACTAAAACAAACGTATGACGTAATAGTTGCCGGTTCCGGTCCAGGTGGAGCAACCGTAGCAAGAGAGTTGTCTCAAAAGGGTAAAAAAGTTCTGATTCTGGAATGGGGAAACAACTCGCCCATAAAGGGCACCATGCTTCAAACCATGACAATGGTCGGTGTGCCTGGAAAGAGCCTTTTCGTCACCAACAAAAAAATGCATATCCTGTTCAGAGGGATAACAACCGGAGGCAGTTCAGTTTTCTATTGCGGCACGGCTTTTGACCCTCCTTTTGAAATGTTAGAATCTCATGGTATCGATATAAAAGAAGAAGTCGAAGAACTGAAACAGGAAATTCCGATCAAGCCTCTGTCGGATGAACTGATGGGGCCGATGGCAAAACGAATCAGGGAAAGCGCTCTTGACCTGAATGTTGACTGGAAAAAGATCAACAAGTTTATCCTTCAGGACAAATGCAAGACAGATTGCTGGCGGTGTTCCTACGGCTGTCCGTATGAAGCAAAATGGAACGCGCGATTTTTTGTTGAGGAAGCGGTGAAAAACGGTGCGACACTGGTTAACGGGGCCAAGGTAAAAAAAGTGTTAATCGAAGGGAATACGGCAACAGGGGTTGAATTTAAAAAACACCACCGGAAATATCAGGTTCGTGCGCCAAAAGTTATCATTGCCGCCGGTGGATTGGGCTCTCCAGCAATTTTAAGAGAGAGCGGCGTGCGGAATTGCGGTTATGATTTTTTTGTCGACCCGCTGGTTCTGGCTACCGGATCGGTTAACGATATTAAAAAGGGGCGAGAACTGCAGATGGTAGCGGGAATGCATGTTGATGGTGAATATGTGATGACCGATCTGGCATGTCCAAGACTCCCCAGACTTTCAATCATGGTAAAGATAAAAGATGATCTGGGCGGGCGGATAACCAGGAGGGGCGGTTGCAGAAAGGACCTCACGAAAAGAGATTATCAGAAACTGCAGAATGGATATGAACGTGCCAAAAAGATACTTGTAAATGCCGGCGCCAAGCGTGTTATCAAAAGTATCATCTGTGCGGCACACCCGGGTGGAACCGTAAAAATCGGTGAGGCCGTGGATTCGAATTTAAAGACAACGTATGACAACCTCTATGTCTGCGACTGTTCGGTGATACCCGAAGCATGGGGATTACCGCCGGCTCTGACCATTCTCGGTCTTGGTAAAAGGCTGTCAAAACATTTATTAAATGAAAAATTTTCTGATCAAATCTTTCCACATCGGATGTCTGAATGATGGACCGGAATAAAAAGATACGTTTTAAATCAGGAAACATCATGCCGGTCAAACGGCCTGTTTATGGCGTTGCCCTCCTGATCGATTATGCCAAAGGCCAGGGGGGCAGCCTGGATCAACTTCTGGCGGGAACCGGAATCAATGCGGACGATCTCAATGATCACGACAAGCTGATTCCGGTTGACCAGGAATTGCGTGTTATTAAAAACATAGTCAGACTCATACAAAATCCGAGAATGGGGCTGGAAATAGCCCGGACTACGACAGTCAGTGCAAACGCGCGCATTACCATTCCAGCCATGTTCTGTGATAATTTTCTGGATGCCATACTCCTGATGTTCAAATACATTGAACTCAGTTTGTCCTATTGCCAATACACCTTGAGCGTCGAGAACAATCTTGCATTCCTGAAAATGAAAGAACTCTTTGACTTCGGAGATGTTCGAAGGGTTGTCTTTGAGCTGGAGCTGGCGGCTATTTACTCAATCAGTAAAAACATACTAGGAGAGCCGCTTGTTCTGAAGAAAATAGATACTGTTTATCCCAAACCCGAATATGCTTCCTTTTATCAGGAACTGTTTAACTGCCCAATCTCATTTGGTTCAGATGAGCATGTGATGATATTTGACAGCAGTTATTTATATAGGCAGTTGCCCCAGGCCAACCCACTGGTTAAGGACGCCTATGAAAAAGAATGCAAACGAGCCCATGCACGAATAAGAGAACAGGGCACCACCCTTGAAAAAATCCGCCATGAACTTTTGATCCGTGGTAAAGATATCCCTTCGTTTCAGAAGCTGGCCGGCCGCTTGAACATGTCTCCAAGAACACTTCGGCGTCACTTGACGGCTGAAAAATCTTCCTACAAATCTTTGATCAACGACTTCCTTAAAAACAAGGCCTTTGAATT
>CAZOEW010000048.1:0-11541 GCA_964578935.1 uncultured Desulfobacterales bacterium | reverse complement strand
TTAAACAGTATGGCCTCATATTTAGGGCAGAACTGGTAGGCAAGAGGATTTTTACTCAACCGAAGATCTGAAAGAATATCGCACAGTTCATGGCCGCTCCCGATATCGATGCCCGATTTTCCCCTGCCAAAGGCTTGCGCGAATTCAAGCTGATTCATGTAAAGATTGGCTCCCATGGGAGTGCCTTGAATGGATGTCAGCACCTTTGCATAGGTTCGAGGCCCCTTTTTGGTTTTTGCGATTTTCCCGTGAAAGGTCAGCAATCGGTTGCCGTTGGTCGAGACCACGCACACGCGTTTGCCGTCCTTTTCCGTGAATTCAATATCGGCCAGAAATTTCGGATATCCGCCCATTTCAACACCGCCCTTCCGGGCTCTTTCCGTTGTGACGGGAAGAGACAGAATGACGAGTTGGAGACGATTACCAAGGAACTGCCTGGCCAGACTGACCCCCGTGATCTGCCTTCCGGGGTAGGAAACCAGAACGGCCACAGAGAGCTCATTGTAAGGAGCAATATCGGTATCCCGGTATTCGAAGGCTGAAATCGCTATCAGCGAACGGCCTGGAAAGATCTCCAGCGGCGTTGCTCCCGGAAAAGGCATATAGGCCCTTACACGACTGGTGGGCGCCGTAAAAATACTGGTGAATGATGCGGCGTCGTAGTAGAAAATAGGAAGGGTGACATCGTAATCCCTGTTATATGTCTGCACAATCCCATTAAAAAAATCGGTTGTCGTTTTTCGATGCGTGGTCATGCGTTCTCCTTTTGTGACTCTCGATATCTCTTCTTTAACTATCAGGTTAATTTGTAGCATGTCTTCAAATAGTGTATTTTTTTCAGGTAGGAAATCCCAAAAAGCGACTGTAAATGCTGGGCGTCACGATATCGTTTTTCCTGGCTGTAATCCTCCATGTATCCATACCCTCCAAGGATCTGAACTCCGTCAGAGGTCACATCGCAGGCATGGTCAAAAGCAGGGATGCCTGCAGCAATCTTGTCGTGGCCGGAATCTTTGCCGCAGGTCGCACCTGCATGTTCGATGAGCAGCTCTGCATTCCTCACTTTCAACGCCATGTTTGACAAAAGGAGTTGAACTTCGCTCCAGGCCCCGATCTTCCTCCCTCCCTGCATGCGGACCTGACTGTATTTCAATGCGTCGGCAAATGATCCCTTCATGATTCCGGTTGCAATGGCAGCACCAGCCAGAATGAGCTTGCCATACATATTCAAGAAATACTCCGAAGCTTTTTCCCTTTCTCCGATAAGGATTCCCGGTGTTTCATCAAACCAGATATCCACTGTCGGGCAGGCACGCAATCCCAGGCCTATCACCGGGTTTCCGATGTTGACGGTTTTATGGGTGGATGACATTAGAAAATAGGAGCTGTCTGAATCACCGGCAACCCTTGCCGGAACAATCATCTTTTCCGCCATATTGCCCATCACCATTCCTTTCGCGATTCCGGTGAGGCAGGTTGCGCCGTCTTTTTGCACAGCCGTGATTTCCTGCGTCATTTCAGTATGGTTCGTAAAAGAAGAAAATGCAATCAGTGCGTCTTTTGGAGAATTGCTTTTGGCATAAAATTCATCGAGCCGATCATGTTCTCCGGCCTGAATCATGATCTCCTGAGCCATCGCGTTCGTCAGTATGGCCACCGCCATGCTGGCATCAACTTCGGCGATATTGATCAGAATGGTACACAGCTTGCCGATATGGCCTTCCAGACCGCCCATTTTTTCAGGCAGCCACAGGTGAAAAAAATCCAGGCTGTATGCTTTTTCAAACACGGATCGATCAAGATCCGCATAGGGATATTTATCGTTTTCCTCCCGGTTCCTGAGGAGTACTTTCTGTGAAAATTCCCTGGATGTCATATCGAGAAGTCTGTATTCGTTTTGCTCTGTCTGTGTCATCGTTCCACCGCCTATTTGTCTTCAAACATATTGATGTCATATCGATTCCGCCCGATCAGATTTTTAAATGCCTCAAGCCGGTTAAGCTGATTGGTTCCTTCATAAATCTGAAGCAATTTGGAATCCCTGAAAAATTTCTCTACACCGTTTTCATGCCGTGAGCCTGCATGACCCATCAGGGAAAGGCCGATCCGGCAATTTTCAACAGCCAGATCAGACCCCGTGAACTTTGCCATGGATGCCCAGCCGGTTGTCCGCTGCAACTCCTCTCTCTTTTTCCAGTCGAATTGAATTTTCCGGATGATTCTTAGAAATACAGGGTATTTCGCGATGGGTGCCGACAGCGCCAGCACCATCCGTGCGGGAAGATATCGGAACAGATAATAGAGTGGTTTGACTTGAAGCATTTTATTGAGACCAAACATTCCGTTCGCGAAATTGAGTTCCGAATACAGCAGCCGCGAGACCAGGACATTTCTCAGCATATCCGCCAGGCGACATTGAACCCATTCGAGATTCGTCATCAAACTGCCGTTGATTTTTGTATTGGCTGTGAACTGCAGCACCTCTTCATACACTCCGCGAGCAACACCCGCACCGAATGAGCAGACACCTGCCTTGGATGACGAACAAAGGGAATCAAAGATGATCTGATAGATTTCACGGTGTGAACTGGAAAAATGCTTTGTCTGGTTTTTATCCACACAAACAAGGTCGTCCGGAACAAAACAGTCCCTGAAAACAAGCTCGCTTGCCGGACAGGCTTTCTGACCCATTTTCCGTTCTTTTCTTCCCAGAGAAAATCCACCGGCATCCTTTCTGACAGCAAAAAACAGAAATGTATCCGATGGGTTATCCACATCCTCGTAGCCAAGAACGATATGCCAGGTTGAAAAATGACCGTTTGATATGAATATTTTGGTTCCGTTGACCCGGTAGCCGCCGGTTTCCCTTACCGCATGGCAGGCCGGATGTCCCTTGTCCACCAGATCGGCTTCCGATGTGTCGGTTCCGGAATCCGGCTCTGTGATGGCAAAATCAAGCAGGCAGGGATTGTCTGTTTTTTCTCCATTGATCACATCGGCACTTAATCTCCGGGTCAGGGCCAGATTCCACGTGGTGATCAACGTGGCGAATCCGAGATAATGAACTCCGATCAGATTCGCCATGCCGAGACAACATGAGCTGATTTCCTCCAGAAAATAGGCCATGGAAGAGAACGAGTACCCTTTTCCGCCGAACATCTTGGGAATCCACATGGTGTAGAAACCATATCGGTTTGCCGCCTTGACCCATTCCCAGGGCAGGTAATTCGGATCTTCATGGATTTTTTTATCCATGCTGAGGGTTTCCGGACGGACCACGTTTTCATTGAACAGGCGGGCCAGCTTCACCACTTTTTTGACTTCCTTTGTAATCGCCCGGGGCTGCCTTGAAATGGCCATGAGATTACAGTTCATGTCCGCGAATGAAAGACCGGCAGGATTGGTGTCTTTCGACAAGAATGCTCTTTTAAACATAAGCGATATTCCTTATTTTCTTTTTTTTCATATTACTTCCCAACTGTTTTTCAGATGGTTTGTCTCAATCCGGTTGATGGAAAAAAATTCCCTGTTCGCTTAAAATCCGATCCGATTCAGTTGCATCATGAATTTTTTACCCCAGCTTGCCCGCATCAGTTTTGACAGGCAGCCAACATACAAAGACGGCGATATCCGTTTGAATATCCAGGCCGATCTTGCCGGTCCCTGGGGAATGATATACAGCTTGTTCTTTTTCATTGCGGCGACCGTGATCTCTGCTGCCTTGCCGGCGGTGATCCGTGCATGGTCAAAACCCGTGTTTGCGATGACTCGCTGGAATTCATCCGTATATCGCATGTTGCTGAGCAGATTTGTCTTGATATGCGACGGACACAGCACACTGACGCCGATATTGGCAGGTGAAAGCTCACTTCTAAGGGTTTCGGAGAGAGAAATAACGGCGGCCTTGGATGTATTGTACGGCCCCATTTCCGGAATCGAGACGATGCCGGCGATCGACGCCACATTGAGGATATGTCCCCTGTTCTGCTTTTTCATGCGGGGTATGAATGCATGACAGCCATGAAGAACTCCCCAGAAGTTTATGGAGAAAGCCCATTTCCAGTCCTCGATGGGTATGGTCCCGGTAACACCGGTGGAGGCGACACCGGCATTGTTTATCAGAATATCCACTTTCCCCCATTTGCTGAAGCAATGATCCGCCATGCCCATGACATCATCAAAATTAGACACATCGCAAATATAAATCTCTCCTGATCCGCCTGCCTTCTGGACAAGTTCCAGGGTCTTCTCCAACCCCGCCCTGTTGATATCCGACAATACGAGCGTGCAGTGGTCTCTGGCCAGGACGATCGCGAGCTCCCTGCCGATTCCTGAAGCCGCACCCGTAATGACGGACAGGCATTGGTTAAAAACGTTACCCATGTTATGATTCTCCTGCTTTGGTTTGGATGCGGTTACGATCCAAGGCAATTCAGAAAAGATGCCTCAGAATGGAGTGTATGCTATGACAGGAGCGTACATAATACAATATGACGGGAGGACAATACCATTATGATTTACGGCCATATCTCTACATTACCCAGCCTGATCCGGCCACCGTGCGCGTGGTGATTACCGCCGATATTGACAATGCGCGGTTTCGGTAAAAGGCCGGCAGCGCATTCCGCGAAATGTGCCGCTTTGCGCTTGATCACTCACTCAAACACCTTTATCCCTTTTTTTCTTGCCAGCCATACCGGAATTTTAAACCTGACCTCATCACCGATTCTCGCCGTGCCAAAATCACCATTGGCAATTAACTTTTTAGGGAAATATTCAAAAAACCTGCTGCATTCAACCTGTATCGCGTCTTTTGTCTCCCGTCGCAGTACACCGGCAATCTCAACCAGATCATCACCTTTCATCCTGTTCCCCCTCTGCTGTAAAGAGTTTTAGAATTTCAGGTTTTTCATGTTGATGAATCGTTCATCCCCGTAATTTGCTGAATACAGGATAACACATATTCTCTTTCTTATGCATCCCTCTTGACACGATCTCACTTTTTCTTTATGGTGCTTATGATATAAAAGTCAATAAAAATAAATCATTAAGAGTGACTCACCCCCCTCAGTTCAAACGAACGGACAATGTTGAAATAAGGAAAAGAATGAACATATTGGTGGCCTACTTCTCAAAAACCGGCAATACAGAGAAACTGGCTGTTTCGATTGGAGACGAGTTAGCCAGACGGGGGCACGCAGTCGTGTATGAAACGATTAAGCCTTCCGTATCTTACTCCTGGTTCAGGGAAGTCGCGAGAGATCTTCCAAAATATCCCTTTCTGGCGCTGTCTTTATCAAGCGCCAGATATAGAAAGCGGTATCTGCGAAAATATAATCAGGTCGAAGAAGATATTCAGGCGCTGAAATATCCGGATATATCCGCGTTTGACCGCATTTGCGTCGGGGGGCCGAAGTGGGCTCAAATGTCATATCCGGTTGCCAGGTACCTGCAGATCATCCGGGGAATTCGAGGCAGAAAACTGGGGATTTTTGCAACCTTTGGAGGCCCGCCCTTAAAAATATTTGAAATCGAGTTGATCTATAAGCCGATGACCACCCTGATAGAGCGGATGGGGGCACGTGTTGTCGCCAGGGTAGCCATATCCAGCGCATACCATGCTGCCGGCATTATGCCGCTGTTCAGATTTCTCAGTTGGCTGCGCTTTTCAAAACCCATTGAGAGTTTTACCTTGAACTCTGAATACGCCCAACAGGGGATCATGAATTTTTGCGATCATATTGAAAGATGAATCCAGGAGCAATTGAACCATGACAAAATACAGCGACACCACGCTTTTTCGGTTGAACTCTTTCAGCGACACAACAAAACAGGTAAAGAGAGCCATTTACGAATCCGTTCTGGAAACAGGATTTGCTCCAAAAATATCTGATATCTCAAAAGAGTTTGAATTGTCAAAACCTGCTATAGACGAAATATTGCATGATCTGGAAGGAGGGATCATCATTGCCCTGCAAAACAAAGAACATGCCGCCATCCAGGAGTTTATGGGGCAGAAACTCCCGGATGACTCCATTCTTCCGGAGGTGGGAGAAATATTCTATGCCCGTCCTTTTGCCAACTTCAAAAACCATCATCAGATCTATGTGGATGGGGAGCAGAAATGGTATGGAGAGTGCCCTGTGGAATGCATGACCATATCCTACTTTTTCCCGGACAAGGATGTGATCGTAAAATCCATTGCCCACGATTCAAAGGAGACGGTTGAAATCATCGGAAGGAACGGCCGGCTGTTGGATTACTCTCCCAAAAGCCTCCGGGTCTTCTGGGGAAGGCCTTTCGGCGACTGGATCAAAGCAGGTGACAACGAGGTGGATTTTATTTTCCCATGCGACACCAATTACTTCTTCAGCTCTGAAGCGTCCTTTCAGGAATGGGAAAAAACCAATCCAACAACACGCGGACAAAGTTTTACGCCTGACGCGCTCAATCGCCTGCTTCGGATGTTCAATTACGGACATGAAAGGTTTGATTATCAGTATCATATTCCCCTGCTCAGACTCCTTCTTGGCGCAATCGGAACGGGTATGATAACGTTAAACCTGTTGATCCCCCTGCCCAATCCTTTTTTTCTGTCGATTATTAAACTGGCGAGAAACGCCAGGAAAGCGGGCTATAAATTCTTTCTGGATATCAAGCTCTGGTAGGTTTGAAAGGCAAGGAAAAATAAAATCATCCGGCAGGACAATCGGTTCCTTTGAAACGTCCCGCCGAAACGTACAATTTCAACCCGATCAGACCGTGAACGGCATCCTGTTATTTTAAAACCGCTGCGCTCAGAATAAAACAGCCGCTGCCTGAAGACTCATCTGCTGAATCCGCGCTCAAAGAATCTTTTCCTTCGGAAGCATAAGCATTTCGAACTCCCAGTCCGATTACGATCTCATCTTTTCCATCACCATCCGTATCACCGCTTGCGGGATAACTTTCCCCGTTTCCGGTATTGTAATCCGGCCAGTCAATCTTAGACCATGCCAGAAGGGTGAGATTGTCGTCCATAATCGGGAAACGGCCGCCTGGAACTTCAGGATTACCTGAGTTGGAACCCAGGCCGATGATGGTTTCATCTTTACCATCACCATCGATATCTCCACAAACCGGCCTTGTCTCTCCAACCGTCTGGTTATACTCCTCCCAGTCTACCGTGATCCAGTTGTTATAAGAGACGATGCCGTCCTGGAATTGAAAAAGCGCTATACGGCCCTCTCCTTCTGCACCCAGGCCCATCACGATCATTTCTTTACCATCTCCATTGAGATCCCCGGTACTGGGGAAGCTTTCCCCGTTCGTTTCATTATAAGCCGGCCAGTCTATCTCTCCCCAGGCCAAATAAGAATAGTCGTTATCCAGCACCAGAAACAATCCAGCGGGCATTTCCGGATCAGAACCATCGGAACCCAGGCCGATGATGATTTCATCTTTTCCATCACCATCGATATCACCGCCTGCAGGACGCGTCTGGCCCAGAATCTGATTATATTCAGCCCAATCCACTTTCAGCCATCCTTGATGAACAACGCTTCCTCCCTGAAAAGCAAAAATTTCCACCTGCCCAAGGCCGCCGTTTCCCAGGCCGATAAAAATTTCATCTTTCCCGTCACCATCGATATCGCCGCATGCAGGGTATCCCTCTCCATTGGTTTCGTTATATTCCGACCAGGTTATCCGGCCCCAGGCCAGGTGGGAATAATCGTGATCCAGAATTTGAAAGGATCCGCCGGGGATGGAAGGATCACGATCCGGCCCAAGGCCGATGATGATTTCATCTTTACCATCACCATCGATATCTCCCAGAGCGACCCTGGCTTCTCCACTGGCCATTATATATTCGATCCAGTGTATGTAAAGCCAATCCTGATGCACGAAATCCTCATTAAAAATTTCCGCCGATGGTAGACGATTTTCTATATCCAGGGCTGCGTCCGTATCCGGTGAACTCTCTTGCGAAGGGTCACTGACTGCTGCTATCGGTTCCGCCTGATCGGATTGGGTATCACCTGCGGTATTGAAATCTTCCTGAGGAAGAGATTCCGATGCCGAAGTGTCAGAAACTTCCGGTGCTTCAGGCGAAGCCGGAGGCACATAAGGGACTTCATCAGAGTCAGCGCTTTCAAGGCCTGAGCTGTTATACGCTCTCACGACAAAGTAGGTGGTTACACCATCAGGAACCACGACTTCACCGGTGCACATTTCCAGTGTACAGGTCGAGGACAATACGACAACAGCCGGATTTGCATAGTCATAGGCGCTTCCCGCAGAACGGCTGAAAACTCTATATCCTTCCACGATTTCCGGATTCGGATTCCATCCTAACATGACGTTTGCGGCCATAACGGGATGTGGAGCATGAGCGGCAAACAACAGCTCGCAGATAAAAAGGAAAACAAACAGCCTCGATTTTCCTCGAACTGTTTTACCTGAGGATACCATTAAAGACTTCATCATAGACCTTCTTTTCTTACAATTGACCGGACATAAAACCTGACATAAAATTCGGATCAGCAGCACCGGTTTTTATCCTGACAGGCATTGACTGCTGCAGGGATTATTTTTCCATGGCAGCGTACACCCTGTTCAGATCCGGTATTGAACCCAAAATCGGCAGATTTAAATATCGTGCCATCTGACGCTCCGACTTAAAAGACGAATCTCTATATTCAAGCATTCCGCATAAAATTAAAACCGCCAGAAGGGAGATAATCGTTATTGTTACAAGCGGCTTGAGCCTGTCAGCCTGCCATAGCATTCGCTGCTCTTTTGTTTTGGTTTCTCCTGTCAGGCGAGGGTTCTGAAAATTTTTGGCATTGCTGCGTTTAATCCCCGCCATTGCATTTTGAATTAATCTTTCTGAATAAAAGTTGACCATCGATAGTCCAATACGCTGATCCGGCCCCTGATAGGATATCTGAATCGTATCTTTACCAATCTCATCAAGATGCATTACCTGTTTTGCCGCAGAAACAAGGGATCGAAACATCGGATCGGTCCGGTAATCACCAACGCCCGAACTCATCTCGCTGTATAACGTTCTGAGGGCAAATGTGTTTTGAAAAAAAGCCTCGGGACGGGAAATGATTTTCCGCATGGCATCATATTCCGTGGGAGATGACATCAAGGCAACCGGAAAATCGGATGAAATCTTGATATCCTGACTGATAACAAACTGAGATGGAATCAGTGCCGCGATGATCAGATAAGCAAGAGGAGGAAGAACAAAGAGCCTAACCCATGCTCTATATCTCAAAAAACCATAATAATAACGCTTCATGTTAAAAAGCATGCCGGCCTCCTTATATAGACCCAAAGGTTATCAATCATACCATTGGATTCTGCCATTGATTTGCGATAACTCCAATAATGTTAGCACCTGCCGTTTCCAGTGTTTTCGTAGCCCGTTTTATATCCTCCCGGGGTGTTGCATTGGCCAGTGCAACGATCGCCACACCATCCGCTTCTTTGGAAATAATAGCCGGATCGATCATCCAACGATTGGGCGGAAACATGGGTGACGTATCAATAACGACAAGTGAATAGTTTTCACGGGCTTTTTTTATCATGAAAACAGCCTGGGCATCGGTCTCTCCAAAGGATACCTCACTGCCTTCAAATGGTTGAACCGCGGTCAAAATATCCAGATTTTCCAAACCGGAAGGTTTCACAAAATCAAGAATGGAAGCCCCTTGTTTCAGGGCATCGAATTTAAAAGTCAAATCCAGTCCAAAACTTTGATGCAGGGCCGGAGAATACCAGTTCAGGTCCATTGCCAGCACCCGTTCATTGTTTTGTCTGGCCGCATAAGCGGCAAGTCCGGCAGCGATGATTGTTTTACCTTCTCGGGGGACAGCGCTCGTTATAACCAGGCAGGCGGGATTTTTTTTCAACAATGAAGACTTTATCGCGGAATAGATTCGCTTGATTTCAGCGATTTCTCCATGTAACGCAATTTTTTTGTTCAATGAGTTTTTCATTTTCAGCTTCACCTCCTTATTTTTTCATTGACATCTGCGATCTGGCTGGTTGAATCTGTGATCAACTGAAACGCAATCGAACTGGTTAAAAAAGTCTGAACCATGTTTTGTTGTTAATCCTTTCTCATACGCATGTCAATGTGCAAAAAAACAGATGAATTGCTTTTGCTGATGCAAATAGTGTGCAAGCAGTGAAAATTGTCTTATATATTATCAATTATAAATAGTTATAGTAATTTTATCTTTACCATGCGAGGGGTTCTATGAAAATTATTTCATAAAACATTGTAATTTTCCCCATAGTCAAGTCAGAAGGTTGTCAAAAAAACCCTCCACGAAATTTCCCTTTTTTGATGGTTTCCATTCAAAAATATTTCAGGATTTTGGCTTGACATGCCGATCTGTTTCAGGCTTAACTTGCCTTAAAAAATCCGCCGACCCGTATCGATTCCATCCAGTTGCCGGGGATTGGAATCACGACAATCCAGATCAAAAGGACAGCAGAAAATGAAACTGATAAAACTTTTTTTCTGTTTACTTCTTATTTTCTTATCCGGACAAATTTTTCCAGATGTTTTTTCTGCCTGCTCAGAGGAGAATACCGATCCATTCCGAAAAGCAAGAGAGCAAATGGTTAAAAAGCAGATTCAGGAAAGAGGAATTACCGACGAACCTCTTCTCGAAGCCTTTCGGAAGGTCGAAAGACACCGATTCGTTCCTGAAAGATATCGGGATCAGGCTTATAAGGATTACCCGCTGCCTATTGGAGAAAAGCAGACCATATCACAGCCTTACATTGTCGCTCTGATGACATCTGTCATAGAGCCTGATGATACCAAAGTGGTGCTTGAAATCGGAACCGGATCCGGCTACCAGGCTGCCATACTCGCCGAAGTATGTAATACGGTGTATACGATAGAAATTATACCTGTTCTGGGTAAAAACGCGCAAGACCTGCTGAACGAACTCGGGTACAAAAACATAAAAGTCAAGATAGGAGACGGATATCAGGGATGGAAGGAGTTCGCGCCTTTTGATGCGATTATTGTCACCTGCGCGTCATCTCATATCCCGGAGCCCCTGAAAGATCAGCTTGCGGAAGGGGGCCGGATCGTGATTCCGGTTGGAGGGAGTGTGTTTCAGAATTTACAGGTACTTGAAAAAAAAGGAGGGCGAATGATCGAAAAACCGGTAATCCCTGTAAGATTTGTTCCAATGATGGATAAGGAAGGAAAAAAATATTAGAACTGACGACTTCTTCGACAGTCGAATTTCAGCGTTGCGCTTCATCATTCGTCATTACCGTGAAGAGCAGCCAAGCGGTAGCCGAAGGCGCGGCACTCCTCGGAATTCGCATGCCTTGGACTTAACCTTTTTTTCTTTGCCTTCAAAATTCCGACTTTTCACGAGACAACCAAAATTCAGAATGTTTGCCGGTACAATATTCCGTTTTGCTATATTCCAGGGTAATAAAGCCGGATGAAGTTGCTTTAACTTTTTTATTGGGCACCCCAACTCAAACGAAAGCCTTTGCCGGTAACAATTTCAGCAG
>CAZOEW010000047.1:1375-20115 GCA_964578935.1 uncultured Desulfobacterales bacterium | reverse complement strand
ACGACCTGCTGCCATGTTCCCAGAGTCAGCCTCCCGCCTCTTACCGGGAGCGAAATGGAAGGCCCGAGAAGTGCGGCCTGCACATGGCTGTGGCCGTTGCCGTCATGCCAGGCCTGTTCATGAGCGTAGGGTTCACCGGGAGGCGCGAGCCTGGTGATGGCCCGTTTTAAATCCTGCACAACTCCCGGCTCATATTCAATGGTTGTTACCGAGCCGGTGGAGCCGATGACGGTTGCGCAGACACACCCTTCACGGATAGCTGAATCTTTTACGAGTGTTGCGACCTGATCGGTTATGTCCCGGATATCCGGCCCTTTTTCCAGATGGATTTTCAGCGAGCCGCAGTAAACAGATACGGATGACATAAATCCCTCCATGAAGGTTGTTCAAATTCTGTTGCTACCAGTTGAAATTGATTTGTAATATGAAAGGAGCCCATCACCCCTGGATTCAATTCGGAACCTGTTTATTGCAATTCAACCTTCCAGTTCCATAATCCCTGGCGTTTTTTCAGATTGACACCCTTTGGGACCGGCTCGGAAAGATGCACAAAAAAACGATATCCGGCTTTGAAAAGCATCTCCTTCTGGGCGGTCAGATCGAGCTTCCAGTTTGGAAAGATCCAGTAAAGAGAGCCATATTTTTCCACCCAGGCTTCTTCACCCTTTGGGCTTGCGAAGCTCGTCCTGATTTTCATATCTCCGGCCAGGGTTCTTGAAATACATAGCGGCCAGTGGCCGGAAAGCACAATTCCCAGGGGCAGAGGACTCTGTCTTGACAGGTTGACGTAATCTCGTTCCCCGAGTTCAGGGCTTGCAATCACTCCGGAAAAACCCATGGAAGCAGCCGCACCGATTGCAAGGGGATTGGAGATGTTGCAAAAGGGGCCTGCCCAAAGTGTAATTCCCTTTGTTCTGGTAAAAAAGGCTGTCTGCCAGGGAGCATTCAGAACAAAACGGGTTCCTCCTTTCCGAAGAACCTGTTCAACAAGCGTCTCCGTTTCTTTTTCGTCATCGGGAAAGAGAACCGGCGGGAGCCAGCACCAGCTGGACGCTATACCTTTCTTTGGCATGTCCGCAACATTTTCCATGGAAAGCCAGTATCCGGAGGATTCTGTTTTTCTACCTTTTCCGATTTTGCGTTCCACATGCTGTTCGATGGCTCTTTCATTTTTTTTCCCGGACCGGGTAATCATTTTTTTTGAAAATACCGGTTTAAAACCGGATTGAGGAAAAGAGGTTAAAGGGATCCTTCCAAGATCCGTTTCCAGGGCTTTCAGAAGATCTTCCAGCTCTTCTCCCTCGCGGTCCAGCAGGAAAACAGGAGTACCGGTCGCCGGTGTATTTTTTACGGGGAATTTCAAAACCAGGCGTCCTCTTTTGGGTACGGATTTGGTAACCCTGTAAGTCCTGTGCCAGGCCTCATCTTCATAGCCGATACGAAGAAAATCTCCTTTAAAGAGCGGGTCTCTGGGAGAGAGATAGGGCTGTTGAACCGGGCCCTTGATATTGCCGATCAGCAATCCGGAACCGGTTTGCGTTTCTGTTGATATGGGAACCTGGGGGCGCTGGGGAAGAAAATTATAATGGGTTCCTTTGCGCCCGAAAGCGTTTTCAAGAAGACCCAGAGCGGCTTTTTTCATTTCAGGGTCACCTGCATGATCCCGGAACAATCTGTATGCCGTAACCGTATTATAGACATAATGGGCACTCTTTCTCCGCCCTTCGATCTTCCACGCGCGTATTTTCACCTCGGAAAGAAGTACCTTTGCGATAACATCAAGGCTCAGGTCATTGCATGAAAAATATCTTTTTTTCAGGTTGTTCAACCGATAAATCCGTCTGCAGGGCTGAACGCAGCGTCCTCTGAGACCGCTTTTCCCACCCATGAGACTGCTCCAGTAGCAGCGCCCGGATACTCCATAGCATAGCGCGCCATGGACAAACACCTCAATCCCCATTCCTTCCGGACATGCCGCAGTCATGGCTTTTATTTCATCAACATGAAGCTCCCTGGGAATGACCACACGGCTTACTCCTCTGGTTTGCGCAATCATTTTTAAAGCGGCTGGAAAGCTTACATTCGCCAGTGTGGATAGATGCAGTTCTCCCTGAAAGCCGGCCTGCCTTGCAAGGTCAATCAATGCAAGATCCTGAATGATGATGGCGTCCGGTCTGACATATCGATTGACCTGATCCATCAATTTTGCCGCAATATCGATTTCATCAGGTTTTACCAGCGTGTTGAGCGCGATGTATACTTCTATGTCTTTTGCATGGGCAAGAGAAACAAGCTGGGACAATTCATCCAGTGTAAAATTTTCCGCCGCCATCCTTGCAGAAAAATGCTTCAGTCCGCAATAAATGGCATCGGCGCCTGCTGCAATGGCAGCCAGAAAGGCTTTCCGGTTGCCGGCCGGCGCCAGAATCGCGGGACTTATTTTTTTTTTATATGCTGCTGTCATAATACATTATTGCTTTCTATTGTTTTTTAATGAAATTTCTCTCAGGATAAGATATCGTCTGCTTGTTGAAAAATGAAAAACCACATCCTTTGGAATTCGTGTTTTTCAGCATTCACATCAATTAACAGAAAGGAATCAAGGTTTCAAGATCGTTCAGCGGGCATCGCTTTTGTCTGTCCATGGGTGCTGCTTCCCAAAATGGACTGTTTGTGCTACGCTCCCCGCAGCGAAAACAGGTTTTTCTTGAACCATGACCATTTGTGATTGGTTTCCGGTTTGCGGCATCTTAACCGGGAAACCATTTCAACCCGCTCAATATAAAGGGAGTAACCAATATGAAAATCGCAGTAAGTGGAAAAGGCGGAGTCGGCAAAACAACCTTTGCCGCTCTTCTCATACGGACGCTGGATGAACAGGGCAAGCATGTGCTTGCGATCGATGCGGATCCGGACGCCAATCTGGCAGCCGCAATCGGGATACCAGATGCGGATGACATTGTTCCTATCGCAGAGATGAAGGATCTCATTTTTGAAAGAACCGAAGCCAGGCCGGGGTCCATCGGAGGCTTTTTCAAGCTGAACCCGAAAGTTGATGATCTGCCGGATTCTCTTTCCAAAAGACTCGGCAACATCAAACTCATGCGCCTCGGTGGCGTGAAAAAAGGAGGGTCCGGATGCATCTGCCCGGAAAGCACGCTTTTAAAGGCTCTGGTTACGCATATCGTCCTTGCCAGAAACGAAGTCGTCGTCATGGATATGGAAGCCGGAATCGAGCATCTTGGAAGGGGTACGGCCCAGTCTGTCGACAGGCTTATCATCGTTGTGGAACCGGGGCGAAGAAGCATTGATACGGCCGGACATATACGAAAACTTGCTTCTGAAATACGGCTCAATCAGATTGCGGTTATCGGAAATAAAATACGCGGGCCCCAAGATGAAGAGTTCCTGAAAAAGAACCTGAATGATTTTCACTTTCTCGGTTTTTTGCCATATGATGAGCCTTTGATCGAGGCTGACCTGAATGGAATATCCCCGTATGATGTGAAATCCAAAGCCGGGGAAGAAATCAAGAATATTATTTCAAAACTGTAAAAATGAATGAGAAACCAATCTTACAGGCACAGGGGCCGTCATTCGAAAAAAAAGATACCGGGGATAAAACCGAGTGTTGACGGAAGACTGAAACCCATCTTTTCCCAGATCGGCATTCCTGAAAAAGCGCCTTTCAAGCCGGACCGCTTCCAGCTTGAAGCGCTTTCCGCAATCGAAGTGTCGGATTGTCTGGTTACCGCTCCGACCGGTTCCGGGAAAACCTGGATTGCTGAAAAAACAATCCGAAGAATTTATGAGAACAACGGAAAGGCCTGGTACGCATCCCCCCTGAAAGCGCTTTCCAATAGTATTTATGCCGGTTTTTCAGAAAAGTTCGGAAAAGGAAAGGTCGGAATTCTGACAGGGGATCGCAAGGAAAACCCGGATGCTCCCATTATCATCGGAACCACGGAGATCCTTCGAAACCACCTCTATGATGCCATGCACCACGGCGAAGACCTTGAAACCGACATTGTCATACTGGATGAAGCGCATTTCCTTGGAGATGAAGACCGGGGAGTCGTATGGGAAGAAATAATGATCTACCTGCCTTCCCGTGTTCCCATCCTGATGCTTTCAGCCACGATCGGGAATGCACGACAAATAGCCGAATGGCTGAAATCGATCCGTCATCGTGAATGTGTCGTGATTGAAGAAAACCAGAGGCCGGTTCCCCTTTACCCGCTTTTCTTTCACCCGGACGGTATGCTGTTACCCCTGCTCTCCGGGAAAAGTTCAGATTCAAAATCAGTTATTTCTAAAAAAGTTGTCTCCCACATCCAGAACAGGACCAAGCTTTTGTCGGCTTCTCCGGGAAAGCTTCCTCCCATGGGAGCCATTATTCGGGTTTTGAGAAAATACCATTTGCTGCCGGTGATTTTTTTTATGAAATCAAGGCGGGATTGTGACAATGCGATCAATCTCTGCAGCGTGGATAATTCACCCGATTCCACGGATATGAAAAACAAGCGATCGGAGCGTATCGAAGCTCTCCTTGGAGAAAACCATTATATCCGAAATCATAAACAGCTCTGGCAGCTAGAGCATATGGGGGTAGCTTCCCATCACAGCGGGCAGCTCCCTGCATGGAAAATCGTGATTGAAACCCTGATGACAGAAGGCCTCCTCGATGCCGTGTTTGCCACCTCTACCGTTGCCGCAGGTGTAAATTTTCCGGCAAGAGCGGTCGGTATTCTCAATTCTGACAGGTTCAATGGCATTGAATTCCGGCCACTTACTCCGACTGAATTCCATCAGATGACCGGCAGGGCAGGCAGGCGCGGAATGGATAATATCGGATTTGTCGTCATATTGCCGGGGAAGTTCATGGATCTGCGGCTGGTGGCAAGGCTGATCCGTTCCGCTTCATCCAACGTCTACAGCCAGATTAAAATCAATTTTTCCATGGTTCTCAATCTGTTGCTGTCACATACACCCAATCAGATCGAAGAACTTCTTGAAAAATCATTTACCGCATATCAGTTGCTGCAATCCAGAAAAAACAAACACTTTTTTATGCAGGATAAAAAATACCTGTGGCGGGATTTTCAGCAGCATCTCAACTTTTTAAAAGAAAAAGAGTATGTTACAGAATCGGACGAATTGACCGATGACGGCAGATGGGCCTCGAAACTCAGGATTGATCATCCCTTGCTGATCGCAGAGAGTTTCAGACTCGGCATTGTCCCTGAATCCGATCCAGCCATGCTTGCCGCATTGGTTGCATCCTTTGTCAACGAAAGAGAGGACGCCGATGAGAATCTGAGTACCCAACTCATTCCAAAAATGCTTTTAAAACAGTTTCTTGTCGTTAAAAAATCGCTGAGACCTTTTGCGAAACAGATGAGATCACGAGGATTTGAAGCCAAATCGCTCTGTATTCGACCCGCGGCTGCAATTTATTCATGGGCGCTTGAGAACTCATGGGATACGGTGCTGGAAATTTCAGGGCTTGCAGAGGGGGATCTTGCCAGGCTGATTCTCAGGACCTCCGACAATCTGAGACATATTCGAAACCTTACCCAGGTTTTTCCAAAAGTTGCAGCAACTTCCGGGAAATCGATTGAAATGCTCTTGCGAGACCCTCTGGTTTGAACAGGGCATCTCCGTTGTATTCAGGCAAAAGATTTATCCTTGACAATAATCGTGCAAAGGGGCTATATGCATGGAAAAAGTTTGTATTCCCGGGTAGAAAGGCCCCTGCGGGGTCCGGCATATTGAGCGGCAGATCTGAAATTCGTTCATTTTCAGTATACTGCCGGCTTCTATTCACCTGAAATACAGGGATCACATGAATAAAAAACTTATTTTCGCAGTGCTGGCTGGACTCATGATAGCGGGGGCCCTGTTTTTTTTACGCGATCACAAAAAAGCAGAAGAAACTCAGAGAGTCAGCTCAGAAGCGTTCAATAAATTAACTGAAGTTTCCCAGAAGATTCCTCAGGCAGGGTTAGCCCAGATGGGGGCGGCTTTAAAGAAATACCACGAAAAAAACTATAAATATCCTGCCAGGCTGAGTGAACTATATCCTGAATTTATTCCGAACAAAAATTTTATAGATGATATTGACTGGTCTTATGAACCGCGAGCGGATAATTTTTTTCTGAGTAAATCCATCATCCGTGGTTCAGAAGAACTGGTGGCCTCCATTGATAAAAATTTGACTCCGAGAATGGGCACCGGAGAGTTCGTCGCGTCCGTTTCCAAACCTGAACCGGCTGAGATCAAGGAAGTAAGCTCTCCTGCGCTGGCGCTGGCGCCCCTTAAAACCATTCAGCCCATCGAACCTTTAAATCTGGAAGATGAAGAACAGGAATCGCTTATTGCCCAGCCGGAAATCGTTTCAATGGTGGAAGGTGAAATCGGGCATGGCGTATCTTCTACTGTGAGCACAAAATTTCTGGTATGGAGAGATAAAAACGGTGTGCTTGGCTTCGGCAACATGATCTATCCCGATACACCAACCATTGCCATCTATAAAGACGGGAACTGGGTGAATATCAAGAAACCGCTTCCGCAGCAGGTTGCAGCCGCAGGCCCTGAAACAGCGCCCGATCAAAAAGGAAAAAGAGCTGAGACCGTTGTCTCTGACTACAGTAAAAAATATCTTGTATGGAAGGATAAAAAGGGGAATATCGGCGTCGGGAATGTTCAATATCCCGGGATTGAAAATATTTCCCATATTTGCGTTAATGGCAATTGGCAGGAAGTTGTCAACTGATCAAGGAGAATGCACGTTGAACACATACAGGAATCAGCACGGCTTTACTCTTTTAGAAGTTATGATGGTCATGGCCATCCTCGGTGTGCTTATGGCGATCAGTGCGCTCTGGATGCTAGACATGTTTCATGCCGCCCGAGACTCTGCGGCGATGCAGGATGCGAAAAATCTGATTACCATCATCAATAACAATTTTCTGGACAATGATAGCATCCGGTATGATGCCCTGAGTTCTGACGGCTCAAACATCGGTGTCATGGAAGAGGATGGAGCAACCCCGAGACGGCCTGCCTATACCCTTTCTCCGGGTGTGGCAATAAAATTTATCACCGCCCCGAACATCAGTTCAAGTAATCCCGATACCCTGGGAACGTTTAATGCCTGGCTGTATCATACCCTGGGGACACCGGACCCGTTGGATATTTCCCTGGCAGGAGTGGGCCGAAAAGTTGTCCAGTGCACCATCGATGAAGCATCCGGTGTGCAGGAATACATCATATATTAACATAGCCCCATCAACCCTGAACACGTATTTACTTCCATCAGCCAGATCGCTGCATCCCTGTCTTTTGGCCTGAGAAAAATAAACGATTGATCTGCCAGACGGCAGTTATGAAAGGGATAAAAGGAGACGATTTGTGTCAAACAGACTGACTGCATTCATTCTGATCATATTGTTTGTGTTTCCCGGATTTGTCTTTGGAGAAGAAACAACAGGAATCGAGATTAACGCAAATTCTTCTGATGTGGAAGGAAAATTCGAATTCAGGTTTCCCCGTTATGAAACCAACATTGTCGCAGGGGCGGGCGTATTATATAGTGATGACAATTACCTTGTTTCAAGTGTGAACATTTTTTTGAAAGATCAAGTAGTTGTTCGGCCGCTATCTGTTGGAATCGGTTTTAAGGGAGGTTTCGGAAACGCGGAAGAATATCACATCGATTACGACATCGCCACAATCGGTTTTCTTGTTGCCGGTGAATATGATTTCCGTAACCATGAAGACCGATTACAGATGCCGATAAGCCTCCATTCAACATTTTCATTCGCTCCGGAGCCGCTCTGCTTTATTGATGCAACACAGTACTTTGATTTTACATTTACCGTTTATGGACATGTGTTAAAAAATGCTTCCATCCTTGCCGGTTACCGGCACCTGGATTTTCGTTTAGAGAAAACAACCGGCAAGATCAATAAAACGGACGATGCCCTGTTTCTAGGCTGTAAGCTGCATTTCTGATCAATCGCCGGCATATCCGGTTCTGATCACCGTTTAATCGGAATGTAGTGTTGACAATAGAACAGCATAAAAAGGAGCCTATCCCATGGCACGTTTTTTTTAATTTACCGAGACCGTTCAGATTTCCTTGAGCGGAGCCGGTGATGCAGCGATATATGCTTCCAAAAAACGGAACGCAACGGTTGCGGGCAGCGGAACAGTCAATTATTCGGGAATCCCCCAAGAGATCATTGAAAGAATCACAGGCGCCGGAGAGCTTCACGAAGCGTGAACTCCTGCATTCGAAAAAAACAAAATACCCCCCCTTGAATCAGACCGGTTGATAACCCAACCATGGTGTTGCCGGCCGGATTAAATCATAACATCTCGAAAATCCATGGCAAATATCCATTTGTTATCCATTCCGTGTAACACAAACGGTTTTTTTATGTAATTCGATTCATAGTTGATCGGGATAGAAATTTCGCAAAAGCAATATAACTTATTGAAATTATAAATTATTAATAATATTTCCTGTTGTTGCACGATATTTGCATTATTCTACGCCAACGCATCGATTCTTAATCATTGACATGTGCTTGATAAAAGATTAACTACAAAATATTGTGGTTTACCGGGTTTCTGACCCGGCAGTGAACAAAATTTTAAATCGAAGAATGGCCAAGGTGGATAAAAAACGGAAAAAAATCGATTTCCCCGGGTGTTCTCAGCATTTCCACCGCGATATCGCTTTTGGGATATTGAACTTCGAAACACCTGTACCGGAGGGGCTTTATGGATAATCTCGAAAAGCCCCCTGCGATTCAATTAACCGAAACAGACTCTCAACAGGATCAATCCGGAACTGCCGGCATTGAAACAGAAAAAGAAACGAAAAAGAAGGTCAGCCGGCTGGAACTGACCAACAGGCTGAATTACATAAATTTCCAAAACCGCTTTGTTTTAATCCATTTCGCGCATAATCGATACGACAGAACCATTTCCCTGAAAGCCTTGCCGCAGCCTTGCATCAATGAACATCTTGTTTGCCTCTGGCCTGATGAAAGGCAATTCAAAAAATTATCCAGTTCATATCATTTTCAGAGTTTAACCATACCTAACGGGCAGAAGATGATCTCGGTAGATGCTTCTCCACGAATGATCAGCAGCAAAGGCATTTGTCTGATCCTTCCGGAAGCAGGTTTTGAAAATAGAGCCAGGCAGGTTGTAAGGCACAAATGCAAAGGCCTCAAAATTCAGTTAATACAAAATGGTGTGTTCTTTTCAGGAACATTGATAGACTTCAGCGCGATCTCTTTCCGGATTTCTCTGAAAGCAGACCCCCCCCAGACATTTCAATGGATCAACCCGAAATCGAAAGTCAATATTATTTTTTCAAATGCCGAGGATAACTTATTTTCAGGAGAGTGCAGGATCATAAAGCAGACCTCGGATCAGCTGGAGAGAGAATTTGTTCTTGAGCCGTTAAGCCAGGTTATTCAGCGCTTTAAACCCAAAGAATACCGCAGCCAGCGATTCATATTGACGCCATCGCCGGATATGATCTTTGATCATCCGATAACCAAAAAGCTGCTGAACCTCAAAGTGATTGATCTATCGGGTTCCGGATTTTCGGTCGAGGATAATCAGAGCAATGCCGCACTGATGGCCGGGATGATCATCCCTTCGCTTGAGCTCAATCTCGCAAATAGTTTTAGCGTACAATGCAAAGCTCAGGTGGTCTATAGAGCCGTTCAGGATGAGGAGAAAAATGGAAATTTCGTGAAGTGCGGTCTGACGTTTCTTGATATGGACTTGAATGGTCATCGGCAACTTCTTTCCCTTCTGCATCAGGTTGGAAATCAAAATTCTTATATCAGCAGCAAGGTAGACCTGGATGACCTGTGGAGGTTTTTCTTTGAGGCTGGATTTATCTATCCTGGAAAATATTCTTTTATCAGTGAGAATAAGGAAAAAATCAAACAAACCTACAAAAAGCTCTATACGGAAAATCCCAGTATTGCCACCCATTTTATCTGCCGGAAAAAAGGTCTGATCCAGGGGCACATGTCCATGCTGAGATTTTACGAAAATACCTGGCTGATACACCATCATGCCGCTTTAAAATCATCCATGATCAAAGCAGGCCTTGTCGTGCTGGACCAGATTGGAAAGTTCACCTATGATTCACATAGACTCTATTCAAGCCATATGGATTATCTCATCTGTTACTATCGGCCGGAAAACAAGTTTCCGAATCAAATTTTCGGTGGAGCCGTAAAATCAATCGAAAATCCAAAAGCCTTCTCACTTGATTCCTTTTCGTATACCCATTTTCGAAAATCTGTGGATACCGATAACAGCCTGCCGGAATCATGGAGTCTTGAAAAGCCTTTGCCGGTGGATTTGCACGAGCTTGAAAGTTTCTATGAACGTGAATCCGGAGGGCTCATGCTCAAAGCACTTGACCTTGAGCCGGGTTCGGTTGATCGTTTTGATCTCTCAAAGGGATATGCGACGCTTGGTTTCAAAAGGGAAAGGCTCCTTTTTGCTCTGAAAAAAAATGGAATTCTCAAAGCAGTCCTCATGCTGAACACAACGGATATCGCCCTGAACATGTCTGATCTGACCAACTGCATCAAGATTATCATCCTTGATCCGCAAAGCATTAAAAAGGAGATTATCTGTAAAGTCGTATCTTTTCTTTCTAAAAATTTCGAACAGAAAAAATTTCCTGTACTGATCTACCCTTCATCCTTTGCAGAAGAAGAAAAAATACCTTTTGAAAAAATGTATAATCTCTGGACGATGAATGTGCAATATTCAGATGAGTATTTCAAGCACGTAGGCCGGCTGCTGAAGCTTCAGCCTGCTTGAACTTGAAGATTATTTCGATTGTTGTGGCAGCTTCCTGCAATACAGGTTGTTTCTGGATGGATCAGCAGGGCGATCTTTTATCCGGATTTAAAAGATTCCATGGTATCGATCTGGCTTTCAAATGTAATTTTCTTGCTGATATAATCGATGTTGTTCCGCAATTCTTGTTTTTTACGATCTCCAAGCAGACGCCCTTCAGCAAATACCATTGCGGCCGCAGAAATCAGACGGATCTTATTGTGGAAAAGTGATTCTTCTTGTATTTCCCGATTACCCCGTTTGGATGAATCCGTTTTCGTTGCATTCTCTTTGTGATCCATGAACAATGAGCAATAAAAAAGAGCCCGGGCATTTTCAACGATCGCCTTTTTTTGATATTCTCCGATGGTAAAATTGTTCAGGAACGCTTTGGACATGATGATCAGGAGCTGCAGTCTTGCAACAAAGATATCGTCATCACTCATGGTATTGCCGGAAGGCCTGAATGATCCGAAACGATCCATAATGTAACCTTTCTTGAAGAAAAGGCATGGTGCCTGCCGAGCTGTCGGACGGCGAGTACCCTTGCATGATTATGAATACAGGCAGGGAGGAAACTGCCTGAAACTGATTACGATTTATTTTTTTTAAAAAAACATACCTGCTTTTTATAACTATCATCCCCTGTAAAATTCGTCAAGAAGTCTTTGTTTCAAAAAACAGATCCGCCTTGCCAATGGAATACATTTTTTTTATGGCAACTGCCGGTACATATCTGTGATACGGCAACTTTAATCCGATCCATACGATTCGAGTCATTGAGTTCAAAGAAGAATCAGAAGCACGATCGTGTTTTAGCCTTAAAACCTATGGATTGACTTCATCAAAACAGCATGATATATGGGCTTCGACGGAATATGATCATATCGCATGGATGCTGAAAAAAGGATCTGGATAATGCCTGACAATCACTACTTGATGGAACATGACGAAGAAACAACCCGCCTTGTTATGAAAACAGACGAAAAAACCGTCATGCAGCAGGCCACATGGGCTGGAATAAAACCAGGTATGCGAGTCGCGGATATTGGATGCGGAGCAGGGGTCACCACTTCATATCTGCATAAAATCATAGGGAGCAAAGGAGAAGCCGTCGGTATCGACATTTCCGAAGAAAGACTTGATTATGCAAAAAAACATTTTGGAGGACCCGGGATCAAATTCGCCCGGAGAAATATTGCCGATACAATCGATGATCTCGGATTGTTTGACTTTATCTGGGTTCGCTTTTTTCTTGAATATTTTCGTTCAAACAGCTTTGACATTGTTAAAAAACTGTCCAGGATACTCAAGCCCGGCGGGATTATCTGTCTCATCGATCTGGATTATAACTGCCTGAATCACTTTGGTCTTTCAGATAGACTGAAAAAAACCATTTCCGGCATCATGAATTATCTTGAAGAACATGCCGATTTCGACCCGTATGCCGGGATCAAGCTTTACTCATTTCTTTATGATCTTGACTACAGAGAGATAGCCGTAAACCTGGCTCCTCACCATCTTATTTATGGTGAGCTGAATCAAGTTGACGAATTTAACTGGGTCAAAAAAGTAGAAGTCGCAGTCAAAAACTCCGGATACAGATTTAATGAATATGAAGGCGGGTATGAAGAGTTTACGGAGGAGTTTAGAAGTTTTTTTTCCGATCCAAGAAGATTCACGTATACGCCGATCATATCCTGCAGAGGTATCAAACCGGGCAGTGAGTTATAGAACCGATTTTCTTGATTCCTTTACATGGATGACACAAGCTGTAATTTTTTTCCATCGGCATGATTTTTAAAATAATACCGTATAAACGCGTCAACAATTTTTTGCCTGAAATGGTTGCCTGCTTCACTCCTTAGCATCCTGAATGCTTTGTCAACAGGCATTGGCTCCCGATAGTGCCGATTAGCCGTGATCGCCTCAAAAAAATCCGCTACCGCGATGATCTGCGCGCCCAGAGGGATTTCATCTCCTTTAAGTCCGTCCGGATAGCCGCTGCCATCGAGCTTTTCATGATGAGCACCGGCAATTTCAGGAACCTGCCTGAACATGCCTTCAAATCTCATCTGCGAGAGAATTTCTTTGGTTTTTTCCGAGTGTTTCTTGATAATCTCAAATTCACTATTCGTAAGCCGACCCTCCTTTTTCAGAAGAGAATCAGGCACCCCGATTTTCCCGTAATCATGAAGGGATGCAGCCACACCAACGACTTCGCTATAGTCATTTGAAATTCCGAGTTCCGAGCAAATTCCAAGTGCATATTCTTTGACCTTTTTTGAATGACCGGCAGTCATCGGATCTCGAGCATCAATGCTGGCAGCCATAACTTCTAAAATAGAATTCATCTGTTCTCTCCGGGCGTTCAGGAGTTCTGCATTTCGTATACTGATTCCGATAACAGGCGCAATGCCCATTAAAAAATTCATATCGCTCTGGACAAGAGGCCTTTTTGTTTTCAGATTATCAACCGCAAACACGCCAAGGGGTTCTCCGTCGCAGACAATCGGGCTGCAGAGGAAAGACCGGGAACCGAGTTTTTTGGCAAACCTGAGGCTCTTCAGGGAAAGGGTGCTTCCGATTGCGTCGATATCATTAATCAAGTATGGTTTCTGCTCGCGAAAGGATAGAACAAAAATACCTTTTGATTCAGAACGGTTTAAATGGAAACTGGTATTTTTAATAAAGTCCAGTTTGTCTTCTGAATATCCAAATCCGCCGCGAAAAATCAGCTTTGTCTTGTCTTTGTTTGCCAGCAGAATAAGGCCTCTGTCAAAATCCATCCGTTTCTCAGCGATCTGTATTACTTTTGACAAAATATCTTCCAGTTCCGTATGCATGCTGATCGCCTGGCCGATTTCATTGATCAATCGTGCATTGTTATAATTGATTTCAATCTGTTCAAGAAGCTTGCCGGTTGAGTCGTGGAGATTGTACAGGCTTCTCTCGATCTCTTTTTTTTCAAACCGCTCACGGTTGATTGTCAGCAAAACGATCACCAGAACAACCAGAATTCCGTGCGGAAGATAGTCTGCAATCTGCTGGATGGGAAATGTAAGAAAACAGATTATCAACATGATACTTGCAAGGACCGTAAGAAAACTTAAAGTCCGCCGCCACATGGTTGAAAACGTTTTTTCCCAGGAAATTAAATAACGGCAAACCTTGTCTCCCTTGAAGATGCATTCAGGGTGATCGATGCGAGGCAGTTTCAGTTCAAATGCCTGTGAAATTGCCTCAAAAAATCCCATTCTGTTTTCACATTGAAACGGCTTTTCCTGAACTCCCGGCCGCGGAGTAACGGTAATTTCGATTTTATTGGGTGAAAGTTTTCTGGAGTGATAGTCCGAAGAGCGGGTGAAGTTGGAGGTTGCCTTTCCGATCTTGTCATATACAAGGGCAGGCCCCATCATTCCAAGAATATATTGTCTTACATTCCCAATGGTTCCGGGGGAAGCCGCATATAAGCCGGCTTCCCTCGCGATATTCGCATTTCCACTTAATTTCACTAACCGTTCATAAAAAAGATCTACCTGCTGCTGCGTAAACCAGTGCCCCTGGTCTGCCACTTCATGTGGTGTCATATGAGCATAGGCCAACAGCTCGGCAACATCGACATGGCTGTATTTGTCATTGATCAGTTTAATATACGTGTCAATGATTCTGCTGTTGTATAATCCCTGGTCTTCCTGCATTGAATTTTCCTTCATGGGATCAGATGGCGATTCAAAACGTTCCAGTGAAACCCGCCATTCGTATCGCGACAAAGCTTGTTTGCGCGGATCCAGCCTTATGTAGTCTGCTTATACCACGACAATTCGATCTTGCAAGAGAATTTTCAATAATCCGCACCGATTTTGTACAGGAAACCTTTTTCCCATCTGCCTTGAATTTTTAGATTAAATGAAAAAAACATTTAAAAAGATATCGTATGGCAGCATGATCTTACGTGCCGGAGCAGAATCAATTATGGTAAATATCTCTAAATTCAACATTCTTGACATGTTGTACACTCGCTTCAGGAATTTATTTTCTTGACAATCATTCGCTTCATCTTCATAGATGTAGGCGGATGAATACAAGTGATGGTTTTCATTGTTATTCCAAATAACAGGCCGTCATGGCTTCAAGGCATGATTGTACCGCTTTTCAGGCCTTATGGATACGGGAAAAAAAACAAGGAGGAACAAATGCTTAGCTTTTCGATGTCAAAAGAACAGACAATGGTCAAAAAGGAAGTCGCCAACCTTGTAAAAGGAGTTGTGACGGACAATGTGAAAGAGATGGATCAGCAATGTGAAATCCCGGATGAGTCGATCCGGAAAGCCTGGGGCCTTGGGGCATCTGTTTCAAGCGTTCCTGAAGAATGCGGGGGGTTCGGCATGAAAGACTCTCCCATCGAGACAACCATTATTCTTGAGGAGCTTGCCCACGGTGATATGGCTTTTGCAATTGCCGCAACCACTCCTTCCCTGTTTATTAATCCGATCAATGCCATGGGAACGGAAGATCAAAAAAAGAAGTATCTTCCTTTATACTGCAAAGAAGAATTTACACCCTGCACGCTGGCGATCAACGAACCCCATTTTGGATTTGATCCGGCAGCTCTGAAGACCGGCGCGAAAAAGAAGAACGGGGCATACATCCTGAATGGTAAAAAATGCTTTGTGCCGCTTGCCAAAGGCGCCTCTCATATCCTGATTGCGGCTTCTCTTGAAGGCGAAAACAACCTGTTTATTGTCAGCCAGGACAATCCGGGCCTTACAATCGGTGAACGGGAAAAAAATCTCGGGCTTAATGCTCTTGAAACCTACCCGATTACCCTCGAAAATTGTGAAATCCCTGCAGAGGACCGTCTTGGCGGAGAAAGCGGCTGCGATTTCAGCAAATTCCTGCAAAGGACACGGGTAGGGATGTCTGCCATCGGAACCGGTATCGCACGGGCGTCTTATGAATTTGCCAGGGACTATGCCAAGACCCGGGTGCAGTGGGGGGAGCCGATTATTCACAGACAGTCTATCTCTTTCATGCTGGCGGAAATGGCCTATGAGGTTGATGCCATGAGATTTATGACATGGCAGGCCGCATCCATGCTGGAAGCCGGAAAGGATGCCAAGCGGGAAGCTTATCTGGCAAAACTGTATGCCGGAGAGATGACAATGAAAATTACCGATTGGGGCGTCCAGATACTGGGAGGCCATGGATATACAAGAGAGTATCCGGTTGAGATGTATTATCGAAACGGAAGGGGAATCAGTATCCTTGAAGGAATGGCAACCGTATAAATTGTGTTGTTCCCCCGGACATCCACTGAAAGGTTTTGAGAACAGGATGGTAACATATTGAACCCATGAACATTCAGAAAAATTATTCTTAGATATAGCAGGAGGAAAAGATGATAAATTTAGAGCTGCCCGAAGGATTGAAACAAACCAAGGAATTTCTCCATACTGTGGCAAGGGATCTTCTCCGGCCGATTTCCAGAAAATATGATGTGGCGGAGCATGAATATCCAAAGGAGCTTGAAATCATGAGGGGGGCGCAGGCGCCGTCATCGAAAAAAGAAAACAAGGATAAGCCCGATACAAAAGAAAAAAAACAGAGAACCGACAACCTGAGCCAGGTTATTTCTGTTGAGGAGCTGTGCTGGGGAGATCTTGGTCTTCTCCTCACGATTCCGGGGCGTGGTCTGGGGAATGCAGCCATTGCGGCAAACGGAACAGAAGAGCAAAAAAAGAAATATGCCGGAAAATGGGCGGCCATGGCCATTACGGAGCCCGAAGCCGGTTCAGATTCGTTTGCGCTGGTTGCGACAGCGGAACTGGATGGTGACGAGTGGGTGCTGAACGGAGAGAAAATTTTCGTGACCTGCGCGGACCGATGTGACCTGGTTGTCGTCTGGGCGACCATCGACAAGAGCGCCGGGAGAGCCGGAATCAAGTCATTCATCGTGGAGAAGGGAACGCCGGGGTTTAAACTCGAGCATCTTGAGCATAAGCTGGGGATAAGGGCTTCGGATACCGGGACCTTTGTTCTAAAAGACTGCCGGATACCCAGGGAGAACATCCTCGGCAGCGCGGAAGTAAAGAAAGAAGGATTCAGGGGCGTTGGAAAGACCTTTGACGCCACGAGGCCGGCTGTTGCCGCCATGGCCCTTGGCGTGGCACGGGCGGCCCTTGAGTTCACAAAGGAAAAAATTCAAGAGAGCGGCATAACGCTTGATTATGAAAAGAACGCGAACAATGTGAGCAGCAATGAAAAAGAGTTTTACATGATGGAAGCCAACCTCGAAGCCATGCGTCTTCTCATCTGGCGAGCGGCCTGCATGTCGGACAATGGCGAGCGAAACAGCCTTGAGGCGGCCATGTGCAAGGCAAAGGCCGGCAGGGCCGGAACCCTGATTACCCAGAAGTGCTGCGACCTGCTGGGTCCGCTGGGATTCTCGCAGGATTTTCTGGCTGAAAAATGGATGCGAGACGTTAAAATTACGGATATTTTTGAAGGGACAGGCCAGATCATGCACCGAAATATCGCACGGGAGATTCTGGGTGTGAAGATTATGTAGTTCGCGGTGCCGAGAGAGTGTATTGCCGACATCGCCTCGTGGATGATTTTATATCGTGTAAACGCATGCAAAAGGGCTCGATAAAAAAAAACAGGGCAGGGTTCTTATTCTGTTTTTTTTTTCGACCCCTTTTGCATTCAAACCATGCACGATATAAAAAAATCACTTATTATCTTTATTGTCTCGATTGTTTTTAGGGTTTTTGCTGAATTTCCTGTTGAACGTGAAGACAACCTCAATCGTGTGATCTTCGGTTACGTTAAAAAAGGTGTAGGAATCCATCGCGCCTTCGGATACGCCGTCCACCCGGATATCTGACACCAGATAGTCCGCATCCGGCGAGATGGTAAATGTATAGTCGCCGCCATATGGAAGTGTTACCTTGCCGGCCGGGATCACAACACCGCCGATGGTTGCATCGGCGGTAATCGTAAGGGCTCCGGGCGGTGGGGAGATGATTTCAATCTCTGAGCAGTCCGACCAGTCCGAAGCAGCGCCGTGTGGGTCGATTGCCTGTGCTTTTATACAGTAAATATCCTCAGACAGCCAGGCATGCTGCTGGAAAGAACCGCCCCAACTGGAAACAGTCCCGTCACCCCAATCAAAACGATATTCAAGCGCATCGCCGTCCGGCTCCAGGGCAGCGGTTGCGAATCCATAACGCTGCTGGGTATAGCCGGCGAAAGGACCGGAAGGCGCCGATGGCTCAAGCGGAACATTGTTGTATGGGGGAAAGGCGGTAAAAACGATTTCATTCGAGTAACCACTTTCATTGCCTTGCTGATCATATGCCGTTACGGTAATGTAGTATGTCGTTCCCTCAACCAGACTGCTGAGAGACCGGGTCGTTGTGTTGCCAACATCATCGACATGGTCGTATTGCCTGCTTATACAGCCATAATAGAGTTTATATCCTGCCAGATCAGATTCCGTATTGGGGTTCCACGTTACAGTAACCTCCGCTGCCCGCGCAATGGGTTGGATTGGTGCCAATAGCGCAGCGAACACAAGGGCCAGAGCAAGTTGAAGACAAGTCGGGCGGATTCGATCCGTTCGTTTCAATTCATACCTCCTGTTAACGTCGCGGTTGAACTTCATCTTTGAACATTTGACAGGTCAATTCGCTGTAAACGGTGCGTGACTCCGTCAAAATTACACCAGGGAACAGCACATTCAGTGCCAAGTGTTCCGGTCAATGAAATTAATATGAATTAAAGGGGATCCAATAAAAGGAAAATAAGATCGATGTGCCGTGATGCACGCCGGAAGTGAGAAGAAT
>CAZOEW010000047.1:0-1275 GCA_964578935.1 uncultured Desulfobacterales bacterium | reverse complement strand
CGGATGGCGGTTTACTAAATCCTCCCCCGGATAACGGAAGCGACAGACCGGCCAAGTGATTTGGCAATGGTATTTTTGTACTGGTATGGAACCGGTTTTTTTGCTTTCCTGCCTTTTTTGACATAGACCTGACCATTATCGCCAAAGGTGTTATAATAGCTCCATCGAGGCTCGGGATCGGAGATTACCGGGGGTCTTGGTTTCTCGCCGTTCTTTTTAATTTTCCGGGAAAGATAACGGGAAATGACCTTGGTTGCCAGAGGTGGCGGACCGATTTCTTCCCGCATTCTTTGTTCAAGCATCTCGGCCCGTTCGCGGACTATCGCGCTGGTGTGATGCAATTTGACCGCACGCAGGTAGGCGGAGGTGCCCACTGCAATCGCCCTGGCACGCCTGGTTTGAAACGCGTGATATTCGTCCTTCCTCCTCTCTTTGGCCTGCTCTGCAAAGAGCTTGTAAGAGTCAAGAGCGTTTTCCATCACCTGGAGAGCCTGGGGACCGTTTTTATCCCGGATCTGCTGATGGGCGTAATCAAAGAACTCTTTAATCTGACCGGGCTTGAAATTTTTATGCACCATCACATCATCTTTCCAGAGGTGGAAGTCTTTCCACTCATAAGAATCCAGTATCCGGCCCTCCTCTGTCATTCGTTCATAAAGTGCCGTCCCAGGACAGGGGGTCAGGGGGGATATCTGATAGGATTCAGGTTGTAAATCCACGAACTGGTCGATGTCTTCTTTTAGATTTTCAGGCGTGTGAAAATCAAACCCCAGTACCATGGAACCGGTTATCCAGATGCCGTGCCGGTGGAGCTCCTTGAACAGCTCCTTGATGCCTTTACCCTGCCTTTTGGCGTATTGATCGTCGGTCAGGTTCTCACCGCACATAAAACTTTCCACTCCGATCCAGATGCTTCCCACGCCGCAATCCCTGATTTCTTCCGCGGTAAACTTGGAGACTGACCGCATGGATCCGAAGGTCGTGTATCGAACACCCCAGGTCGTCCTGTCACTGCGGAGCAGCCTGCCCAGTTCCAGAACATACTCCCTGTTTAAAAACAGGTCTTCATCAAAGAGAATAAACATGAAGTTGTCTGATCTCAGACGCTGCTGGTAATTTTTAACAAATCGATAAATCTGCTCGGGTTCGGCAACGTAGATTTTTTTATGGTGAAAAAACGCACTGGTGTTGCAGAAGTCGCAGGCATTCGGACATCCTAAGGCGCCAAGAACAATCGGGAATCTGACCTGGAAGTTCATCCCTGCCAGTGCAATC
>CAZOEW010000046.1:0-20560 GCA_964578935.1 uncultured Desulfobacterales bacterium | reverse complement strand
ATCGGACAATGCATTGACGAACATAGGGAGCTGCTGCCGTCTTCAGCTTTTCAAGTTCATTTTCTGTAAAAGCGCATTCTTTATTTTTAAAAAAAGACGGGTTCAGTAGGGTCTCGGATCGAAAACGCTGCAGAACATAGCGCCCGGCGCCCCGTATCTGCTCCGCGATCGCCTTGATCGCATTCTCGTCAATTATGGGCCGGACACAGGTAGTCCTGAACTCATAGGGCAGACCGGAATCCATGACAATCTGTATGCTTGAGAGAATCTGTTCTGAGACCGGAGTTTTTGAAAAAACAGGCGAATAGGACAATGGGCTGGTTTTAATATCCATTGCAATAAAATCGATCAGTTTTTTGAGGACAAGCTTTTTGACAATCTCCGGTTTTGTTCCGTTTGTATCTAATTTGATACTATATCCCAGAGACTTGATATCTTCACAAAGAGAGAAAATTTCCCGGTTAAGGGTGGGTTCGCCTCCTGTAATGACGACTCCTTCCAGAAAATGGTTTCGCTCCTTCAAAAAGCCGAGAATCCAGTTTTTATTTAAAAAAGCGGGTGCTGGATGGTCTCCTCTGACCAGCCCGGGGTTGTGGCAGTAAGGGCAGGCCAGGTTGCATCCTGAAAGGAATAGAACGCAACTGATTGTGCCCGGGTAATCAATAAGAGATGTTTTCTGAAGTCCACCGAAAATCATTGGAAAATTCAAATTCGGCACAGAGGGAGGAATCAAACCATAACACCCACTTTTTTCTCAGAAAATTCAGAATAGTAGTCGGCTGACCGGCCGGCTTCGGCTTCGGTTCCGGTTTCGTCCAGGGTATAGGTCTTTCGCATGCGGAATTCAGTTTGTTTACCATTGTTCCACTGCCTGACCGGTCTTAAATAGCCGACAACTCTTGAATAGATCTCCGTTTCCTGATCGCAGATCTTACATTTTTGATGCTCGCCGCTGATATAACCGTGCGACGGGCAGATACTGAATGTCGGGGTTAATGTGAAATAGGGAAGCCTGTACTGATTTGCGATCTTCCGGATGAACGATTTTGTGGCTTCCGTATCCACCACCTGCTCACCCAGAAAAATATGAAGAACGGTTCCCCCGGTATACTTTGTCTGCAGTTCATCCTGAAGCATCAGGGTTTCAAAAATATCATCCGTATAGTTTACCGGGAGCTGGGTTGAATTTGTATAGAAGGGTTCTTCCTTGTCTTCATATCCCGCTTCGTTCATGCAGATAATGTCGGGAAAATACTTCTTGTCGAGCATGGCAAGACGATAGGCTGTACCTTCCGCGGGTGTTGCTTCCAGATTATAGATATCACCGGTTTCATCCTGTATGTCGGAAATCAGGGCGCGCAAAAAGTCCATCGTCTGCAGCGCAAAATTCTGACCTGCGGCGCTTCCAATATCCTCTCCGAAAAAATTCAGACACGCTTCATTCATTCCGATGATGCCGATGGTTGAAAAATGATTTTTCCAGTATTTTCCAGATCCGTTTTTGATCTCCCGCAGATAGAATTTCGAATACGGGTAAAGGTTGTTTTCCGTAAAGGTTTCCAGGATCTTTCGCTTGATCGAAAGGCTTTCTTTCGCAATCACAACCAGTTCCTTCAATCGGGCAAAAAACGCTTCTTCATTTTTTGCCGTATAACCGATGCGCGGCAGATTGATAGTGACAACACCAATCGATCCGGTAAGAGGATTCGCTCCAAAAAGCCCCCCTCCTCTTTTCATGAGCTCGCGGTTGTCAAGCCGCAGCCTGCAGCACATGGATCTGGCATCTTCCGGAGACATGTCTGAATTGACGAAATTGGAAAAGTAGGGGATTCCGTATTTCCCGGTCATTTTCCAGATGATGTCAAAATTCGGATTGTCCCAGTCAAAATCCTCGGTGATATTATACGTCGGGATTGGGAAGGTAAACACTCTGCCCCGTGCGTCCCCCTCCATCATAACCTCTGCAAAGGCTCGATTGATAAGATTCATTTCAGGCTGGAACGCTGCATAGGTCTCCGGGCATTCCTTTCCGCCGATTATGATCGGATGATCCTTTAACGTAGAAGGGACCTGAAGATCCATGGTAAGATTGGTGAAAGGCGTTTGAAACCCTACGCGTGTGGGAATATTGATGTTAAAAATGAACTCCTGGATTGCCTGCTTTATCTCTTTGAAGCCAAGGTTGTCATATCGAACAAACGGGGCAAGAAGGGTATCAAAATTTGAAATCGCCTGAGCCCCTGCTGCTTCACCCTGAAGCGTATAGAAAAAATTTACAATCTGGCCAAGGGCGGACCTCAAATGCTTTGGTGGCGCGCTCTCCACCTTACCGGCAACACCTCTGAATCCCTGTTTAAGCAAATCCTGAAGATCCCAGCCAACACAGTAAACCGAAAGCAGGCTCAAATCATGGATATGGATATCACCGTTTTTGTGGGCTCTCCGGATTTCAGGAGGATAAATTCGATTCAGCCAGTATTCGGATGTAACGTCCGAGGAGATATAGTTGTTAAGCCCCTGAAGGGAATAACTCATGTTACTGTTTTCTTTGATTTTCCAATCCATTTTCTGGATATAGTTTTCCACCAGGTCGACACTGGCTTTTGTCGTAATATTCCGGATCTGTGTATGCTGTTCGCGATAGATGATATACGCTTTGGCTGTCTTGTGGTAAGGCGAATCCAGAAGCACCCTCTCAACAATGTCCTGAATCTCCTCAACCGTGGGAAGGTCTCCCAGACGAAGTTCGTGTGCCAGTGTCAGAACCCGAAGGGTTAGTTTTTTGGCCTCCCTGTCACCGAACTCACCGGTTGCCGCACCTGACCTGGCAATGGCATTTGTTATTTTTGATGAATCAAACTCAAGAACCCTGCCGTTGCGTTTTTTTATTTTTTCAAACATATGAAAAACCCTTTTGGAAAAATATTATCTGTCACTTCATCTGGGACAAAAACAGCTGAAACAGCAATTTCTCAAAATTCTTAAGACTGTGTTCATACGACTTTTTCTGGAACGGAAAAACCCAAAGAGAGAACTCTTGATCGGTGTGAAACTGACTATCACAACATATTGTTATGTGTCAATCTGAAAATTCAATATATAGCGTTTTTACCCCCATAAGCTGAAAAATATATTGAAATATCAAGTCAGTATGCCGGAAAAAATTTTAGAGAACACCCGGTATCGAACATCAAAAATAAGCCCGGAACAGGTTCAAAAACTTGAGACTCCATTCAATCCTGAAGAGAATGAAGAGCAGATCCTTGCTGAGGGGGTATCATACTACATATTGTGCAATTCATTATAAAATATACCATATATCATTGACAATCGGATGATTATATCCTATGGAAGCAAAACAACGCTCGGCCGGCAATCAACATTCCACCAGATTAGAGAAATATATAATGTATACCATCCTGGTAATTGACGATGAAAAAGTCATCGGATCCATGATCACTTTGGCGTTGACGCAAATCGGCTTCCATGTCGAAACCGCCTCAGATGGTTTGGAAGGGATTGAAAAGTTCGAAAAAAATAATTTTGATATGGTTATAACGGACTTTCAGATGCCCGGCATGGACGGAAACGGTGTGGCAAGGCATATCCGAAATTCAACAAGACGAAACATCCCTGTAGTCGGTATCTCGGGAACCCCGTGGCTCCTTGACAATAGCGATTTCGATGCGATCCTTCCAAAGCCCACCTCGATCAAAACACTGATCGCTACCATTAAAAACATCGCGCAACCCAATTAGAAGACGCCTGATAGAGATGCCGGCTCGCCTGCATCATTTTCAAAGCCGAGAGGTATATCCTTGAACGATATGAACACTATTGCCAGCCATCCTTGCTGGACGCGGGTATGGACAGATGAAAGGCGTACCCTTTTGGACAAAGCCTGCTGAGATCGGTAATGATGATCCTCACCTCCTTGGTATTGCCGGATACATTGCCGATGTTGCTGCCTGCCAAAACATAGTTGGCAACATCTATATCGGGCCGATACTCGGTAAAGCCGGCTGCAGTCGGCAGGGTGGTTCGGGTTCCTTCGGAGAAATAGTCGGCAATAACGGCAGCGATATTTTTTGCATCTGCTTCTGCACTGCTGCAATATGCCCTGTTACGATAGGCAATAAAATTCGGAATGGCGATGGCAGCCAGAATACCGATGATGGCTATCACGATCATCAGCTCTATCAAGGTAAACCCGGATCTGCTGTTACATTTTGGCGGCATGTTCCTTGTTTCACGTTTCAGAATGAAATGATGATGCCATGATAACCAACAAAAAAATACCCTGGTGAATTTCAACCTATTAACGCGTTAAAATGGAGCTTGTCAAGTGTCCGCTGCGGACTTGTGAACCAGAGGGAAGCAAATGGCGTGTCTGCGGGCGCAGGGGGTGCAGTCAGGATGCGGGTGCTTTGCAATACAATGAAGATCCGCTTCTGAACCGGCCCGATGATTTTTCTGGTGGAGCTGAGGGGGATCGAACCCCTGACCTCATGACTGCCAGTCATGCGCTCTCCCAACTGAGCTACAGCCCCACAGAGAGGCTTGACTATCAAAAAAATCATAGTAATGTCAACACCTATTTTGGTTGACGGCAATGCCTACTATTCACAAATCATTGAATATCTTCAATCGAACTTTTTACGGAGCTGTCAAGGTTCTTGTTGACAAAGCCCCCAATTAAAAATATGAACATAGACGCTTTAATAATATAATATCTGCTTGTTATAACGGATAATTCAACACAAAACAGATAACTAACCTTAAGATATAAAAAGGAATAAATATGCTTCGGGCAATGCGTCAGAATGCTTCATCATGGATCATAAAAATACTGCTGCTCGCAATCGTAATTGCTTTTGTTTTCATGGGATTGGGATCGTATCAATCTCAAAAACCATCAAAAGTCGCGCTTGTCAACGAACAACCGATATCGATAGACGAGTACCGTGAAACGTATAACAACCTCCTGGAGCAGGTTCGCCGGCAGTTTGGAAACAATCTGGACCCTGAATTGCTGAAAATGATGAATTTAAAAAAACAGACCCTGGATCGGCTCATTGCCAGAACATTGATCCTGCAGGAGGCTGAAAAGCTGAACCTGATGGTTTCCGAAGATGAACTTACCGATGCAATCCGGAATATACCCGCATTTAAAAGCAGTGGTTCCTTCAGCGTACCGACTTATGAAAAACTTCTTCGCCGTGTCGGAACATCTCCGGAGCAGTTTGAAGAAGAGCAGCGCAAACTGATGCTGACAGAAAAAATGAGACAACTGGTAACCGACAGCATCATGGTAACCGAAGCGGAAGCCAGAGAATGGTTTAACTGGGAAAACGCGATGATCAGTATCGATGTAGTCGAATTTGACCCAACGCAATACAAGGAAATTCAACCAGGTGATGAAGAAAAAATAAAATATTTTGAAGCGAATAAGAAAAATTATAAAACAGACCCGCAAATAAAAATCCGATATGTCCGGTTCTCTCCGGATGATTACATCCGGAATGTTGAAATTTCAAAAGATGAAATCAAGGATTACTATGAGGCGAATCCAGAGGCTTTCACAAGCCCCAAAACGGTTGAGGCCCGGCATATACTGATCAAGGCTGACGAGGAAGCATCACCGGAAGTAATTGAAGATGCAAGAAAAAAAGCAGTTGACATCCTGAAAATGGCCCGGGATGGAAAAACCGGCTTCGCAGAGCTTGCCAAAAAATATTCTGAAGATCCTGCCGGAGACAACGGCGGTTACCTGGGTACGTTTACCAAAGAGACGATGGTTGAGCCTTTTGCGGAAAAAGCTTTTTCCATGGAACCGGGAGAAATCAGCGAACCGGTCCAGACAAGATTCGGATGGCATATCATCAAGGTCGAAAAGGTAAATCAAGCCCGTACCGCAAGCCTTGAAGAAGCTGAATCGGAAATCAGAAAAAACTTAGAAGACGAAGCGGCAAAAAACCTGGCCTATGATGAGGCAGAGGCGCTTTTCGATTCCGCTGTTGGCGGGGATGATCTGGTCAATGAAGCAAAATCAAGGGGAATAAAACTCCTTGAGACCGATTTTTTTAGCCGTAAAACCGGTCCCAAAGCGGATATACGGGATCGTGTAAAATTTATTTCTTCCGCATTCAATCTGACTGACACCGAGATAAGCGATATCCTCGATCTCGCGGACGGCTATTACATTTTGCAGATCGTGGACCGAATTCCCGAAAAAATATCTGAATACAAAGATGTAGAGGAGCAAGTGGAAAAAGATCTCATTGCAACGCTCAGAGATCGAAAAGCATCCGAAGACGCAGAAGCTTTTTTGAAATCCTTAAAAGCGGACAGCAGTTTGTCTGAAGAAGGCTCCAGAAAAAATCTTACGGTCACCTCCACCGGTTTTTTCAAACGCAATGACACCATTCCTGAAATCGGGATGGAACAGAATGTAAACAATGCCGCTTTTCTGCTTTCAAAGGAACAGAAATGGCCTGAAAAAATCATCAAAGGAAAAAACAAGGTTTACGTGATCGAATTCAAAGAAAGAAAAAGCCCGGATGCTGAAGCGTTTGAGAAAGAAAAAACAGAAACAATCAAAAGACTTGGTGACCAGAAACGATTTAAAGCCTTTGAGTCATGGATTTTACAAATGAAATCTTCAAGTAAAATAACAATTGAAGAGGGTTACCTGTAATCTGAGGCTTGTGTGGCATGGAAAAACCCAAAAAAAAGAAGGACGCTCCGAAATACAAAAGATGCCCGGAATGTTTTACCAGGCTCCCGCTGGATGCTACGGAATGTTATTCCTGTGACCAGAAAGTAGTAGAGGGTGCAGACAAATACGGACTTGCAAAAAAACCTTTTGACTGGACAGGATACATTAGAGCAATCGGTTTGTGGATACTCCTTGGTGTTTATCTGTGGTGGGCGTTTTTTCATCAAGAAGGCTGATTACGCGAGCATCGCCTGCATCATATCGCCGGCGTTCTCTGCATGGTCCCCGATGGATCCGATTATTTCAACAAGCTTGACCATATAGAATACGGTCACCGGGTCTGAATCAAGTGTAAATATCTTGCCTGTAAAAACGCTCGCGATTCTGTCTGCCTCGGCTTTCTTCTGCCTGAGACTACCTGAACTGCTCTTTATCTTACCCCGCTTCTTTTCAGAATAATTCCTGAAATGTTTCCCAGCCTCGGCCACCATTCCGCTCAATTCTTCAATGGGTTCGATGATTGAATCCACCAGAAGGAAAATGTCCTTTTTAAGGTGTTCCGGGAACCCGGGATCTGCTTTCCCGGAAAGCCACTCCAGAGACCTCTCGACGGCATTGAGAATCTTGTCTTCCTCCTTCAGGTACATCAAAAGTTGATATTTGTTTATAGGCATGACTCCCAGTTTGGGGAAATGCCCGCGGATTCTCCGTTTAATGGCATCTGCCTCGCCCCTCACCTTGATTACTTCCTGCCGGTGTTTCTCAAAAGAACCGCAATTGTCGGAAAGAAAACACTCTACTGCCTGTTGAAAAGCCCAGGTACACTCTTTGACTTTTCCGGTATGCTCAATCATCCCCTCATCAAAAGGGGATTTAAAAATACGAGATAATAACGGGATGCGCATCACCAGCTCCTTGTTGTTTTTATGATGCAGAATGGGTCTGCTATAAAAGAATTGAAAATGTTCATCAAGTTATCAGTTTACCAGCTGCGGATCAAACTGTCAAAACCCGTTTCCATCATTTCCGCTATTTTTCTTTTTCGAACAATTCCGAAAGGTTTTATCGAGCCAGGCTAATCTCCAAAAGCTATTGAGACAGAATTGCAACTATAGGCCGGATTGAAATTCGATTGTGTATCTTTCTGTTGATAGCCTGTATAATAGATGCTAATAAAATAAGCTGTTCGATAGGAACACGTTTATGCATAAAAAATGAAATCAGACATGTTAACGGAGCAAATTTAAATCGTTTTCAAAACCGAAACAGATTGAAAAATCGGTTTTAAAACCTATTCCAGGTTTCTCCGCGAATTCTTCTGCCCAAGGAACTGTATGATGATAAAAAAAGCCGCCCTTTTCTTTCTGCTCTCTTCACTCTTTTTCCTGTCTGTAGACTTTGAAAACAAAAACTTCGCTGTCTGTTTTCTCAATCCGCTTCCCTCTGCAATCGCATCGGAAAACGATCAGATCCCTTTAATCGTATGGCCTCATGAGAAGAGTGACCTTGAACCGGACCCTGCAATTGTTTACGGACGGCTGGCCAATGGCCTGAGATATGTACTGATGGAAAACCAGGAGCCAAGAGACAGGGTGAGCATGCATCTCGTTGTCCAGGCAGGTTCCATGAATGAAAATGACCATGAGCAGGGCTATGCTCATTTTCTGGAACATATGCTTTTTAACGGTTCAAAACACTTCAAGCCCGGAGAGCTTGTCAAGTTTTTTCAAAGTATCGGCATGCATTTCGGAGCGGATGCAAATGCCCGCACCGGATTTTACGAAACGATTTACGATGTTTTGCTTCCAGACAGCAAAAAGGAAAGCCTTGAAAAAGGATTTCTGGTTCTTCAGGATTATGCCGAAGGAGCGCTGCTGCTTCCTTCTGAAACCGAACAGGAAAAAAAGATCGTTCTGGCTGAAAAACGTACACGGGACTCCGCTTCTTATCGAACATACCAGGAGGTGATGAAATTTAAATTTCCGGATGCCGGAATCTCCAAGCGATTTCCCATAGGACTCGAAGAAACAATCAACGACGCGAACAGTGATACGTTGAAAATTTTCTATGATGTCTGGTATCGACCGGAAAACATGACCATTGTCATCGCAGGCGACTTTCAAACGGAAACCGTGGAGAAAATGGTTAAAGAAAAGTTTTCTCCCATACAGCCAAGGGCCCCTTCCCTTCCTGAGCCGCAATTTGGTGAAATTCATCACGAGGGGATAAAGACATTCTATCATTACGAAAAAGAAGCCGGCAGCACCACCGTGAGCATCGGCCTTGTCAAAAAAATCCTGGCTGAACCCGATTCTTTTCATCTTCAAAAGCGCCTTTTGATGCGAATGATCGGTGCCCATATCCTGCAGAACCGCCTTGATAAAATGCTCCGAAAGCCGGATACACCATTCACCGAGGCCTTCGCAAGTTCCGAAATTTTTCTCCGCCAGATCGATTACGTGGATATTTCCGCAACATGCAACCCGGAAAACTGGGAAAAAACACTTTCACAAATTGAAAAAACGCTTCGAACCGCGCTGCTATATGAATTTGCCGAAATCGAGCTGGAACGGGTAAAAAAAGAATATCTGGCTGCAATGGACAAAGCGGTGAAAGGAGAATCCACCCGCAAAAGCCAGATGCTCTCACACCAGATCATTCAAAACCTCAACAACGACCGGGTATTTCAATCCCCTCGCCAAGAACAGAAGATATTTGCTCCTGTCATACAATCCTTTACCGCAAAGCAGATACATGAAGCGTTCCAAAAAACCTGGGAGCCGGAGGCAAGATTGATCACGGTCACCGGGAACGCAAAAATTGAACCGGAACCGGAAAAAAGGATATCCCATGTTTTCAATACAAGCCGTATGATTGAAGTTACAAAGCCTGAAGAGGGGAAAGCAGTTATTTTCCCCTATCTTCCCGATCCGGAGCAGAAAGGAGAGATCCTGTCCCGACAAGAGATCGATGATCTTGGAATCATTTGCATCGATTTTGAAAACAATCTGAGACTCAACCTGAAAAAGACCGATTTCAAGCAAAATGAGGTTCTGGTAACGCTTTCATTCGGTAACGGCAGGTCAGGTGAACCAAAAGACAAGGCCGGACTTGCTGTTCTCGGAGAATCCATCGCCAACTCAAGCGGACTGGGAGATTTAAAACAGGATGATCTTGAAAGAGCACTTGCAGGGAAAAACACCCAGATCCAATTCAAAATTGAAGACAATCGTTTTGAGCTGTCCGGAAAAAGTGTGTCCGGTGAAACCCGGCTCATGTTTCAGCTTCTGGTTGCCTATCTCAAGGATATGAGATTCCGGGAGGATGCCTACCAGCTCGCCATGAAACGTTTGATGCAGGAGTACGAAACACTCACGCATACCATTGAAGGCGGAATGGAACTTTCCGGGGAACGTTTTCTGGCCGGCGGCGATCACCGTTTTGGGCTTCCCGCAATGGATCTTCTCCAAAAAATCAGCCTGGAGGATATCCGATCCTGGATCAGGACACCGATGCAAAACAGCCCGATAGAGATTTCAATCGTTGGTGACTTTGAACCGGAAGAAGTAATTGATCTTGCCGCAACCTATATGGGAAGCCTTCCCTTGAGAAAAAACTCGGAGACCGGCATCCGGGCATCCGGGCTGCCCAGATTCCCGAATGCCCAAACGCATGAAATAACCGTCCCCACGGCAATCAATAAAGCCATGGTCAATGTGGCCTACCCGACTGATGATTTCTGGAACATCTCTCAAACAAGGCGGCTTGTCGTTCTGGGAGAGGTTTTTTCAGAAAGGCTTCGTGAAAATGTCAGGGAAAAACTGGGTGCCTCCTACACCACATATGCTTTCAACCGTTCGAGCAGAACCTACAAGGGGTATGGTCTTTTCCAGGCAATCGCCATGGTTGATCCTGCTGAAAATGAAAATGTCATTCGGGAGATTCAAAAAATCTCATCCGATTTGATTGCGGACGGTATTTCAGCCGATGAAATGAAACGTGCCCTTGATCCTGTTGTTACAAGTCTCAAGGATTTAAAAAGAACGAACCAATACTGGCTGAGCAGTGTCCTGGTCGAGCTGAAACAATATCCGCAGCAGGCTGACTGGTGCAGAACAATCATGCAGGATTATACGTCCATAACCGAACAGGAGCTGAAAAGCCTTGCGGAAAAATTTCTGGACAACCGAAAGGCTTCCATCCTTATCATTAAACCAAAACCGAAAGACTGATCCGGAAATGCTTCAGCGGATTTTTATGAAAAGAACCTTTTTATCAGCCCTCATGATTGCCCTGCTTGTGATCTCAGCCCGATCTGTTGCCGAAGACAGACAAAAGGGGTTCACAAACAGCATCGACATGGAATTTGCTTTTATTCCGCCTGGAACCTTCGTGATGGGAAGCCCTCCGCATGAATACCTGAGAGCTGAAAACGAAAAACAGCGTCTGGTAACCCTGACAAAGGGATTTTATCTCCAAAAAACGGAAGTCACTCAGAAACAGTGGAAAACCGTCATGGGTGACAACCCGTCACGTTTTTACCGATGCGGCGATGACTGCCCGGTGGAGTTTGTTTCCTGGTATGACATTCAACGGTTTATCAAAAGACTCAACAAAATGGAGCGCACGGATAAATACAGGCTGCCCACTGAAGCCGAATGGGAATATGCCTGCAGGGCCGGAACCGAAACCCCCTTTTATTTCGGGAAATATTTATCCACGGATCAGGCAAATTACAATGGAAGCCATCCGATACCTGGATCACCGCGCGGCACCAACCGGAATACGCCCCTTCCCGTTGGGAGTTTCCCGCCAAACCGCTTCGGGCTTTACGATATGCATGGAAACGTCTACGAATGGTGCCATGACTGGTATGGAGAGTATGGATCAGGACCTGTAATCGATCCAAAAGGCGCCCCATCCGGTTTGTCAAGGGTTTGCCGGGGAGGGGGATTGAGCAGCTATGCAAGAAGATGCCGCAGTGCCAATCGTACAAAACATCTTCCCGGCTATGTTAATTTTTACATCGGATTCAGGATGGCCAAATCTCTATGAAACAAACATACGACTTCGACGGGACCTGTCTTTTAACCCGGTATCTTTTTATCATTCTCATTTTTCTGTCGTTTCCGGCCGGAGATTCCCGTGCCGAAAAAGGGGTGCATGCCAACCTGCCCGAAGAAGAGTCGATGGCAACTGAAAAAAACCTGGAAAAACAATATTTGAATATTTTCCGAAGGCTTTTTTTCAGCAGGTCATATGACAGCTTGAAATGCCACGAAAACATATACCGGCTTCTGAAAAAGGCTGAATCGGAAAAACTGGATCTGACCGATTTAAACGTCATCTTTATTTTTAATAAAGAACATGACAAACTGATGCCGATAAAATCTCAAAATGCAACCGACTATGGTGTACAGCGGCCCACCATTACGATGCACAGGACCAGAATCGTATTCAACCGCAGTGATCCTCCCGGACAGTTTCGATATCATGTCTTTGCCGCCTTCAAGGATAAGATCATGGATTTTGATTATACGAACAGCCCGAAACTGGTGCCTGGGCGAGAATACTTCAACAGCATGTTCGCCGCAAAAACAATGAGCGCGGATAAACGAAGTGAGCTGTTTGAAGGCCTGACTCTCCGGGTCATATCCGCAGTGGAATATTTACAAACCTATCCGCAGCATACAAGCTGGTATCTGTTTGATCTGGAAAACCGGTTTCCCTCTCAATCGGCAAACGCTTACATCAGATCCTTAAAATGAGTCATACGATGATGGACATCCAGGAACGATCAGAAAACACCTGAGAAACAGATTTCATTCATTTCATCTGCTCCTGAGCCCGCATATTCTTTCATCCGGTTTTTCAAGCGACCCTATCCTGAAACAACACTTATTTTTCCTTGACAATTGCCTATGACAAATATAAAAATTTCAAGTTTGATGGCTTCGTAAAAAGTCCAATTTCTGTGTTGCGGTTAGCGCTAACGGTTGCGCCTATCGGCTTTAAAAACTGCACTGCGTGTCATCCCTCGTCACTGCGGAGTAGGCTAACTACACCTCATTCCTCGGGATTTGCGCGCCTTGAACTTGAACTTTTTTCTTTGCCATAAAAATTTTAACTTTTTACGGTTTCATCAAATTTGACGATGGGTAAATGTAAAATTCACCCATAAAACAGTTGATTAACGAAACGACGCGCTGCGGCACCCACCGGGCGCTGCTTGAATATCATCAACCAGACGACAACCATGGGAGTATTCATGAGTACAGAAGATGAAAACATAAAAGAGGTTGAAGCGGTTAAACCGGCCGAAGATGAATCTTCCCACCCGGAATCTGAAAACCATGGAAACGGAATCGCGGGAATGACGATTCTGTTTTTCATCATCGGACTTGCGGCGAGTCTTATTGTGGGATGGATTATCTTTCCAAATCTTTTATATTCAAAAAAAGAACAGCCTGTCGACTTTAACCATGCAATGCATACGGAACTTGTGGATAACGGATGTGAAAGCTGTCATTTTTTCAGAGAAGACGGAACCTATTCAGGAGTTCCCAAACTGGATCAGTGCTTAGACTGCCATGAAGAGGTCCAGGGAGACAGCAGGAATGAAGCCGTCTTTGTTGAAGAGTATGTATCCAAAGGAAAAGAAGTCCCCTGGCTGATTTACTCGAGACAGCCGGACTGCGTTTTCTTTTCCCATTCCGCTCATGTCCGGCTGGCAAAAATGGATTGTGTCACCTGCCACGGACCGATCGGTGAGTCGACAAGCCTAAAAACCTATGAATATAACCGAATTACCGGTTACAGCCGGGACATCTGGGGCCGGAATATGGAAAACATGGTGGGTTTGAAAAAAAATACATGGGACCGGATGAAAATGAATGACTGCGCAGAGTGTCATTTAAAAGAAACGGGAAGGAAGTCAAGCGTTTCAACCCAGAAAGATGGATGTTTTGTCTGCCACAAATAATTCGGCCGGTTACCGGGAAAAACGCAAATGCGGCTTCCGTAAAGCCGTTCCGGATAAAAGCCGGGAAGATATGAAACAGAAATGTTCGTTCCTTTTTACCGTTTAGTGGGGAAGAATCTATGAAAATAGACAGAAGATGTTTTTTGTCACTTGGAATCGGAGCCGCCGCAGGTACGGCTCTTTCGCCATTGCCATGGAAATTAATGGATGACTCTTCCATATGGTCGCAAAACTGGCCCTGGACGCCAGTCCCGCCGGACGGAGAGGCGACCCATGAAGACTCAACCTGCACGTTGTGCCCTGGTGGCTGCGGTATTACCATTCGAAAAATAGATAATCGTGTCATCAAGATAGAAGGAAGAAAGGGCCACCCGGTCAATGATGGCGGAATCTGTGCCCTGGGTCTTTCCGGTGCGCAGCTTCTTTACAGCCCGACCCGGTTAAAAGGCCCCATGATGAAAGTCAATGGGACCTTTCAGAAGATATCCTGGGATGAAGCGATCTCTACCGTTGCGGAAAAGCTTATCGATTTGAGATTACAGGGAAAATCCCATACCGTGGCATGTATTGCCGGCTCACCGCGGGGAACCGTTTCGAATCTTTTCAAACGGTTTCTGGACGTTTACGGCTCTCCCAATTTTCTGTATCCATCCTCTTTTGAAGATTCATACGCCCATCTGGCCAAAAAGACTCACGGACAAAAGGCGCTTCCTGGATTTGATTTTGAAAACGCCGATTACATTTTAAGCTTCGGCTCCGGAATCATCGAAGGGTGGGGCTCTCCGGTAAGAATGTTTCGAGCGAACAGCAACTGGAAGAGCAGAAATGCCAGGCTGGTTCAGGTTGAACCCCGCCTTTCGAACACTGCCGCGAAAGCAGACAAATGGCTGCCGATAAAACCGGGCACAGAAGCAGTCCTCGCCTTGGGAATCGCCTATGTGATCCTTCGCGAATCTCTTTATAACCAGAGATTCATCCATAACCACACGGATGGATTTTCCGAATGGAGAGAGGGTGTTCTTGAGACCTATCATCCTGCAAGGGTTGCCGGAATTACCGGAATCGATCTGAAGACAATCAATACAATCGGCCTGGAATTTGCCCGTGCCGGAAAGCCGCTTGCCGTTTGCGGAAGAGGAGAAGGCTCAACATCCGAGGGTATGGGCGAGATTGCGGCCATTCAGGCGCTGAATGCACTTGTCGGCAACATCGGCGGAAAAGGCGGGGCTTTTGCCGTTCCGGAACCGGATTACATCACATGGCCGGAATTCACATTGGATGAGACAGCAGTCAGGGGCTTGAATCAAAAACGAATCGACGATGCCGGAAGCAAGAAGTATCCGGACACGGAAAGTCTTCTCCATCGTCTTCCCGGCGCCATTTTATCCGGAAACAAAGAACCGGTAAACGCGCTTTTCATCACAAACGCGAACCCATGCTACACGCTACCCGACACCAAAACCGTCATAAAGGCGCTGAAACAGATTCCGTTTAAAGTCAGCTTTTCAACGTATATGGATGAAACAGCAGCCCTGTCGGACCTGATACTTCCCAACCATTCCTATCTTGAGCGCTATGAAGACGTTCCGGTTACGGCGGGTCTTTCCAAATCCATGGTCGGTCTGACGATACCGGTGGTTGCGCCTCAACTGAATACGAAAAACACGGGAGATGTGATACTGTCCCTTGCAAGCGCAATGAAAGGAAGCATATCAGACGCCTTCCCCTGGGAAAATTACTCCGACTGTTTAAAAACAGTACTGGGGAAGTACTGGAATCCCCTTCAAAATAATGGTTATGTGGAAATTTCACCTTCCAATCCGCCGGAAAAAACAACCTGGTTTGTATTCCAGGTTCCAGAAAAAACCTTCCCGGTAGACCCGGAAGGGGATGAAAAAGCCCTGCCCCTTATACTGATTCCAAATGATTCCATGAGGCTTTCCGCCGGATCTGTCGGATCACCTCCGTTTCTCATGAAAACCGTTTCGGAAACGGTTCTGAAAGAAAATGATACGCTGGTCCAGGTGAATCCGAATACCGCGAAAAAATACGGATTAACAGAAAACCGATATGCCCTCCTGAAAACCCCCATCGGTGTCAAAAAAGTAAAACTTTATCTGAGTCAGGGTATCGGTGAAGGAATTATCTCTCTATCCAGGGGGCTCGGCCATACAGCATATGATCAATATCTGGCTGATAAGGGCGTTAACTTTAATGAACTCATCGGTCCGGTGGAAGACCCCGCATCCGGGCTCGATGTTGCCTGGGGAATACGGGCAAGCCTGACCAAAGTGTAAATAACAGTATGAGGTCCTGATGACACAAAAACATAGAAAAGTTAAAAAATTCGGAATGGTTATCGACCTGGATAAATGCACCGGGTGTGGATCCTGCATGGTGGCGTGCATGGCGGAAAACAATGTGCCATTCAGGGCGGATGAAACCGACAAACTGAAAAGCATCACCTGGATGAGGGTATACAAGCTGACAAACGGAAGCCCGTATCCCGATGAGGAGATCTGCTACCTTCCCAGGCCCTGTATGCACTGCGAAGGCCATAATGGTCATTCCCCATGTGTGACGGTTTGCCCCGCCGTTGCGACAGACTATGACTTGGAAACCGGCATCGTCAGCCAGATTCCAACCCGCTGTTTCGGCTGCCGTTACTGCATGGCGGCATGCCCCTATCATGCCCGCTATTTTAACTGGTGGGATCCGGTCTGGCCCGAAGGAATGGAAAAAAGTCTCAGCCCGAATGTTTCTCCCAGAATGCGCGGAGTTGTCGAGAAATGCACATTCTGTTTCCATCGATATCAACTTGCTGCGGATAAAGCATATGCAGAAGAACGGCGTGAACTGGAAGAACATGAATACCAGACCGCATGCACCCAGGCATGCCCTTCCAATGCAATTACCTTCGGAGATCTGCTCAATAAAAAACACGCTGTCTACAGTCTGAAAAAGAGTCCGCGTGCTTTTCGCCTTCTGGAAAGACTGGGCACCAATCCGAAGATTTATTACCTTTCCAGCCGTGAATGGGTAAGGCGTGCGGGTGACAATTACCACCCCGGCGAAGAAATCGGAAAAATTAAAAGCCATCACTGATTTTTAAAAAAACGATGGTGATAATGTAAAACCAAGCATCAAGTAAGGAGCACAAAATTTATGGATTCTGCATTAATACCCGAAGGAGTCAAAAGATGTCCGTTTCCACGGTTTCTCATAGGGCTCGCTGTCGTGGGCGCGGTCCTTTTATGGGGTGTTTTTGCCATGCTGCTCATCTGGCTCAAAGGCCTTAACCAGACGAACATGAATGACTCTTACGGATTTGCCTTGTGGATATGGGCGGATCTGGCGGTTATCGCACTGGGCGGTGGAGCCTTTTTCACCGGCTTTTTAAAATATATCGTCGGAAAGGATGAGCTGAAAAACATCATCAATTTTGCAGTGCTGATCGGATTTATATGCTACAGCTCCGCCCTGCTGATTCTGGCGATTGATATTGGTCAGCCCTTGCGGGGATGGCATATTTTCTGGCACGCGAATGTTCATTCCATGCTCACGGAAGTTGCGTTCTGCCTCTCCTGCTACTTCGGCGTGCTGACCATTGAGTACATACCCCTCATACTGGAAAACAGGCAGATCGATAAAATTCCCTTCTTTCACAACCTGAGCCATAACATGCATGAAGTCATGGCGGTGTTTGCGGCGACAGGCGCATTTCTCTCCTGTTTCCACCAGGGATCCCTGGGCGGTGTCGCGGGCGTTCTTTTTGGAAGACCGTTTGCCTATCGCGAAGGACTGCTTGTCTGGCCCTGGACCTTTTTCCTGTTTACCTGGTCAGCCGCGGCCTATGGACCCTGCTTTACCATTTTCCTTACAAAACTGCTGGAGAAGGTGAGCGGAAAAAAACTGGTCAAAGACAATGTGATCGACCTGCTTGCCAAAATCTCAGGCTGGATGATTTTTACCTATACCATCGCCAAGATCGTGGATACGTGGTATTGGGTCAAGTATACCCTTCCCGGCACCGGATTCATACTGATGGATTTTTACGATGACAATATGCTTTACGGGTTATGGATTCTGGTGGCGGAAATTGTGATCGGCGGAATTTTTCCGGCATTGATTCTTCTTACCCGAAAAGGCCGGAGCAGTTCATCGCTTCTCTGGACAGCCGTTATTCTCGCCTGCATCGGCGTATGCATCAACCGATGGGTCATGGTGCTTCAGGTTATGGCCGTACCGGTATTGAGCTTTGAAGAGTGGGCGCTTTATTTCCCAAGCTGGCAGGAAATCGCGACGACAATACTTCCGGTTGCCTATGGTGTCATTCTGGTTATGATTTCGTACCGGTATCTGCCGATATTTCCGCAGGAAAAAGAACTCAACCCGATTGAATCTTAAATCGGTTTAAGGAGGATTACATGATTCCGACTAGTTTTGAATGGATATGGGATATGGGACACGTCGTATTCATGGGCGGCCTGTGGTACGCGCTTTCCATTCTGGGAATTGGCATGACCTATTGCATCATCAAGGCTGCGATCAATACCCTCAAGGGAGATGAAGGCGGGCATCACCACTGATTTTCACGAGCTGTACGGTTGGTTTGAATGCGTCTACCTGCCTTCTGATGCGGGTAGACGCTTTTTTGTTGAGAGGCTGTCATGGATCAAATTGTTGTTAAAGGGGGCAACCGGTTAACAGGCACCGTCCGTATCGGCGGAGCAAAAAACGCGGCCCTTCCCATACTGATCTCATCCCTTCTGACCGAAGGCTGGTGTACATATAAGAATGTACCGCTTCTGCGTGATATCGAAAGCATCAAACAGCTCCTGACCCACCTTGGTGCAGATGTCAAAACAAAGGGGCATACCATAAGGATCAATGCCAAAGGCCTCAACAATTTTGAAGCGCCTTATGATCTGGTCCGCAAAATGCGAGCCTCCATACTGGTTCTCTGCCCTCTGGTGGCCCGGCTGAAGAGAGCGCGTGTCTCCCTTCCGGGCGGATGCGCCATTGGCGCCAGACCGATCAACTTTCATCTAAAAGGATTGTCTCTTCTGGGTGCGGATATCGAATTGAGACACGGTTATGTAGAAGCTTCGGCGGACAGCCTGAAAGGAAACGAAATTTATTTTGACGTCCCCTCGGTAACCGGAACAGAAAACCTGCTCATGGCTGCCGTACTCGCGAAAGGAAAAACCGTTCTGAGAAATGCCGCCCGAGAGCCCGAGGTTGGCGCCCTGGTGGACGTGTTGAATCAGATGGGCGCAAAAATAGAAGGCGCCGGCACATCCATCCTAACGATAGAAGGGGTCGAAAGTTTGCAGCCGGTTTCCATCTCCATCATACCGGATCGAATTGAAACCGGGACCTTCATGGTCGCGGGAGCCCTGACGCAGGGCGATATCGAAATCATCGACTGCGAACCGGATCATGTGAGCGGTATTATTCACAAGCTTCGTCAGACCGGTGCGGATATTTCCGTAAAAGATAAAACCATTCGCGTCAAGGGTTCCAAGAAGATCAAGTCCGTTGATATCAAGACCCTCCCCTATCCGGGATTTCCAACAGACATGCAGGCCCAGTTCATGGTGCTCCTGTCGGTTGCCGGAGGCCTCAGCATCATATCGGAAACCATATTTGAAAACCGGTTTATCCATGTCAGCGAACTGAGACGCCTCGGTGCCGATATAACCGTTTCCGGAAACGCCGCCATGATCAAAGGGGTCCCGACCCTTTCCGGCGCTCCGGTGATGGCTACCGACCTTCGGGCAAGCGCTTCGCTTGTTCTAGCGGGACTGATTGCGCAGGGAACCACCGAGATCAACCGGATCTATCACCTTGACCGAGGCTATGAAGCGATTGAAAAAAAGTTCCGGAAACTGGGAGCGGATATAAAGCGTATTCGGTAAGACTTCTATCCTGACATGCCATTACACCATGCTGAATCCATATCCGTTGATTCCTGGAGTTGAATTGCTTCAACGGCCGGGAGGCATTCCAAACTTAAGAACAAAAAGAGACACCAGAATGTCAGCCATGGCTTCGGTATTCTTCAGATGGTCGAAATTGACGACAATATCGAATTCTGCCTCTGGCGCATCCAATTTCCCATATACTTTCCGATAAAATTCTTTTTGTTCCCGGTCTGCTTGATCTATAATTTTTAAGGCCTCACCTTCGCTGATGTATTGAATTTCTGCCAGCCGTCTTACCCGAAAGGACTTCGAGCTGATGCAGCGGATGGCAAAGACCTTTTCCCGCGGAAGCACAAGATGAGCACCTCTCCCTACAAAAATAGTGGGTTGCGATGACGCAAGAAAAAAGAAGGCGCTGAACAAATATTTGGAATAGTCCGTAAGTTGAAAAGACTTATCGCCGAGAAATCCGCAGAGAAATTCCTTCAGTCGACCGGGATAACATTCATCAAACGTTTCGATGCTTTTGCTGGTAAGCTGTGTTTCCTGAGCGATATATTCGATGATTTCTCTGTCGATGATGCGGTAAGACAATTTCTTTCCTAATATTTTAGCCAGTTCAAGGGAACCAACACCGATTTTCCTGGAAAAACTAATGGCAGGCGGCATATCCGCAAGGGCCTCGCTGACCTCGGTCAAGAAACTGTCCTGTCTTGCGCGACGGATGTAGTCCTTAGCAAGACGGTCCATTTCGTTTTTTCTCTCGCCATAAATAGGAGTCGCTGTTATATTTTTTTTGTGTGTCTTGGATGAGGGCATTTTCATACCACCACCTCCTGAAAGCGGAAGGGTTAAAGGCTGCTTTTTGACTTCGGGAAGTATTGCAATTATAGTCGGTGTCATTGCGAATCTCAACAAAAAAACCATTATTTC
>CAZOEW010000045.1:14880-21092 GCA_964578935.1 uncultured Desulfobacterales bacterium | reverse complement strand
GCTCGGCATCGCGGCAGGATATAAAAATATCGCGCTGGCTCTCAAAAAAAGCCGAAAACTTTAGCAGGGATTGTTGCAGTGAATATACAGGAGCGACTTATAAAATTTGTAACCCGGGCAAACTGGATACTTTTTGCCGTTACCAGCATGGCCGGCCTTGTAATGGCCCCGCTCTCTTTCGCCCTTGGGATTATTTCCGGAGGCCTTATCGTTACAGTCAATTTTCATCTGCTTGCGAGAACCCTTAAAAAATCGCTCACTCCGCCCTATCTCGCTTCCCATGGTTCCGTACTGGCTAAATATTATATCCGTTTCATAGCGAGCGGGGTAATACTATTCGTGCTCATTTCAGGGCACCTTGTAGATCCTTTAGGCCTGTTCATCGGGCTTTCGGTTGTTGTGGCAAGCATCATATCAGCAACCATGAATGAACTGACAAAAATACTTTTCAAGGAGGCGGTCTAAGGTGGAACATCCCTATCTGTTTTTTGTAAAACTGTTTGAAATGATCGGACTGGAGCATTTTGCCCATGAATATCCTCATGTTGTCTATTCCTGGGTGGTCATGGCTCTTTTAATGATTCTGGGTGCTGCCGCATCAAGAAATATCACCATGATTCCAGCGAAAATGCAGAACTTTTTTGAAGTCATGATTTCCGGCATTGAAGAATTTATGGTGGAAAATACAGGCGAAGAAGGCAGATGGCTTCTTCCCCTGGCAGCCACCGTATTCATATATGTTTTTATCGGAAATCTGATCGGTCTTGTCCCCGGATTTTTTCCCCCTACCGCAAGCATCAATACAACTCTTTCATGCGCGCTCGTCGTTGTTGTTTTCACCCATATCATCGGAATTAAATACCATGGAGCCAAGTACATCAAACATTTTCTTGGACCGGTCTGGTGGATGAGTCCGCTGATCTTCGTAATCGAAATAATCGGGCATCTGGCACGGATCCTTTCGCTTACCTTCCGTCTTTTCGGAAACATGATGGGACATGAAATTGTGCTTGCAATTCTTTTCGCCCTTGCAGGTGCATTCCTTGCACCATTGCCGATTATGGCTCTTGGTATTTTTGTGTCTTTTGTTCAGGCTTTTGTATTTTTCCTGCTTTCCATCATCTACTTCACCGGTGCAATGGAACATGCACACTAAAACATGGCAGCAGGTTGTTTTTGTTTTTTTAAAATTAGGGTTACTGGAAGAAGCCCGAGTTAACTTTTTCATTCAAGGAGGTTGTCAATGGAAGCTGAAGCGTTAAAATTCTTTGTCGCATGTGTGACAGCAGCAGGTTTTGGTATCGCCATCGCAGCATTCGGCTGCGGAATCGGACAGGGCCTTGGTCTGAAGGCCGCTGTTGAAGGTATTGCAAGAAACCCTGAATCTTCAGGTAAGGTAACCGTTACCATGCTGATCGGTCTTGCCATGATCGAGTCTCTCTGTATTTACGCTCTGGTTGTTGCACTGATTTTGATCTATGCCTCACCAATGGCTACAACAGTTACAGATCTGCTCACCAAATAAAAACAGTTTGCGGATACATTTTAAAATCAGGCTGTGCCTTTTTGACAGGCGCAGCCTTTTTTTTATATCTGAAACCGCAACAAAAGATCTGCAAGGAGAAAATTATTTTTTACATGGGTCAGCCGCCTGCCGGCAATCCCGAAAATCAGAGTGGACACTCCATTTCAAACCGGATTCAGGTTAAACTTGTGCTATGCCGAAAATTATAGTTTAATAAGCAACAGCGTTCACCGGTATAGCATCAAACTGATCCACGGGGCTCATTACCCATGCAGGGAAAAGGATGTTGAAAAAGAAAACGGTCATACCCCTTATCCTGATTGTATCCATCATCGCGGCCTCTTTTTTCGTTGTTCAGGATATCTATCGATATGCGGACAAGCCGGCAGACGCAAACGCTGAAGAAGAGATCCTGATTATCCACCCCGGTCAGAATATAACCCGAATATCTGAAAACCTGCATGAGATGGGGGTTATCACCAGCCCGATCAAATTTAAAATCATATCCCGTTTAAAAGGAGTGGATACCAAATTGAAAACAGGAGAGTATGCCGTATCCGCGTCCATGTCTCCGAATACCCTTCTGGATAAAATCGTGAACGGAAGAACCATCCTGTATCGAGTCACCGTGCCCGAAGGGTACAACCTTTCTCAAGTTTCAACGGTTATCGAAAAATCAACTCTGGGAACCTATGATGCGTTCTATCAAGCGGCATCGGACCCGGTATTAACCCGTCAACTGGGCATTGATGCCGACACCTTTGAAGGCTATCTTTTCCCGGAAACCTATTTTTTTTCAAAAGGGGCTACCTCCCGAAAAATCATTCAAACCATGCTTGGCCGTTTTCGATCCGTATTTACAAAACAATGGAAGCGTCAGGCCAAAAAGCTGGGTTTTTCCATCCATCAAATCGTAACCCTGGCCTCCATCATTGAAAAAGAAACAGGAGTGCCTGCTGAACGTCCTGTCATATCATCGGTTTTTCACAACCGCTTAAAAAAAGGAATGCGGCTTGAGAGCGACCCTACGGTCATTTACGCCATACAGGATTTTGATGGAAATATTACCAGAAAGCATCTCAATGAGCAGACATCTTACAACACCTATAAAATCAAAGGACTCCCTCCGGGGCCGATAGCGAATCCCGGCAGAAAGGCTCTGGAAGCGGCTCTTTTTCCTGCGGATACACCATATTTTTATTTTGTTTCAAAGCGTGATCGTACGCATCAGTTTTCGACCAATATTTCAGAACACAATCAGGCAGTAAGAAAATATCAACTCTTAAGAAGATAAGTAAACCATGAATGTTACAGATTTTTCAGATGACCAGCTTGCCGGCCAACGTTTGATGGCTGGTTTTGACGGTACGCGACTAAATGAAAATCTTAAATTTTTAATCAAAAATCTTAAGATTGGAGGGATCATCCTGTTCAAGCGGAATCTGATATCCCCGGATCAGATCAGAGCGTTATGCATGGATGCTCAGGAATATGCGGTTTCCTGCCGGCAGCCGCCGCTTTTGATTGCGATTGATCAGGAGGGGGGGCAGGTTGCGAGACTGAAGGAGCCGTTTACAACGTTTCCTGGAAACCCTTCCATGAAAAGCAGAGAAGATGCCTCAAATTTTGCCCGAATTACGGCTGCTGAACTGAAAGACCTGGGCATCAATATGAACATGGCGCCGGTAATGGATGTTCCGCCGGAAAATTTTAAAAGCGTCATGGAAAAAAGAGCGTTCGGAAACAATCCGGAATGGGTGGCGGAAATGGGATCAACCGTTATTACGCATCTTCAACAAAACAGAATTATGGCGGTGGCCAAACATTTTCCGGGTATCGGCCGCACGAGCCTGGATTCCCATCTTGACGCACCCTTTCTGGACACGGAACTCTCTGAAATGGAATCAACGGACCTGCTTCCGTTTAAAGCGGCAATACATTGCAGGGCCGCCGGCATCATGCTGTCTCATATCCGATATACCCTCATTGATCCAGCTCGGCCGGCAAGTCTTTCCAGGATGATCGCGAAAGATCTTTTGCGAGATCAGATGGGTTATAACGGCATCATTCTGACAGATGATCTGGATATGGGCGCAATTAAAAAATACTTTACGGTCCAGGAGTCGATTCGATACATCATGGATGCAGAAATCGATATTGCGCTGATCTGCCACCAGGGCCCCGATATTTCAACTGCATTTGAAGAAATTCGTGAACTGATCCGTTCTTCACCCAGCATCAGGGCCCGGTGTGTTGAGTCCTGCCTGCGGATGGCAAAATTGAAGAAAACATTTAACCTTTTATAAATATTCATTAAAAATCTGCAAAACCATCAATTATGTCATAAAATGAAGGTAAGATATTGACACATTGGCAAGAGTCTACTACGGTTGTACGCAGACCGCCTCGTGGAAAAAATGTAAGACAGAAAAAAGCGCTGTTTCACTTGAAAAAATAAAGAACCGATGTTCAGTTCTAATGGTGAGAAAGCAATCATGCCAAACGGGGAACAAACAACAAATTTCTTGAATAATAATCAGCGATATACCGGTTCGGATGAAGCGGACGAGCGGACCTCTCCAATAAAACCATTTCTGCTGGGGCTTGCCCGTATTCTGTACCAGCCTTACAAATGGCTGTTTTTCATTCCATTTTTGGGACTGTCTACCTGCATATTTGGATCGCTGGCGTTTTCCCTGGCATTCATTGCCTCACCAAGATTCGTGAGCTTTATCACGGGCTCCTTCTGGGCAAGGGTAAACAGCTTTTTCACACCGATGATTGTAGAGGTTACCGGAAAAGAGAACATCGACAAAAAGCAGTCCTATGTCATTGTTTCCAACCACCAGAGCCATTATGACATTTTCGTTTTATACGGATGGATCGGAGTTGATTTTAAATGGGTAATGAAATCATCTCTCAGAAAGGTCCCGTTTCTCGGACCAGCCTGTGCAAAGCTGGATCATGTTTTTATCGACCGGTCAAATCCAAAATCAGCAATCGCATCGATCAACCGTGCCAAAGAAAAAATAGTCAACGGCACATCCGTTATATTCTTTGCCGAAGGGACCCGTAGTGAAACCGGCAGTCTGATACCGTTTAAAAAGGGCGCGTTCCGGTTTGCACTGGACATCGATACCCCTATTCTACCGGTAACGATTATCGGAACCCGGGACATTCTACCCAAGGGCACCATGAACCTTTTTCCCGGAAAAGTAAAAATGGTGATTCACCCTCCGGTTGCGATTGAGGGGTACAAGGATAAAGATATTCAAACCCTTATGGATGACATCAAAAATATTATCCAGTCAGCCCTTCCCCCTCACCAGCAGACTACCAGCCGATTGTAATCTGCCCGACATAGCGCCGGTCTTCCCGCTGTCCGGAATAAGCGCCTACTTCCTCGCCATAGGTCGCGACATCAAGTCTGACCGCCCAGAAATCTGCTGTTGCTCCGGCACTCAGATATCCCTGATTGAAACCTGCCCGCAACGCAAGAATTGTTGGAAACTGAACTTCCGCTCCCATATGAATCCGTTTCATGTAATCATCATCTTCATCGAAATTGCGGGTTATATCCATGACATCAAAGGCTCCGATCGCTTTAAACCCTCCAAAGGATCTCTCAACAGCAACACCAAGATTGACAGATCTTTCAATATCTTCAGCCTCCCCCATATCCATTTCAAACAGATTCTGAATGCTCAGCCCCACATCGGTTTTAAAATCCGATTTCAGCGGCAAACGATATATGGCGCCCAGGTCCATGGTTACGCCGTTTCCGGATTTTCTGTCGTCATCCAGCCTGTCCTCAAAATCATCGGCTGAGATGTCCGCTGCGGTATAGATCTCGTTGAGACTCTCCCGGTAAATATACTTCAAACTCCCCCCGACACTCAGCCCATTTAAAGGCAGCTCTGCTCCGGCGCCTCCGATGATCCAGGCATCCCCGATCATGTTGACATGAGCTTCCGGCCATGTCGGATTTCTGATTTCAATATCCATTGTGCCCTGGCCGCCTCCGGATATCATGACACCGACATTGGAGACATTGAATCCCACATAGGGAGATACGGGAAAAAGAATTCGGGCGTGCTGATGTTCACCAACATATTTCCGCATCAGATCCGTGGTCTCACCCGTATCATCCAGATCTGTGTCCTGAGCATCATTAAACAGATCGATACTGTCCTTTGAAACCTCAATAAGCGGGTTGAACACACCGATCTCAAAAGTCGATATTTTGGACAACCCCGCCGGATTATAAAAAAGAGCGTTCTCATCGTCCGAAACAGCCGTGAAAGCACCGCCCATGCCAAGAGGCCTGACCCCTCTGAAAAAACGGGGATACTCCTTTGCGGACAGACAGGTCGCTGAAAGGAAGACAAAAAGAACCGGCAGGATGACAAATCCATTGATTTTCAAGAAGCTGAGATATTTCAACGTTTCCTCCTTCTGCTCTATATCAGAGGCTGTTTATATAGGTTTCAATTTCTGACACGGTGATGCCGCTGTCATTGTTTTGATCGATGTCGGTTTCAAACTGATCAAAACTTTCTGAAAGACTATTGCCCTCAGTGGATATGGATTCAATTGCGGCGATGGCCTCTTCCATCATCTCAAGATCCCTCCCGAGATCATCCAGCGTCTCTTGAGATACCTCATTTCCAAGATCCGCATCTTCTTG
>CAZOEW010000045.1:5473-14780 GCA_964578935.1 uncultured Desulfobacterales bacterium | reverse complement strand
GCGATTGCCGAAAGAACATTAAACGTATCCAGACCGGCCAGACCGGCATACGCGCTGCTCAGGTATTGCAGAACAGTCCGATCGCCCGGATACTTATCCCGAAGAGTCAACAGGGTTTTCAGTGCATCTGCATAATTTCCTTTGTCCAGCGCCATTCTGACCTCCTCGAGCTCTGCTTCATATGAATCGTCGTCAGCCAGACCTTCGAGAATGCTGTTATCATCCCCGCAGCCCATAAGCAGCGCAATAACCAGAAATCCCACACCCAGCAGTACAGCGAATTTAGACATAATAAACTCTCCTTCTCTCCTTCTGTCGGATAGTTGTTGTTTCATAACGCTTCCGAGCCTCCTGTATCGATGTATAACACCGATACCTTATCTCGTGTGGTTCCCGAATCGATTATTCTCCAAATTGTTATCGCGTGGTTGAAAAAAAATGTATCTGAACAGGGTTGTGCCATGCGCATCCGGTTTTACAACGTGTGTCCTTTTTCCCAGCCCTGCCAACCGTTTTTTACTTCGAATACCGAATTGTCACAGAAGTGACAACGCCCCAAACCCAATTGAACACGAAGACCAGTGCAGGCGTCAACGCCCCGAGTTCCATACCCGCGATACCCTTTTTGGTTTGAATGGGAAAAACAATAAACAGTTGAAACATGGTCGGGTAGAGGCTTACGATTGTTCCTTTCAAAAATGGTTTGGAATTGAAAAAGGGCAGGAAAAAAAGCAGACCCCAGATACCACCCCAGACAATACGCGGATACAGCCAGCCCGCTGTCCATGCGGGTGAAATTGCCACGCCTAAAAATCGGGTTATTCCCAGATCGCCGAACAGCCATACAACCAGGCTGTTTATCAAAGCGCCCAGGCTCCCTGCCGCAAAAAAAATTAATGCGCTATTCATCGTTCTATCTTCTGATCCTTTCTTTCTTTCATTTGGATTAACAACTCTGCGTGAAAATTTAACTTTTTATAACAGAAATTTTTCACACTCTTTGGGATCTACGGCATCCGCCTGAATTCGATGACTTCCGGTTGGCGTCACAACCAGAAAATCCAAAAGCGTATGTCGAGGGGCATTGCTGTATCCCGCACAGATACCTGCTGCCAGCCTGACTTTTTTTTCATCACATCCTCCGGGAACCAGTAAGACAGGACCGGGGTATTCCGTCATATTGATTACAATATCGGTTTTCGAATTGTGATATTTTAAAATAGAATCATTATCTTTCCAGGTTCTTCCGACAATAATTTTCAGATCCGGCGCAAGCCGCAAATGACGGCCGAACTTGAGCAACTGAAATTCGTTCTTCAAACAGGTTTCCTGATGGGCAAAAAGGTCTTTGAGCCTCACGCTGTATCCTTTATCGGTCAGAAGACACCCCCCCGCAGGTGCCGGGTAATCCGACAGGCCAAGCTCTTTGGCCAGTGCGATTTGAGGTTTGCGTGACCGGCCGGCAAAACCGCACAGCAGGTTCCGATCGACCCATCCTTCTTTTTCGGGAATGGTTTCCGGAAGGCGTTTGGCACTCAGGGGCCTGACAATCAAACCGTCAAAACCGGAATGTTTTTCCACATATCGCAAGGACGGTCTGACCTGGGACATCGGTCTCTGCCCCAGAACCTCACCGCTGAAGAGAAAGTCAAACCCCCTTTTCTGCATCAGTTCGCCTGCGATGCGGAACATGAGCGCATGACAGTCCATGCAGGGGTTCATATGTTTTCCGTATCCCGCGGACGGATTTTTCAGCATTCGAATGTATTCCGGCATGATCCGCTTTATCGTCAGGGGTATTTTGCATAATATAGAAGCTTTCCCGGCCTTTTGAGAAGAAAAAAAGGGGGTTTCGAAAGCGACCCATTCGACCTCGATCCCCTGTCGTTGCAAAACAAGGCCGGCCAGCATACTGTCCAGCCCCCCGGAGCATAATCCAAGAGCGCGTACTTTTTTTAATGATCTTTTCATGGTAAGTATCATACTATGAAAAATAACACAGGAACAGAAAAAAACCGACCGGATAAAAAACGGCCGGATAAAAAACGGCCGGATAAAAAACGGATAGATAAAATCCGGAAAATACTGAAACTGCGCTATCCGGATGTAAGGACACAGCTTACTCATGATAATCCGTTTCAACTGCTGATGGCCACGATACTCTCGGCTCAATGCACGGACAGGCAGGTTAACCAGGTCACCCCGGAACTTTTTAAGCAGTTTCCGACACCCGGATCCCTTGCAAAAGCTCCCATCAAAACAATCGAAAAACTGATCCATTCCACCGGATTTTATCATAACAAGGCGATGAGTTTAAAGCAATGCTGCAAAATGCTGGTTCAAGAACATAAGGGGGAAGTTCCTTCGACACTGGAAAAACTGGTTCTGCTCCCGGGTGTGGGTCGGAAAACCGCAAATGTTGTTCTGGGAGCCGCATTCGGTATTCCGGGAATGGTTGTGGATACCCATGTTGCACGAATTTCAAAACGTCTGGGTTTGACCGGGAACACCGATCCTGAAAAGATCGAGTATGATCTGATGAAAATCATACCGAAAAAGGAATGGAACGTTTTTTCTCTGTATCTGATCTATTTTGGAAGGGAGATCTGCCGCGCGAGAAATCCGTTATGCAACACATGCGACATGCTGAACCTTTGTCCGTTTCCGGACAAGAATTTATCGTGACTGGAGTGAATATAAAAGCCTGATCTCTCTTTCCCACGCATCCGGATCCGGGGTTTCGAGTATCAGCGGGATATCATCAAACCGTTTATCGTTCATGATCAAGCGGAAAGCAGACAGGCCGATCTTCCCCCTTCCGATCCGTTCATGCCTGTCGATCCCGCTTTGATAATCCTTTCTGGAATCATTCAAATGAGCTCCTTCAAGGTATTTTACTCCAATGATCCTGTCAAAGGCTTTCATGGTTACTTCATAAGCTGCATCGGTTCGGATGTCATATCCGGAACGAGAACAAAACAGATGGCAGGTGTCCAGACAGACGCCCACTCTTTCCTTATTCTCCACATGATCAATAATCCGGGCAATCTGCTCAAAAGAATACCCCACATTGGTTCCCTGCCCTGAAGTGTTCTCAATTACAGTAATGACCTCTTTTGTCCGTGAATGCGCCATATTGATAGATTCCGAGATTCTTTCCAGACACGAATCAACAGGTATGCCGTTCAGATGGCTTCCGGGGTGAAAATTACATTTTTTGACACCGATCCGTTCACATCGTTTAAGCTCCTGGAAAAAGGCGTTTCGAGATTTTTCAATCCCTTCCCGGTCCGGATGGCCCAGATTGATCAGATAGCTGTCATGCACAAGAACATGATTCAGATCAAACCCATATTGAATGCAATTTTCTTTAAACTTTTCCGCCTGAGCGTCGCCAAGGGGAGGCGCTTCCCATCTTCTCTGGTTCTTTGTAAATAAAGCAAAGGCTTTTGCACCGATATGTCCGGCTCTTGCCGGCGCGTTTTCAATTCCGCCTGCCATGCTTACATGGGCTCCGATGTATTTCGCTTCCGGCACGGTGATTCCTTTATAACTATTTAAAATATAATAAAAAAAGTCCAATGTTCCCAATGTTTAAATCAAAAGCGGTCTTTCCCCGGCAAACCGTTACAACCGTTTCCCGCATAACACGGTTTTGGAAAACCATACAATAAAAGATGTATTGATCAAAAGGTACCCGATGGCAAAATAAAAAGTTCACATTTTTTTTCTGCGGCGCTGACCTGGCCTTTTTGAAAAGCCATCAATAAAAGGTTGAATGGAAAAAGACTACCTGATATTTGTAAATGGACTCAAATCATTTGCAGGATCAGATACCTTGAAATACGCAACGCCGGAGAAATATATGAACTCGCGCGATTATTCCCTTATAAAAATTACAGCGGTTGCTCTTACATGGTTCATATCCGTGACCCAACTGTTTGCGACCGAAAGCAAAACCAGCGGCGCAAAAGCGGCAATAGTCAACGAAGCCGTCATCTTTAAAAGTGATCTGGATCGTGATGTAAATCTTATCCTGCGAAAATTGAAAGATCAAGAAAAGGGTGTGCCTGAAGACCAGCTTTCAGGCATCAGAAAAAAAGCGCTGGAAGACCTTATCAACAGGGAACTGCTTTACCAGGAAAGTCGTAAACAAAAATTTTCCGTCGACCCTCATGTAATCGATGAGCAATTTGAACTGATTAAAAAAATGTATTCTGATGAAAAAATATTTTCCGATAAATTATCCTTCATGGATTTATCGGAATCCGAAATGAAATCCCAGATAGAAAAGAACCTTACTGTACGCCGTTTTATCAACGAAAATCTTGCCCGGGGAATTCTTGTTTCGGAAGAAGAAAGCCGCGCCTTTTATAAAAAAAATATGAAAAAATTCAGACAGGCTGAAAAAATTCGGGCCGGTCATATCCTGATCCAGGTTTCCCCGGATGCCCCGCAGTCTGAAAAAATGAAAGCGCGAAAAAAAATCGAAACCATTCTAAAACGGATTCGAAATGGTGAAAAATTTTCAGATCTGGCCAAAAAATTTTCTGAAGGCCCGTCCGGTGAAGCAGGAGGTGAACTAGGCTATATTGAACAAAAAAACATGGCCCACCCTTTTGCAGACGCTGTATTTTCTTTGAATACGGGCAAAACAAGTGAAATCATTGAAACCCCTGCCGGATTTCACCTGATTCAGGTAACGGACAAGAAGCCGGAAAGAGATTCTACCTATGAAGAAGCAAAAATTGAAATCGATCGGCTTCTCGCGCAAAAAAAACTGAATGAAAACATCAAGAGCTGTCTGGAAAAATTGAGGCAAAATGCCAGAATTGAAATTTTTGAAGAAACAAAAGCATCGAAAACAAAAAAGCAGAACCCTGCTTCCTGAACCCGTCACCTGCTGAAGTTTTTTACAACCCTTTTCGCACGATTGCGACCAGCAGCCAGATTCCCATAACGGCTGCGGCCAGAAAACCGATTATCCCTAAAAAAGAAATTCCATAAACCAGCGGGGGGGTATCTGAAATGACGATTAGTGCGGACCCGATAAGCAGCGCTGCGATGATGATGGAAAATGAAAGGCGGTTGCTGATCTGGTGCTGAGCCGCGAGCATTGTCTCAAGGCCCTGCTGCTCAATCTTGACGGTCAGCCTTCCCTGCCGGAGAAGGCGAGTAATATCAAGCAGATCCTTGGGGATCTGGTTAAAAAAAGTACGCATCTCCCCTGCGAAATCGATCAGGTCTGCAATGATTCTCTGGGGATAAAACCGGGCGATCTTGACCTGTGCAAGAAATGGCGCAACCTGTCCCACCATATTAAAATCAGGATCCAGCGTTTTGGCCACCCCTTCCACCGTTCCAAGGGCTTTTATCATGAGGTATATATCCGGCGGAAGCATTAAACGATGCCGTGAAATCAGCTCTATCAGGTTGTGCATCAGTCTCCCGACTTCAATATCGCGAAGCGGTTTATAAAGATGCTTTGTCATAAAATCAGACAGCTCGGTTTCCAGAAAATGAATATCCGGTTCTTTCTCCCATGTTGTCAGTTTCAGAAGAGCCTCTGCAGCGATTGCTGCATTCTTGTGCACCACACTGTCAAGAAGATCCACGAAAATCTCCCGGGTCTTGCGATCAACAACACCAACCATCCCGAAATCGATAAGCCCGATCACATTGTCAGGCAGCACAAAAAAATTTCCAGGATGGGGGTCTGCGTGAAAAAAACCGTAATGAAACACCTGCCTCAAGGTAAGGTTCGTGCCGCGGACAGTAATAATCTTTGGATCAAGCCCGGCTTCTTTAAGTTTTTCAACCTCGGATGCTTTTATCCCCTCAATATACTCCATCGTAAGAACACTTAAGGTTGTCGTATCACGATACACTTTTGGGATATAAACAGTCGGATCTTTTGCGAAGATACGTCCGAACAGCTCCATGTTGGAGGCTTCGATGGTATAATCAATTTCCTTCTCGAGTGTTCGCGCGAACTCTTCAACGATTTTTACAGGGCGGTAGAGAGCAGCCTCCTCTATATTTTTTTCCATCAGGGTGGCGAGGTGAAGTATAATCTCAAGATCAACTTCAATAATCTTTTTAATGTCAGGCCGCTGAACCTTGACCACCACTTTTTCGTTTCCTTTCCGTCGCGCCATATGGACCTGCCCGATCGAAGCGGAAGCGAGCGGATTTTCGTCAAACGATTCAAACAGTTCTTCGGGTTCCCTGCCCAGTTCTTCTTTAATGATCTGCCTGACCTGGGTGAAGGGGAAAGGCGGGACTTTGTCCTGAAGCTTGGAAAACTCTTCGATAAACTCTGCCGGGATAAGATCCGGACGTGTCGAAATAATCTGCCCGAGCTTGATAAACGCGGGGCCCAACTCTTCAAAAGCTTTTCGAACCCTTTCAGCTCTTGTCAGCCGCTCAACACGCTCACGCCGATTTCTCGTAATAATCTGAAGACCCGCTTCAATATACTGTTCTATCTTGAGAAGGCTCAGAAGATCTCCAAAACCATATTTCACAAAAACGGAAAGGATCTGGCGATAGCGGTTGAAATGGCGGTAGGTTCGGCCTATCACACCTATTTTTTGTATGCTCAGCATATGGAATATACTACCCTGTTAGTCTTCTGAACCGGACAGGCGTGCATTCTCTTTTCGCAATTCATCAATCTCTTTTTTAAGGGAGTCCAACTCGTCCATGGATGCCACCCTCGCTTTTTTCATAATTTCTTTGGTTACTTTTTCAATCCTCTTTTCAAGGTCCTCACGAGCCTCATCATATCGTTTTAAAAGTTCATCTACAAATTTTTCTCCCTCGTTTTCAGAGAGCTCACCCCTGGTCACAAGATCTCTCGCCCAATCTTCTACTTCGTCTTTTGTTTTCAAAGCCAGGCCGATACCTGTCATCATTGTCTTTTTTACTACACCCATAATATCGGTCATAAAACGCCTCCTTTTTCGGGGTAAGCCGGTTAAACAGAAAAACCACGAGCGAATCAGGTCTGCACCGGTTGAAGTCTTTTTCTAATTTCCCGCCTGTAATTTTTCTGGATGAACCTGTATTTTGTATCTTCCGATAAAAATCCTTGTGTCAAAAACAGTTTATTTGCTTCCAAATGAAGATTCAAGCATATCAACAGCGGTTCCGTCCAATCCTTCTATCGCATCCAGCTTTCCCATGGTGACGGGTACGATGGTTTTAATAAAAAATCGGGCTGTTTTAAGCTGGCCTTCATAAAAAGCGGCATCTTTATTCTTTTCAGCCGCAGCACGTAATTTTTCAGACTCACTCCCGCCTGCAAGTTTTTCCAATTTCGGCGCAGCGATCGAAGCCCGCCATAACAGCATCCAGGCCATGGATAAGTCTCCCATGACTTCAAGAAAAGGATGGGCAAATGCAAACGCATATTGTACATTGCCGGACATCGCTGTCTTTCCCAATAGAAGGGCGATTTCACTTACCCGGTTGAACAGTTCCTCAACTCTGCCGGCAAGTTCGGAAACGAGTGAAACCTTTTTTGCGGTATCGATACTTTTTCTGATTTCGCCAAGAAAGTCCATAAAGACTTTTCCATTTTTCATTCCCAGTTTTCGTCCCAGCATATCCATTGCCTGTATGCCGTTGGTCCCTTCATAAATCATAAAAATGCGGCAGTCTCTCATAAGCTGCTCAACAGGGTATTCTTTTATGTAGCCGTATCCTCCATATACCTGGACAGCATGACTGGTAACCTCAAGAGCCTTATCCGAGATATACCCTTTTACGATCGGTGTAAGCACTTCGATGAAACCCATATACCGGTTTTTCTCATCCTGGTTGTCAGAAACCTCAGCCAGATCATAGCATCGGCCGGTATAGTAGACAAGACTCCTCATTCCTTCAACATACGCTTTCATCGTAATGAGCATTCGGCGCACGTCAGGATGCTGTATGATCGGAACGGAACCCTCTTTGGGTTTCATCATATTTTTGCCCTGGATTCTTTCCCTCGCATAATTCAAGGCATAGATATAAGCGGCAGTCGATACGGCAAACCCCTCCAGTCCCACAAACTGGCGAGCCTCATTCATCATCTGAAACATTGCGGGCAGCCCTTTATTTTCTTCCCCAAGGAGTGTTCCAATGCACTTCCCCTTGCTCCCCAGCGTCAGAGAACAGGTCGCGTTTCCATGGAGTCCCATCTTTTCTTCGATACCGGTGCAAACCACATCATTGAATTCTCCGAGGCTTCCATTATCGTTTATACGGTATTTGGGTACCAGAAAAAGCGAAATCCCTCTGCTGCCTTCAGGGGCACCTTCGATTCTTGCGAGAACAGGGTGAATAATATTTTCAACCATATCCTGTTCTCCACTTGAAATAAAAATCTTTGACCCCGTAATGGAGTATGTTCCGTCATCGTTTCTGACAGCAGAAGTTGTAAGCGCACCCAGATCAGAACCCGCCTCCGGTTCGGTAAGAAGCATGGTTCCCGACCATTCCCCGGAATACATTTTACGCAGGCACATTTTTTTTTGTTCCGCTGTTCCGAATTCTTCCACAAGCCTTGCCGCACCATGGCTCAGGCTGTTATACAACATATAGGAAGCATTGGCCCCATGAAAGTATTCATTGGCGGCAAGTGAAACCAGCTTCGGCATTCCCTGGCCTCCCCATTTCGGGTCATCCGCCATGGCAAGCCATTCACCTTCTTTATATAGCTTATTGATTCTATGAAAAGATTCCGGCACCATCACCTTGCCGTTTTCAAATCGACACCCTTCATCTCCCAGTTTCTGCGTGGGGAGGAACTCCTTTATGGCCAGATTACGGGCTTCCGAAACAATTAAATCGTCTGTTTTCCTGTCAAATTCAGCAAATTTTTCATACTTTGAAAGCTCCCCGGCCTCCATCTGCTCATGCAGGACAAAATCCACATCTCTGCGATCGGCTATCAATTGTGCCATTCTGTAATATCTCCTTTAATGATCTAGTTTTCAAACGACGCTTTACCCGGTAAGGGAATCCATGTCGTCCTGTTTTGTCGCGACATCCGATATGACGATTCCAAAGATCCTGTCAAAAGGCCGCAGGCCGGAACAATCATATCTCAAACTACAGCCCTGCATGATAAGCGGCAAGGCATTTTATAATAATCGTAAACACTTTATTTAAGATAATAGCTGCCTGATGTCAAGCATGAGCCAAGTTTCAAACCGGAAGAGACGATTGGATATGATGTTGCGGCAACCGGAAATATGCAAGCTGAAGAAGAAAGACAGACCATCAAAGCCGCCATCCGCATTGATCCGCCCATGGC
>CAZOEW010000045.1:0-5373 GCA_964578935.1 uncultured Desulfobacterales bacterium | reverse complement strand
CAAAAATCTTACTTGACTGTTTATCGCAACTGCCTTAAATTGAATTATTTTATATCCTGAATTTATTATATTAATTTACAACAAATTTCTGAATAGATAGAGATTGTTTTTATTCGGTGGAAAGGAAAAATCTTATGCCCCTGTCAATTGCTCTTGCCGGAAAAGGAGGTACCGGTAAAACGACTGTCGCCGGAATGCTTATCAAATATCTGGTCCAATCGGGAAAAACACCAATCCTCGCGGTTGACGCTGACTGCAATGCCAATTTAAACGAAGTTCTCGGCCTTGAAGTGGCTGACACACTTGGAAATGCGAGAGAAGAGATGAAAAAAGGAGTTGTCCCGAGCGGCATGACCAAAGACATCTTCATGTCCATGAAACTGGAGCAGGCGGTTGTAGAGTCTGATGGATATGACCTGATCGTCATGGGACAGCCTGAAGGCTCCGGATGCTACTGCGCAGCCAACACGCTTTTAACCGGCTTTATTGAAAAACTCTCGGGCAACTATCCTTACATTGTAATGGATAATGAGGCCGGCATGGAACATATCAGCAGGCTGACGACAAGCAATGTGGATATATTGCTTACCGTATCGGATACATCAAGGCGCGGTCTTCAGGCAGCCATCAGAATAAACCAGCTTGCCAGGGATCTGAATATCGGTGTAGGAAAAAGTTATCTGATTATCAACCAGATCAAAGAAGAGCCGTCTGATGCTGTTCTGAATATGATTCATGAAGGGAACCTCGAGCTTGCCGGCACGATACCGGAGGATGATGCCATATACCGGTTTGACCTGGACGGCAAGCCGACGATAGATATACCCAATGATAACAAGGCAATTCGGGCTGCGTTTCAAATTTTTGACAGGATTATCCCCTGAGGTTTTCATATTCGGCCAATCCGATGTCTGAGACAGAACAAAAAAAAACAAACGCGGCGGCAACATACCGTAATGCGCCATATAAGGATTTATTTATTTACTACGTAAAGGGCCATCTGCCATGCAACACCCTGCCTTCCGGAAATGATTTTATCGGAAACTGGGAGGAAGACGAATTTTCATTTCTTTTTTTTGCCAGGCCCTCCGACGTTATTATTGAGGATCTGCTGAATAAACTTCCCGGACTCCAACTCATTGACACGTACAACATGACCTATGAAGATTGGCACGGAGGTAAAATTACCTCATTTTATGCAGGCGGCTTTTTAATAACGCCCCCGTGGGAAGATGAACCGCATGAAAAAGAGTTCCCGGAAAATCTGCATATCCGCCTTGATCCCGGAGTCGTTTTTGGCACCGGAACGCATCCGACAACCAATGACTGTCTTGAAGCGCTAGTTTCTTTATGTTATGGTGAAAAAATAAACACAGTTCTGGATCTTGGTACAGGTACGGGCCTCCTTGCCATTGCTGCAGCCAAACTGCAATGCGATTTTACCCTTGCGGTTGATTTTAATTATCTGGCTGCAAGAACAGCCCTTGACAATGTAAAACGCAACGGGCTGGAAAAAAATATTATGGTGGTTCATGGCCGGGCCGAGGAACTATTGGACAAACCGGTCGATCTCATGATATCCAATATCCATTATGATGTTATGAAAAATTTGATCAATACAAAAGGATTCCTCGGCAGTCGTTTTTTTATTTTATCCGGGTTGCTGCGCAGTGAAGCTCGTGATGTGATGGATCAACTGGACAGACTCCCTGTAAAAGTATTGAATACCTGGGAACGAGACGGTATCTGGCATACATTTTTGGGAAAGACAACAAAACATAATTCGGCCTGAAAGGTAGCTCATGTACATCAAATGCTGGGGATCAAGAGGCTCTGTTCCGGTTTCCGGAAAAGAATTCATCAAATATGGTGGAGATACGACCTGCGTTGAAATCAGGAGCAAAAGCGATGACATCATTATCATCGATGCCGGAACAGGAATCAGAAGACTGGGCAACAAGCTGATTGAAGAGAATAGAAATCGTTATCACATCGTTTTTACACATGCCCATTGGGATCATCTGATCGGATTTCCCTTTTTCAAACCGCTTTTTATCCGGGAAACGGAGATAATCGTTTACCGCTGCCCGTTCCCGGGGCAGTATGCGGAAAAAATGATTACCAAGCTGTTGGCCCCTCCCAATTTTCCCAAAAAGTATGCCGACCTTAGCGCTGAGATCGTTTATAAGGACGGCTGCCCCGACAGCTTTGAAATCGGCTCGGTCACCATTGTTCCCATTCACCTTTCTCATCCAAACGGGGGATGCGGATATAAATTCATCGAAGATGGAAATACCTTTGTTTTCCTGACAGATAACGAACTGGCATTTACCCATCCCGGAGGTCTTGGCCCCTCTTCATACCTTGAGTTCTGCTCCGGCGCAGACCTGTTAATCCACGATGCCGAATATACCCCGGATGAGTATAAAGAAAAAATCGAATGGGGTCACTCAACATATACGGACGCGCTAGATCTGGCCGTTAAAGCCGGAGTCCGCAGACTCGGCCTGTTCCATATAAACCAGGAACGAACCGATTCGGAAATGGACAGAATTGAAAAGGCATGTCTGCAGGAAATAAAAAAGAAAAAGTATGAACTGGAATGTTTTGCCGTAGCATGGGATATGACCTTTCAGGTTTAGCACAACAATGGCTCATGAAATGCCCGTGCTGATCCTGCCTGCCTGGTTTCCGGACTACCTCCTATTTTTCTGAACGTCATGAGAATAATCCGGTTAACAACGACAACCATATCGATATAAAAAGATTTGTAATGAAAGATACCATTCAGGGCTGGATAAAAACCATATCGCTTGCCCCGCCGACTCTTCAGAATAATACGGCAGATGCGGATCGACTTCTTTCAGCGCTCAAACTGCATCTTTCTACAGATCAGATTGAACTCTCACTTTCCCTTCTTCGAAAGCTGCCGGATCAAATCCGAAAATGGAAATACAATATACGCTGCATCCTGTTTAAAGATCGCAAACGCTGGATACTTGCGGGCATAACAGATCCCGATGATTCGTCACCCGTCACTGGTCTTGCGGTCGACCTCGGAACAACGCGTGTGGTAATCCGACTCCTTGATCTGGTGACAGGTAAACCCCTTGGGGAATCCTCCTTTGACAACCCCCAGATCGCCATCGGTCCCGACATTCTGACACGAATCCATTTTTCAGATCAAAACCAAGGCCTCAACAAACTGAAACAGCTGATAACAGACGCGTTAAATACTGAAATCGCATCCCTTTGCCGTTCATGCAATACAGAAACGCAGCACATTTTCCTTATGGCAATAGCCGGTAATACCGCCATGACTCATCTTCTGCTGGGTTTAAATCCCCATTTTATCATCCGCGAGCCCTATATCCCCGTATCCAACACCCCGGGTGTGATCCGAGCATCTGAACTTGGATTAGGTGTCAATCCCGATGCACGGGTGCTGATTTTTCCAAACGTCGGAAGTTACTTCGGTGGTGACCTGATTGCCGGTATCCTGTTCTCCGGATTACACCGGAGAGAAGAGACCGCTATCCTTGTTGACGTTGGTACAAATGCCGAGGTTGTTCTTGGAAACAGCAATTGGCTTGTTTGCTGTGCCGGAGCTGCCGGTCCCGCTCTGGAAGGAGGTGTAACAAAAATGGGCATGATGGCGGGGAAAGGCGTGATCGATAAAATTGCAATCGATCCCTCTACCGGACAGTTTATGATCCATACAATCAAAGACAATCCACCCATCGGAATCTGTGGATCGGGTCTTATCGACCTTGCCGCGCAATTGTTTCTTTCAGGGATGATCGATATCAGAGGAAAGTTGACAGGTTCTGAAACCGGGCCTCGAACCAGGGAAATTGACGGCATACTGCATGTAACCATCGTTCCGGCTGAAAAATCTGCTACAGGATCAGATCTGACGATAAGCCAGACCGATCTGGACAGTCTTTCACGATCAAAAGCGGCAATGTATACGATTCTTGAAACAATAACGGAAACAGTGGGTATCCGCCTTGCGGAACTATCCACTTTTTACGTGGCAGGCACATTTGGGTCATTCATCAATCCTTCCTCGGCGATATCGATTGGAATGCTGCCAGACCTGCCGCTTGACCGGTATATCGTTCTTGGCAACAGTTCGCTGGAAGGGGCTTCAATCTCTCTCACAGACAGTTCCCGTATGGATGAAATAACCGAAATCAGAGACCGAATCACCTATATGGAACTTAATGTGAACCAGGAATTCATGAACCGGTTCAGTGCGGCAAAATTCTTCCCCCATACTGACCTTTCTCTTTTTCCATCCGTTCAATATCCGAATCGAACAAAACCGTCCTGAACCGTATTTAAATTTTCTTTAAATTGTCTTCCGTGGCTTTATCAATATCGATAATTTTTCTGCCTCCTACATATTCTCGTGTCTTATAACTTGTAACCCCCATCAACTTTTTCGTGATCGATCCCATCCGGTCTATCTGGGACTTGATTTTAGAGAGGGACGCGTACAGTGAATCGCTCTCCGGCATATCCATCAATAAAATTTCAACCGCTCCGGATACGTATTGCAAAGGCTGATTAAGCTCATGGCACACGCTGCCGGACATTTCGAGCGCTCCCTGAAGCCTTTCCTTTTGAATCCGATCCTGTTCAGCCTGAATCCGCCAGGTGATGTCTGATATGGTCATAACAGAATGGTCCATGAAATTGTCACGATTACGGCTGCTGATATTCAAATTCCCAAAAAAAGTCGTGCCGTCTGCTTTTTGAAAGACAGCATCCACTTTTACCGGTTTCTCTGTCTTGAGGTTGTCATGGATAATCGATGTAACCCGTTGATATTCATCGTCTGACGGATAAAAAATCCTGGAGTTTTTATTCTTATAGGCAAAATCCGAATTGAATCCGAACATCTCAATCAGTTCATCATTAGCCCATTCAATGGAATTGTTTATAATAAGGCATATTCCGATCGGTGAGGCCGCCAATATATTACTCTGAATTTCATTGCTTCGCGTAAGTTCATTTTCGGCGCGAATTCGTTCATTTATTTCCAGGGTCAGTTTTCGGTTCGTATCTTCCAGTTCAGCCGTGCGTTCCTGAACCAGCTCCTCAAGATGATTTCGATAACTGTTCAGTTTTATATTGGCCTGGCTTAAGGAATGAGAAAGCTTGTATGCCCTCAACGAAGCGGTTACGGATGTGATCAGCTTTCTGGCATTGAATTCTGTTTTTGATTTATAATCATTGATATCGTACCTGGTGATCACTTCCTGCTCAGGCGCCTGTCCCGGCTGACCGGTATTGAGTACGATCTGAACGATATTGTTTTTCAGCTCTTCCCGAATATACCTTACAACCTCCAGGCCTGCATTATCG
>CAZOEW010000044.1:1780-21157 GCA_964578935.1 uncultured Desulfobacterales bacterium | reverse complement strand
AAGCTGATAGGAGGGGTGTATATCTTCTTTTATATTAATTGAAGGTTTTTTGGCTTCCAGGAAAAGCTTACGAACACCACCGATTCGAAAACTGTAATCCGGCGCTTTTGTCGCACCTCCCACTTTTACTTCGTCTTCATGAACAACATCTTTGTAGGCTTCGGCATATCCTTTTTTATTAGACACATCCCATCCGAGTTCTTCAAAAAAAGGATCGATAAATTCGCGCCTCACCTGAGTTTCGTTATATTTTCCTTTTTTATAGGCATCAAGATTTCGCTCGAACCGCTCAACAAGATCAACGATAATTGGAGGTGCCTTCATTTTAAACAATTCCTTTGGGGCTGGTTTCTTTTCGGCGCCCTTTTCACATGCGGGGCATTGTCAGTTCTCCATAGCCAACCGTTTTGCAGAACCCGCTGTACCTGTAGTTCTTATGCAGTGTAATCGCATCATCCGGGCAGATGGCGGTGCAGTCGCTGCAGGCCATGCATTCAACAGGGGTTTTCATTGTTGCCTTTTTGTCCACCAGCTCCAATGTATCTGCCGGGCAGGCTTTGACGCAGAGGCCGCAGCCGCTGCATTTTTCTTTATCAAACATGACAATGCCATACTCGATTTCAGCAGCGTCATCGTATCTTGGAATATGCATTCTTTCGGCAACGGTCAGGTCGCTCATGTTTTCCTCCCTGTCGGATAAAAGATTCGTCCTTCGCTCTAATAAACGATTTTTCGGATGCCGTTCTCATACCAGTCTATTCTGTGGGTCGGCCTTGCCACCATCCCGTCCGAATCCGCCACTGGCCAGCCGATGGCCAGACTGCTGACAAACTTGTAGGGATAGGAAATACCCAGCCGCTTTTTCCACCTGCGGGTATATTGAAAGGCCAGTTTGGCAAAACCGATCCAGCAGGTTCCCAGCCCCATGCTGTGAGCCGTAAGTACCATGTTCTGCCCGGCGATCCCGCAATCCAGATCCGGATTGGAGATGCCGCGAACATCCTTGAAAATCAGAATCACCGTCGGCGCGCCATGATACAGGCCCAGCTTGCCGTTTGCGATGAGCGTTACGGCACCGAACGGCACCGGATGCAAGTCCCCCGGCTTGAGACGGATATTCAGCTTCGCATTGAAACGCCGCCAAAGAGACCCGGTATACCGGTAGTCGATCAGCCATTTGAATATTTTGCAGATTGTAACGGTCGTCCGGGTTATTCCCTCAATAATCTCCGGTTCACGCAGCACCACGAATTTCCAGGGCTGGCAGTTCCCGGCTGACGGCCCAAAGCGGCCTGCCTCCAGAATCCGTTTGATCATGAATTCCGGGACCTGTTTCTTTTTATAAAGCCGTGTACTTCGCCTTTTTAAGATAACAGTTTCTGTTTCCGTGCGCTGGGACTGGAGCTGTTCAACGCGTTCCGTCGCTTCATCTTGTTCGTTTTCCATTGGCATCTTCTCCCTCTTTTAGGATCAAACGGCCTTTTGATGTCACTGATTTCCTGCATACAGCATACCGATTATAATCTTTTTTCCGCCATTTTCTCCTGACCATCGATGCTTTTCCTGCAGTCAACACGACTATCAGAATCGATCCAGGATGGTTTCAGCTTAATCGTTGCAATTTTCGTGAGACAACCGGTTATCCGGATCTCCTTCATCGATCATCTGTTTCAGAAGCTCCTGCTCCGGATTCAAGGGAACACGCCCTGTCAGTTGAGCACAGCAGACTTTCTCCTCATCCTGGTTCGTAAAAAAAGCCTCTGCCTCGGCACGGCCATTATCCGCTATCTTCGTTATGGTAACGGAACAACGAATCATATCTCCAAAATAGACCGGTTTTATGAATTTGAAACTCATACCCGTTGCCAGCCACCCTACCTGGCCGCCAAACTCACAAAGCATCGATCCAACGAGAAGGCCGTGGCAGATAAGATCTTTAAAGCCTTTTAATTCCGCCCATCGGGAATCATAATGAACAGGGTTATAATCCCTTGTCATATCGCCAAATGATACCGTTTCCTCCTGAGTGAATTCACGTGTATACGAAAACGAATCGCCTTCCGTAAGACCCTGAACCGCTCTGAGTCGAATTGGATTTACCATTTCCCCTCTTCCCATGCATGCAAATATTCCATTTTATACTCCTGTCGAAAGGGTTACTGTGGTTTGAAGAACTCCCAACTGCTGCCGATCTCTTCTTCCGTAAGGGACGTCATCCTCAGGCTCAGTTCCCACAGGTGTTGCATGGCCTTTTTGTCTCGTGATTCCGGAGAGGAATCCACCGGTTTTCGTTTGTCGAAATAGTTTCCTGTGACTCCCTTCACCTCAGGAGAAACCGCCAGGTAAACCGCCGTGTCCGCGCCTTTTTCAGGCGAGATCAGGTTTCGTTTCAAGGTATGAGATCCAATATGCCTCAGCCAGCTGAAGAGGCCGTTGTTCCTTCCAAGGCGCGTGGCAACGGCACCGGGATGAATCGCATTTGCGGTAATACCGGTTCCCTGAAGCCGGCTTGACAACTCGTAGGTGAACATCAGATTGGCGAGCTTTGAGTTGCGTTTGGCGATTCTGCGGTCAAAGCCTTCCCGGCTCAAATACCGTTCATAGTCACCACTGAGGTTTCGGTGGCTTTCACCGGCAACAGCGATCACACGAGCCTCGGATGCTTCCTCGAAGGCCTTCATCAGTAAATCCAGCAGCAGTGCCGTCAGCAGAAAATGACTCAAGTGGTTGGTCGCAAAGGTCTTCTCGATTCCTTCCTCGCTGGTCTGAAAGGTGTCAAAATTCGCACCCGCGTTATTCACCAGAACATCCACCTTTCCTGTGGTGCCGTGAATTGTTTTTGAAAGCTCCCTGACCTGCCGCTGACTGGAGAGATCGCATTCCATGAAAATTGCCTTTCCACTGTCCGGGCTTGACTCGATGCAATTCACAACCTGTCTGCCCCTGGCAGCGTTTCTTCCGATCACGACAACATCCGCCCCGACTTTACCCAGCCCGATTGCGGCAGCTTTGCCAATTCCGGAAGTCGCCCCGGTTATCACACAGACTTTATTTCTCATTTGGCTCCTAACCGTACGTTACCAGCAGATGAGATAAAAACCGCAGATGGATACAACAATCTAAACAAAAAAAATTCCATTTTAATGATTCATTCTACGGATGCTGATCCGCGTTGCTTTTTTCAAGCGATTCACGTTACCCCAACATGGCTTTCAAATCCTCATCCGGTGTAGAAATTGGTTTGATATCAAAGGTTTTGACCAGTACGTCCAGCACATTAGGCGTTAAAAAAGCCGGCAGCGACGGCCCGAGACGGATACCCCTGATTCCCAGATGGAGCAGTGACAGCAAAACGGCAACGGCCTTCTGTTCGTACCATGAAAGCACGAGGGAAAGCGGCAACTCATTTACATCGATATTAAACGCTTTGGCAAGGGCGATCGCGATCTGCACTGCTGAATAGGCATCATTACACTGGCCGACATCCAGAAGCCTCGGGATACCGCCGATATCGCCAAGATCCTTGTCAAAGAAACGGTATTTCCCGCATGCCAGGGTCAGAATGATGCAATCTTTTGGAACCTTTTCTACAAATTCCGTATAATAGTTGCGCCCGGGTTTTGCGCCGTCGCAACCGGCCACCAGGAAAAAATGCCGAATTGCGCCGCTTTTAACCCCTTCAATCACTTTGTCCGCAACACCCATAACCGCTTTTCTGGCAAAGCCTACAGTAACTTCCGGGCCTTTTTCATCTTCCGGAAATCCGGATAGCTCCAACGCCCTTTCAATCACGGGCTGAAAATTCAAATCCGATATATGGGGGATGCCGGGCCACCCGACCATACCCGAGGTAAAAAGATTTTTACTGTATTTGTCGCCGGGTCTCTGGATACAATTCGTGGTCATCAGAATTGCACCGGGAAATTCCGCGAATTCTTTGATCTGCTTTTGCCAGGCCGTGCCAAACTGACCGTAAAAATGTTCATACGCTTTCAATTTCGGATATCCGTGTGTTGAAAGCATCTCACCATGAGTATAGATTTGGATCCCTTTTCCCCGGGTTTGTTTCAACAGCGCTTCCAGGTCTTTCAAATCGTGCCCGGAAACCAGAATGGCCTTCCCCTTTTTGTGTCCCAGGGGAACCCGGGTTGGAACCGGGTGGCCGTAAGTGCCCGTATTTCCCTCATCCAGCAGTTCCATTGCTTTCAACGCAGCTCCACCGCATTTGAGAGTCAAAGCAACCCACTCTTCAAGGCTCAAACCATCTTTGTGAATTTCCGACAGCCCTTCATGGACAAAGGAATACACTTTCTCATCCTCTTGCCCCAGAATCTGGGCATGGTCTGCGTAGGCACTCACCCCTTTAATACCATAAAGAACCGTGTGCTTCAGAGAAAGAATATCCGGATTGTCACTGGGATAGGATTTCACACCAACCTTCTCTCCCTGCTCGATCAATTCTTTCAGCGTGTCTTGAGGGTTGTATGCGGCAGGTCCATCAGGCAGATCGACATTTCCGCCGGCAGCCTTAACCTGCTCTCTCAGTTGATCGCGATTCTCTGCCGCGTGATGAATCAGCTCCAGGAATCGATCCGGATCAAAATCCACATTGGTCAACGTTGAAAAAGCCGCTTTAACCGTGAAGACATCAATATCCCGATCAATGACACCCACCTTTCGGCCTTCAACCGCAACCTGGGACAGCCCCATCAAGGTGTAGAGGAGGAGATCCTGCAATGCCGCTACCTCGGGTTTTTTTCCGCATACTCCCTGGATTGTACATCCTGTGCCTTTTGCTGTCTGCTCACACTGATAACAAAACATGTTTATCCTCCTTTTCCATAAACAAGCTCGCCCGTTGATGGCCGCATGGCTTTTAAAGATTATAGCCTGACCTATCGAACCGTTTCAACCTGTTGAAGAATCAAAACATGACATGGAGTCTGATTTTCAACCGCAAAAGTTCCTTGCTAAAAATTTTGGAGATCGGAATATACTGGAACCAGGTTTGCTTCTTGAACTTCTTGCCTTTTGCCATATCATAAAATGATAACCATTTCGATAGAATAACAAAACAACTTCAGAGTGTAAGGCGCTTGCGATAATCTTCATCCCAGTAATCATCTCCGTAACTGATCAGAAGCTGCTCATCTTTCTGAATATCTCTTGCTGCCTTGAAAAAAATGATCCAATGTCCGTCATGAATCGTATGCTCAACATCCACGTTAAAATTATCTCCGTGGTTCACAAAACGCATCTCATTCCCTTCAAACCTCCCGTTTATTTCAAGTTCTGGCCCGCCTTCAACCTTATCGAGATAATACCAGGAAAAATCAGATTCATATCCGCCTGCTTCCATTTCTCCGCCAGCATCTTTTCCAGGAATCCGGATGACACCGGTATACTCACCGATGAAATCATTCTTTTTGATCTCATCAGCGGCAAAAACCCCAAATCCGAGCCTTTCGTCTATCTTTTTGATATACAGGGGTGCCAGATTTCCCTTTTCAATATCCTCTTGATATTTCTGGGAAAGATCCTGAAACAACTCTTTGTTTTCAAGATAGTAGGGACTGTTTTCCGGATTGATTTCACGAAGCGGCTCCCAGCTGATCCGTGTCCTTTTTAAATAAACAACATGCTGATCTCTGAAAAATTTCAGGATCTCGTCCTTTTCTCTGTAAACGTTTTTATCGTTCCATCTCATAAACAATAATAAAATTCCTTTATATAGACGTCTGCCTGTAACACACCGCAACGTCATTGAACCTCTTGTGTCTGAATTCGGAAAAGATTCCTGCTGTTATTAACAGCTTCCTCTATAAAACCGTTATCGAAAGAACGTCCGACCGCCGCTATGGTAAAATTGTCAAATCCGCCTTTTTCAAGACTGACTGTTTTCAGCCTGTGGACAATCTGATCCGGGTTCCTGAAAACAGAAAGGATTTCTTCAAGGAGTTCCGGTTCATCTCGATGGGCCATTCCGTCTGTTCCAAGAATAAAAACCTGTCTAGGGCTCCATCTTCCTGACTTCATGCCCACTTTAAGACGTTCCTCTCCAATTCCGACCACTCTGCTCAGCATATGCCTGTCAGGATGAACTGTTGATTCCTCTTCCGTAATTGCTCCCCAGTCCAAAAGCTGTCTTACAACCGTATGATCCCGGGTTATCTGCCGAATGCGGCCTCTCTCATAAAGCCAGACCCTTGTATCGCCCACCCAGGCGACTTCCCATGTCCTGCCATAAATATAAAGGGCTGCGACGGTAGTGCCTGGATTCCCCGATACATTGGACCGCTCAGCCTCCATCATTTTGACAGCCTCATGAGCGCACTGAACAGATTCCTCAAGCGCTTTTCCCTGAATGACTCCTTTCATTACGGCTTCCGCGCACACACGGCTTGCCAGCGCGCCCTTTGCATGGCCTCCCAATCCATCACATAAAACCCACAACCCAAGGGCGGGACGGGCAATATAATAATCCTCATTGTGCTGGCGGATAAGACCGGAACTCGTTTCAACCGCCCAGAGAACCCGATTCTGATTGTAATGAGATCTTTTCAAGAATAAAACAACACCTATGGGTTTTTTACGATGCGAAAGCCGAGATTATAATTTCTGCTGTCTTCAAAATAATAGCTGCGATTTGAAGATCGACACTCTTTCGCTGAAAGAAGCCAGCTCCCACCCCGGCAAACTCTATAATTCCCTTCTCCTTTATATACCGGATTAAAACGCTTGTGCTGAGTATATGAATCAACCATATATAGATCCTCTACCCATTCAAAAACATTTCCGCTCATGTCAAACAGGCCGAGGCCATTGGGTTTTTTACGGCCGACAGGATGAGTCGACTCCTCGCTGTTTCCCTTGTGCCATGCCACGGCATCAACTTCTTCGCCCCCGGAATATTCTTCCGCCTTTCCACCGCTCCTGCAGGCGAACTCCCACTCCGCTTCCGTGGGAAGGCGATAAATCGCTTTACCCTTATGGATCAGATTCAACTTTCGAATAAATTCCTGGGAATCTTCCCAGGATACATTTTCTACAGGATAATCATCCCCTTTTTGGAAAAAAGATAAATTCTCTCCCATGACTATATTCCACTCCCCCTGGGTTACTTCATATTTTCCAACCCAAAGCCCATCAACGCATACTTCATGAACGGGGCTCTCATCAGACCCTCTTCCACTTTTTTCTAAAGGACTCCCCATGCTGAAACACCCTTTTTCAACCCAGACAAATTCCATTCCGGTAGCAGCATCACGATAAATCGTTTCAGGCACACGAGCGATCTCTGATAAAGATGCAGATACGGATTCTTTTCTGCCGGAAAGAATATCGATCGCCACCTCCCAGTCTGAAAAGTTATCCTTCTTTACGTTGATTTTATATACACCTTTTTTCAACATGCCGGAGTCACCGGGCGTCTTCCCCATCAAACGTCCATCGATATACCAGTCGGCACCCTGCGGAACACTCGTGATCGAAAAGCTTCCACAAACGGGTTTCAAAACAAATTCGGATTTTTCTTCTTTTCCTGGTGAAACCATAACTGTTTTTTTGGAAGGCTCGTAACACTCCTTCCGGACTTCAACCAATGTTTTCCCTTTTTGAATTCCTTCTATTCTAACGGGAGTCCGGCCGCGATTTTTTCCCGAGACATACACAGCTGCATCACCGGGTTTGCTGGTAACGTACAATTTCCCGGAGAGGGCTGTCAGTTCTGCTGTAACTTCAGATGCTTGACCTGCCGCAATCTCAACTTCCTCTTTCCAGGAATGAAATCCGTCTTTTTTAACCTCGATCTGCTGAAGCCCTTTTTCCGCCATATCGATCATCAGCGGTGTACTCCCCAACTTTTTCCCTCCGATATACACATCGGCATCTTCCGGTATACTCTTTATTTCAAGTTTTCCATAAAGAGGTATCAGGTCAACCGCCGCATCTGAAATTTCAAAAGAAGCAATTGCAATCTCACCCTGCCATGTCTCAAAGCCCTCCTTCTTCAGCTTGAGCATATACGTGCCTTCAGGCAAATCTTTTATTATCGCAGGAGTAACTCCTTTCCCGATGTCATTGATATATATTTCAGCCTGTGAAGGTGAACTGACCACAGCAAGTTCTCCGGTGGGCGGCAGCAATGGTTTGCTCTGCCGAACCATTTTCGCTTCTTCAACAGGTTCACGTTCATCAATCTCCGAAGCTTCTTTTTCCCTTAAAAAATCAGGCAGTTTGAATATCCCGCTATCTGGTTTCAGTCCTTTTTTGACATCCTGATTAAACACATTCGCTATATATCCTGTTATGTTACTGCTCAGTAACTCCTGACGGTATAGTATCCATCCAAGCTCCCCCAGGACAATCAGGCATAAAAAAGCAATAATCGCATAGATGAATACCGGTCTCTTTTTAGATTCTCCATTGCTTGCTGTATGCTCTTTTCCTTTCTTTTTTACAGGATCCGCCGTCGATTTTTTAGAACCCCGAGCTTCCGCTTCGGCCTTGATTTCAGGAGCCGACTTTTCACCGGAGAGCATCTCAACAAAGGCTCCAGCGCTTTCTGGACGAAGCGCTTTGTCTTTTGCCAAACCGGACAGCAGCGCTTTATTGACATGTTCCGGTACGCCCTCAATCGTGTCTACTTCCTCGTGCATGATCTGCCAGCGCAAATCGCCGGTATAAAAAGGCGGATGTCCGGAAATCACCTCATAGGCAACCGCTGCGAGCGCATAAATATCGGTCCATTTTCCGATTCCTTTACCCCTGATCTGTTCCGGCGCCATATATGCCAGTGAACCGGCTGCCTCCCAGGCAGATACCCGTGTAGCAAGATCCCGCAAAACGCGTGCAAGACCGAAATCGGCAATCTTTGCGCAGCCATCAATCGTAATGAGTATATTCAATGGCTTAAGGTCAAGATGCACGACTGAAGGATTCTTGGTGTGCGCATAATCAAGTGCCACAGCTACCTGACGCAACAATGGAAGGGCTTCATCAAGCGGAACCGTCCCCCCTTTTTCAATCATGAGATGAGACAGTGTGCCGCAGGGCACATACTCCATGGTAACAAATGTAAGATTTTCCCACGTGTCAAGGTTATAAAGGCGCACGACAAATTCATGCGTCAGATCCAGGGCAAGTGCGGTTTCCCGCTTAAGATCTGAAACCGCTTTCGGATCCATGGACAATTCGTGTGGAATAAGTTTCAATGCGACATCCCGGTCCATATACCGGTCATGCGCTCTGTAAACAACACCCATTCCGCCTCTTCCGAGTTCTGTTTTGATCTCATATCTTTCATCGATGACAATGCCGGGAACGATTCGTCCGGAAGGATAACTCCGTTTTTCACCGTTAGAAATACGCCCGATCATCTCTCTGTCAATAAAGACGTTGCAATGAGGACAATGCATTCCCGCACTTTCAATTGCCTTCTTGCAATTCCAACATAGCAGGCTGGAGTCTTTCACCATTTTCTTTCCCTCTTCTCAGATGAAAAATAATTACAATTCTCTATGGATGTGAAAATTACGTTCGAAGGTAAAAATCTTCACACATGCCAAAAAACTCCTTCACTTCCAGGAGATCCCCGCCCGAGGGTTGCAATGTTCCTGAAAATGATCCAAAAGGCCCCCGGTACTTTGTCTTAACGATAAGAGCATTGATATCCACGGTTCTGATCACTTCCGGCGTGAATGTCAGCGCTACCATACCCTTTTGGTCACGAATATCCCAGGGCTCGTAAAGATTTTTCCGGTTGAAATGAAATTTGACAGGCGGCAAAAGATGTATCCGGCCTTCTATCCACAAACAATTTTCATTATAGGCGTCCTGATTCTTTACCTGATTGTCGGTAAGGTTGAGGCCTACAATACCTCGATCAGGATCAAAACCTCCTGCGGTAGCCCAATGCCACTTCATTATGTATGGGTAATACCCCTTGTGAATATCGATAAGACCGTAACTCGCCTCCGGATCAAACACGATCCGATCATCCGATATCAAGAGACTTCCTTCAATCGGGCAGACATATTTATGCGAATACATGGCCCGCTGTTCTTTCAGCGGAAGGCAGACCACAATAGGCTCAGATACAGCAATATCCTCAAAACAGGTAAATGAGCCTTTTAATGCAGGCAGATCTTTTGTTGCCTCAATATCAAAAAAAATTTTATGAACCCCTGCTTTCAGATGGTTATGAACCTTCAGCTTGAATCCCTTTACATCACAGGCTGCATGATCATCCCACAGTGTTTGAGGCAGAACAACCTGCCTGGAAAAAACTTTTTTCTCATAAAATTTGATGCTTCCGGATTGCCTGTCATAGAGGCATACCTGGACAAGCGCCAGTGTTTTCGCGTCAAAAAGCGCAAGACTGATGTAATAATCACGGTTGACCAGTGCGAAATGCTGCCATTCTTTTAAGCGCAAATTTTTAAGCGCCCGCGGATAACGGATCAGCCCGCCGATTTCAGCATCAAGCGGATTGACCGTTTTAAAAGGTTCTTTGTAAGTTCCAACATTAAACCGCCCTTCGGAAACAAGCTGTCCGGGATTGGGAAGAAGGGGTCGAAGATTTGTGCTCATATAATCCTCCTGTACAAGGGAAAGATCCGGGCAAACACAAAAAAGCTTCAAAAAGCAAAATCGCTTCATCTAAAAAATAATTATGGTGACAGAATATTGCAGGATGCCCTCGGTGTGTCAAGAAATTCCATCTGATCCGGATTGGAGTCGGCGATTTCCTGTCCATTAATTGTTTTGAAATCAACCACGACCCGCCATGTGGGGGTCCATAAACTTAAACCAGAGGCATTTCATGCCTTCTTTGCGCCTGGGCATTTCCTGTAAATTAAAACTACGCGCTTATTTCGCCATGGACGGAGATATGCGGATTTTGGTTTACTTGAAAATCAAAAACAACCGACTCACCAATATTGTTCTTGACAGGTTCATGACATAAAAAATATATAAGTATAAGGTTTTGAGGCTGTATACAAAAAGATTTTCATTCACCAACACGAAACAGAATCTCAAGGAGAAATTATGAAAAAGTCAATTTTACTCCCGGTACTATTTGTTTTCTTGGCCTTTCAACTCGTCACCTTTAGTCCTGCGGAAGCTGATACCTATAATTTAAGCTACAGCATCTTTTTCCCGGCTTCACACGGGCAGTGCCAGGCTGGAATGGACTGGGCAAAGGAAATTGAAAAAAGAACGGACGGAAAGGTAAAAATAACGGTCTTTCCGGGGGGAACACTCACAGCGGCCAATCAGTGCTTTGATGGAGTTGTAAAAGGCATATCTGATATCGGGATGTCCTGTTTTGCATACAGTCGAGGACGTTTTCCAGTGATGGAAGCAGTGGATCTGCCGCTTGGCTATCCGGACGGTTTGGTTGCGACACGGGTCGCCAATGAATTCTACAAAAAAACAAAACCGGAAGAGCTTTCCGGCGTTAAAGTTCTTTATATCCATGCACATGGCCCCGGCCTTCTGCATACGAAAACACCGGTCAAAACGCTTGACGACATGAAAAAAATGAAAATCAGATCCACGGGTCTCAGTGCAAAAGTCGTGGAAGCATTAGGCGGCGTGCCTGTTGCCATGCCACAGGGCTCAACTTATGAGTCTCTGCAAAAAGGTGTAGTAGAAGGAACTTTCGGCCCAATGGAAGTTCTGAAAGGGTGGAGACAGGCAGAGGTTATCAAACATACAACAGACTGCTCAGTCGTTGGTTATACAACAGCCATGTTTGTTGTGATGAACCTGGATAAATGGAATGCGCTTCCAGCGGATATACAAAAAATACTCTCCGATGTAAGTGATGAATGGATAGATGTGCATGGTAAGACATGGAATGAAGTTGATCTGAATGGACGTGAATATACCCTTGGTCTGAAAAATACAATCATCGAGCTTTCACAAGAAGAGAACGCCAGATGGAAGAACGCGATAAGCCCTGTAATCGAAGATTATCAAAAAGAAGTCGGCAAAAAGTGCCTCTCCGGCAAACAATATGTCACTGAGCTGATGGAGCTTATCAATACAGCCAAAAGTGAAAAACTATTGACAACGGTTAAATAGATCGTGCTTTCCGGTATTGAAAAAAAAATATCCTCCTCTGCCAACGCCCTGAACTGGATTGCAGCAGCTGCAGTCGCGGGAATGATGGTGTTGACGTGTGCAGATGTTATTCTGCGTTTGTTCAGACTTCCAATTCCGGGAACGTATGAAATGGTTGGTTTTTTAGGAGCGGTCTTTGTATCCTTTTCTCTGGCGAAGACCTCCATGGACCAGGGGCACATCGCCGTCGACTTTTTCGTAAACCGGCTGCCTCGAAAAGCTCGCCGAATCATTTCAGTTTTCAACTTATCTGCATCGGCAGTCCTTTTCGGGATCGCAGCATGGCAGAGCGCCATTTATGCAATGGATTTAAAAAATGCCGGTGAAGTGTCTCTTACACTTCAGATGCCAATCTATCCCTTTGTTTACGGCACTTCCGCAGGATGCGGAATACTATGCGTCGTTCTGATCTTTCAGCTTGTTAAAACATTGCTTCATAAGGGAGATAAATGACACCGACCCTCATCGGCATAGCCGGAATCCTGATTCTTGTTGTGCTGATTTTTCTAAAAACCCCGGTAGGATTTGCAATGGCGCTTGTTGGACTTGGAGGATTCGGCTTCATCGTTTCCTTTGATTCCGCCATGAACATGTTTGCAAAGGATCTCTTTGACATATTCGGCTCTTACAACCTGACCGTTATTCCCCTTTTTATTCTGATGGGACAGGTGGCATTTAATGCAGGGATAAGCACAAGGCTTTTCAATTCCGCCTATAAATTTATGGGGCATTGGCCCGGGGGACTCGCAATCGCAACAATTGGGGCCTGTGCCGGTTTTTCAGCCATCTGTGGCTCTACGAACGCGACAGCAGCCACGATGGCATCCGTAACGCTCCCTGAAATGAAAAAATATGGATACAAAGACAGTCTGGCTACCGGAGTGGTAGCAGCAGGCGGGAGTCTCGGCATCCTGATCCCGCCAAGCGTTATTTTTATTATCTACGGCATCATGACAGAGCAGTCTATCGGCAAGCTCTTCATGGCAGGTATCCTCCCGGGTATTATGCTTACACTTCTCTTTATCATCGCCGTGATTATTTGGGTATCCATCAATCCGGAGTTGGCTCCAAAAGGGCCTTCCGCCAGCTTAAAAGAAAAATTAATTTCTCTTTACGGACTCATCGAGACAATTCTTCTGTTCATACTGGTGATGGGAGGCCTTTTCATCGGCCTGTTTACGCCTACGGAAGCCGGCGCAGTCGGTGCGTTTGGGACGATCGTCATCTCAGTTATTCGCCGCAATATTAATGCAGCAGGTCTGATAAAATCCCTTCTGGAGACAACAAGGATTTCATGCATGATTCTTGTGATTGTCGCGGGCGCTACGGTTTTCGGCCACTTTCTTGCCATCACAAGAATACCTTTTGACATCGCGAACTGGGTGGCCGGACTCAACATGCCACCCTTTGCAATCATGGCAATGATCATTATGATTTACCTTGCAGGCGGCTGTTTTATTGATGCCCTTGCCCTGATCATGCTTACGGTTCCCATATTTTATCCGGTAATCGACTCGCTCGGATACAACCCAATGTGGTTCGGTGTGATCATTGTACTGGTAACCCAGATTGGAGTGATAACCCCTCCTGTCGGCATTAATGTATATGTTGTAAACTCGGTCGCAAGAGATGTTCCCCTTCAGGTTATTTTCAAAGGGGTGCTCCCTCTTCTTATAGCACTTCTGATCGGAACCCTTATCATGATTCCATTTCCCCAGATTGCAACATTTCTGCCCGAATTAATGGAATAATGGGCACATCCTCTCACAAGGCCATTTTTTCGGAAACTGCCATGTTGGTTTCATGAGCTTCCCGGACAATTCTTTCAATCAGCTCGGAAACCGATGGCGTATCCTTAACGATTCCAGCGACCTGGCCCAACAGCAGAACACCCTGCTTCGTATCTCCATCGACCATGGCAAGCTGAAGCGGCTTAAATGCATTGGCCATTCTTGCAAGAGCGGTTGCTTTGCTGTATCCGGAAAATGCGATCCCCAGCGCCAGTTTAAACCACGGAAAACCATATGCCCTGGCAGCGGCCCTCGAATTAAACAGCGCTCTCAAAAGCACAAACCTGCTTCTGATCAGATTTTCAGTGCCCTCTGATCTCATGGCCCGGCAAGGCAGCCCGTCAATTCGGTCCGTATAAACGGTGTCATGGACTGTTTTTTGAATGCTCTGCTTTTTTATATTTTCATGGACCGGGCTCTCAATTGTATTCATAAAGCGAGTACCCATTGCGATGCCTTCCGCTTTCAATGCAAGGGCAACGGCAAGTCCTCTGCCATCCGCAAAACCGCCTGCCGCAATTACCGGGATATTTACCTCATCGGCAATACTTGGCGTCAGCACAAGTGAAGTAACAGATCCTCCATGAGCAGCCGCCTCATGGCCCGTAACAATCAGTGCATCAGCGCCATCTCTTTCCGCGGCTTTTGCGTGTTTGTGGGTTACAACGGTAGCAATAACCTTCCCGCCATATTCATGAGCTTTCTTTACCAGCCAGTCGCCCTTGCCCAGCGAGTAATTAATGACAGGAACCTTTTCCTCAAACAGAATCTCCGCCTTTTTTTCTGAACCGGGTATTAACAACGGAACGTTGGCTCCAAAAGGTTTATCCGTCAGCATTCGTACTTTTTTTATCGCTTCCCGCATTTCACTTTTATTCAGATCCCCGGTAGCCATTATTCCTAAACCTCCCGCATTGGATACGGCTGCCACGAGCTCCGGGGAACTGATTCCGGTCATACCGGAAAGGACAATCGGGTATTTAATCCCGAAAAGTTTTGTAATTAAGGTCTCCATAAAAAACCGCTCCTTCGTATTCCATAACATTCTTTTTAATTTCAGATAGTTTCCTTTCCGATTTTTTAATATATTCTTTCTGTTTTTTGTGCGCAAGCTTAATTTTCGAAGATGCAAGATTGAGTCACTCGTAAAAAACATCAACAGGATGGCAGCATAACCATTGCAAGTGCAGGCTTCAAATTCAGCATGCCGGGGAAGATCCGAGAAGATAATCACTCAGACTTTCAGCAGAATCTTCCAAAGGCATCGATTCAACATTTCAAAAATTCGCTTTTTGACTCTGACAATGAAATTGGGCTATATACCATGTATGATAACTGTTCTATTCAACATGATGATCCGGTTCATGATCCAATGTTGAACCATGATAATTTTTCCAGGTTAACAAAAATTGACCGCATGAAACAAAAACTTTTAATTTTTTTTACAGAAAATAAATGACCTGCATCCTGCTCATACAGCTTCCCATACCTCAACTGAATTTCGGCCGTAGAACCGGCAATGTTCCCATGGCATCCGCCTGCCTGAAGCAGGCCGCAGCCGGTTTTAGAGATGGCAGGATTGAAATTCTTCCGGAAAGTATTTCCTCCTATCTGGGGGATTCAGCTCTAATCAGACAAGTTGTTGAAAAAAAACCAGATATCATAGGGTTCACCCTGTTTAACTGGAACATTGAAAGATCCCTCTATCTGGCGAAAAAAATCAAGGAAGCGTATGAGCCCAGAATTATTTTCGGCGGCCCTGAAGTTACACCGGACAACACCCTTCTGAACACCAACATCGCGGATTTCCTTGTCTTTGGAGAAGGAGAATCTGTTTTTATCGACTTGATTGAAAATAGACATCCCTGGGGGGAAAGAAGAGGAGAAGCTTCCGCTGAAAAAATTTTCAGATCAGCACCCAGCCCTTACTGCAAGGGGCTCCTGGAGCCTGGGATCGACAGGATAATGTATATGGAAACCCAGCGCGGATGCCCTTTTCGGTGCGGCTTCTGCTACTACAATAAATCCATGAGTCGAGTCATCTATGCGAATGAGGAACCCTTGATTGATGGAATCAGATGGGCCGTCGAACATCACATCGACGAGCTTGGTTTTCTGGATCCTTCTTTGAATACTAGACCGGGCTTGAAATCTCTTCTTAAAAAAATAGCGGCCGTAAACCCTGATCGGCAAACCACCCTGACCGGAGAAATTCGTGCTGAAAGCATTGACAGCGAAGCCGCGGACTTGTTTGCTTCGGCAGGATTTTCATTGTTTGAAATCGGGCTGCAGAGTATCAATCCAAAAGCACTTCAAATCATGAACCGCCCCACCGACCTTTCCCGGTTCCTTAACGGAACCTTTCTATTGAAGGAAAGGGACATCCTTTCCAGAATAGACCTCATCGTCGGACTCCCGGGAGATACTCTTGAAGGGTTTAAACGGTCTGCCGATTTTGTAGCGGAAAATGATCTGTTTAACGACATTATGGTTTTTCCTCTTTCCATCCTGCCGGGAACGGATTTCAGGAGAAAAAGCAAAGCCCTCAAGATTGAATTTGAAAAATCCCCTCCCTATACGGTTCTGAGCACACCGCAATTCTCACAGGAAGAGATGCTGCTCGCCTTTGACTATGCCGAAGAGTTGTTTGATGTCTCTCTGTTCCCGGACCCGCATCTGGATATCTCATTCCGAACCGGCTCCTCGAAAGAATCACCGATAACGGATGCGGATCATTCAGTTCGGATCAATGGCGCAGAGTATGTTTCAAAACTGATTCTTTCCAAAGAACGTTCTTTGGAAGAAATTGAAACTTTATCAAAAAAAATGACATGTCCCTACCAGATCATCATCAAAGGAAAAGTGTCGAGCGTTGAATATATTCGAAAGATGCTGAAAATCCTCTCTTCTGAAAACCCATATTCTCCGTTTGAAATTATTTTTATGGAACCCCTTGCAATCCCGAACACAGAAAATCTTTTATCGGCCATTCAAATCCATCGCCCGAACTACCTGGATAATGATCTTCATTTTCTCTACGGATCCCGGGGAAACAGAACGGTCTTGTTTACGGTTGTTTCACAGCAGAACCACCTCTTTTTTCATGGAGAAATGAAACGGCAGATTTTCTGGTGGAAAAGCAGTACAATGCCGGAAAAAGAAGATATGGAGGCCCTGTCTGATTTTAACGGAATCCTGATCGACAGTCCGGTTTCAAATGATGAAATCATCAAATGGCAGGATCGCCTTGCCGGACAGGCGGATGATATCCTGCTGATCAGTTTCACCGATACCAGGCTTCAACAACGCTGGATAGAGCTTACGGCTTTCGACGAATATTATACGAATTTCTAAACCCTTCTCCTATGGTTATTCTGCAGTTAAATGCTTTTTGGCAAGTCCGCCGATAATCTCTGCTGCGTCTTTCACGATTGTATCAACCAGGTCTTGAACTGCGGGCAAATCGTTTACCCGCTGCGCGCATTCGCCGCCGGCAAAAAGCGCTTTGCTCTCATCACCCGCGGATACGGCATTCAACCCTTCAATTTCATTTTCGATCAGCTTTAACGCGCCTTCGGTCAGTTCGCCTGGCCTGTCAAGATACAACTCCGGTGTGTATTTTAATGTGTTTTCCTGATGTTGAATGCTCACAGGTGTTTTGACCCATCTTGCAGGCCCGACAAACCCTCTGGCTACAAGTGTCCCGCGATCTCCCGCTTTTACAACACCCTCTTTCCACAATTGAGCAAAATCGCTTTCTTGGGTAGCAAGAAATCTCGTTCCCATTTGCGCGCCGACAGCACCCAATGCCAGAGCAGCCGCCAGAGACTTGCCGTCACAAAATCCACCAGCTCCGGCGACTAGAATGTTTGATCCTTTCAGCGCCTCAACGACAGCAGGAAGGAGAACCATTGAATGAACCGGCTCCCAGGAGGTATGGAATCCGCCTTCATGCCCGGACGCAACCACAAGATCAACCCCTGCTTTTTGGCATCGCAACGCACCTTTTACAGACGGCACAATGTGGAACCATTTAAAACCAGCTCCTTTAATTTTTTCACCCCAGGGCATTGGATCTCCTGCGGATGTAAAAATAACTTTAAACTGTTCTTTTAATTCAGGATTTTCTTCTATAGCCGCAATTGCAGCGCCAATGATAAAATTAGCACTTTCTTTCATTTCCGCTGAAACCATTACATTAATGCCAAAAATTCCTTTTTTATCTCTGGTTCCTTCAAATGTCTGTTTAAATATTTTTCTGAAAATGGTTTGATTGTCATCCTCTGGACTCGCACCGCCGGTTTCCGCGAATGATTTAAAAATTTCCGGCTGGGTGTCTTTCGAAGTGATTCCGCTGGTTGACAACAACCCAAGTACCCCGGCATTCGCAGACGCGATACATAATTTATTATTACTGAAAGGTCCCATACCCGCCTGGATAATTGGATATTTAATCCCCAAGAAATCACATAATTCTGATTTAAGCATGTCGTACCCCCCTGCCCGGTCAAGCCGGTTTGAAGTCTGATTACCGCTGAAGGTTTTCAATGACGGTCGCCACCCCCAGTCCCCCTCCGCAGCATGAACCGAACACGCCGTACCGGCCGCTGTTGCGGATCAGATACCGCATGGCGAAAATACAGATCCTGGCACCGGACGCGCCGTTGGGATGACCAAACGCAATGGCACCCCCCATGGGATTCCATTTGTCCCTATCCACCTTTTCGCCGGACTGTTTTTCAATCTCTTTGATAACAGCCAGGTTTTGAACGGCAAATGCTTCGTTGCACTCCATGACATCCATGTCGGAAAGTTTCAACTCAGCCCGCTCGATGGCCATGCGCATGGCATAGGCCGGTCCGATGCCCATAATTTTCGGATCACATCCGTAATCCGCGCCGGCCAGCCATTTGGCCATCGGTTCATAGCCCAGTTCCCTTGCCTTGTCCGCACTCATCATCAGCACAAATGCAGATCCGTCATTCTGACCTGATGAGTTGCCGGCCGTGACAGTTCCGCCCTGCTTGAAGACCGGCGGCAGCTTGGCCAAGCCTTCGAGGGTTGAATCGGGGCGCGGATGCTCATCCACCTTGAAAACATACTCGGGTGTTTTACGGGTGGCAGGGATGGTAACCGGAACGATCTCTTCTTCAAAATAGCCTGCTTCCATGGCGGCCTTGGCCCGCATCTGACTGCTGTAGGCGAACTGGTCTGATGCCTCCCGGGGTATATTGTACATCTCCTGAAGATTCTCCGCGGTGATTCCCATGCCGATACACTCCGCGGGAACCGGTGACAGCCTGGGCGGGATCGGCATGGGTGGTATCAATTTGTAGGGCGGTGTGGACATGGAAAATTTAATGGCCATCTGGCTGTAGGACTCCATTCCGCCGGCAATGATGATATCCGCCTGGTTGGCAAGAATTTTCCAGGCAGCATGGTTCATGGAATCAATGGC
>CAZOEW010000044.1:0-1680 GCA_964578935.1 uncultured Desulfobacterales bacterium | reverse complement strand
ACGAAACCGTATCATTCAATATCGGATACCGCTGATTTTTGTATGATGTATCCAGGAGTTCTGTCAAGATAAAAAATAAATTTATCGCCATATGTTAATATAAAAATATAATAATTTTGTTTTAAATAATGAACAATAACTGACTGAATAACATTGATATATAATATATAGCTTCGTGGTATTCTATAAAAAGCGTTTATTGACACTATATAAAAAGCGTATATTATGCTATATAAAAAAAGTTGATTTCTTGCATGAAATGTGAGAAAAAATTCCTGTTGCCATTAATGCATTTAAAATCCGGTGTTATCCGGAAAGGAGAGCGCATGCCTGACGAACAATTACTGTACAACCTGGAATTGTCCGACAAGTTTAAACCCACGCTGGAGAAGGTCAAGCGGTTCATCGAAAACAAGATCCTGCCGGTGGAGGAAGCGTTTTTCGGCACTCCCAACACGGAGGATCGCTGGGCGCTGAGCAAGCGATCCTCGGAGATTCTCGAAGGTTTGAAGAGACAGGCCAGAGAGAAAGGACTCTGGAACTTCTTTCTGCCTGACTGGAACGGAACGGGCGTAACCAATCTGGACTACGCGTATCTCGCTTCGGAAATGGGAAGAAGCCTCATGGCGTCCGAGGTCTTCAACTGCTCCGCGCCCGATACGGGCAACATGGAAGTGCTTCACAAATACGGGTCGGAAGAGCAGAAGGAGAAGTGGTTGAAGCCGTTATTGAACGGCGAGATCCGCTCGGCCTTTGGGATGACCGAGCCCGGACTCGCGTCATCGGATGCCAAAAACATCGGTACAAAAGCAGTCCTGGATGGAGATGAGTGGGTCATTAACGGCGAGAAATTCTACATTTCCGGTGCGGGCGACCGGCGCTGCAAAGTTATGATCACAATGGTGGAGACCGATCCCGATGCGCCGCGTGCGCTCAAACAGTCACAGATTCTGGTGCCCATGGATGCACCCGGACTGACCATTCTCGGTCCGATGCATGTGTTCGGTCACGATGCGGCTCCCCACGGCCACATGCACCTCAAGCTCGAGAATGTCCGCGTACCAAAGGACAACATCATCCTCGGTCCGGGCCGCGGATTCGAGATCTCCCAGGGCCGGCTCGGACCGGGACGTATTCATCACTGCATGAGGGCCATCGGTCAGGCGGAAAAGGCTCTCGAGCTGATGTGCAGGCGAGGCCTCTCCCGCCAGGCGTTCGGAAAGCCCCTTGCCAAGCTGGGCGGGAACTACGATGTGATTGCCCAATCCCGTCTGGAAATTGACAGTTGCCGGCTTATGGTCTTCCGTGCAGCCAGGGCCATGGACGTTCTGGGAACCCAGGAAGCAAGGGTTTACATCTCCGGCATCAAGGCCATGGTGCCCAAAATCGTGTGCGACGTTATCGACCGGTCCATCCAGATGCACGGGGGTGCTGGTGTTTCCCAATGGACTCCGCTCGCTAGCATGTATACCGGAATGCGGACCCTGCGCATCGCCGACGGACCCGACGAAGTGCATCGCATGGTCGTCGCCCGTGCCGAGTTGATGCACTATCAATAGGTCCGGATCATCCTCCTTGTGGAGCATATAGTATCATCATGGCAGAAAACTCCTTGACACGTCTTACATGGGAATACTAAGTTTTCAGATAAACGATACATGCATCAAAGCAAAAATTCCA
>CAZOEW010000043.1:0-21199 GCA_964578935.1 uncultured Desulfobacterales bacterium | reverse complement strand
TTAAATACCGTGTCGCTCCTTTTTCCCTCCAGCTTTTTCCAGCCCCTTACAACAACACGCACATGCCGAATGCGCAACGATGTAGACACACAATCGAATTTTGCTTAAAGTGTTTCTATAAAAAAGCAAGGTCTTGATTCTCTATCCCTCACTCAAAAAAGTGACCGATTTTTCCTTGATCAAAGGAAAATACAATTTTCTGGTTTCTTTGAAAAGGGAAGATTGTCCAGCATGCTATGTTTCGATATCTACGTCAGGGGTCACTTCCGAATCGTCGTTCTGAAGTGAATTATATATTTTCAAATTCCGTGTTGCAATAGTCGATTGTCGACAATATAATACTCCCACGGTCAGGGCCGGTTCTGCCGTCAATCAATCAACCATAAGGAGATATCGTGGATATTTTGTCATTTTATCTGGTTTACCTAGTTCCGTTCAGTGTCATTGCAGGGTATATGGTGGGAGGTGTCTACACCTTTCTGACACCGGTGTTTGTTTTTTTGATCGTTCCGCTTCTGGACATCGTGATCGGGAAAGATACCGGAAATATTCCAGAGGGCCGGACCCGGGAGATGGAAGAAGTATTTGGATACCGTCTTGCAACCTGGTTTTGCGCGCCCGTCCAGATCGGTCTGGTATTCTGGGGTGCCTATGTCGTTGCCTATAAAGAGCTTGCCTTTCTCGAACTTTGCGGGTTTATCTTTTCCATGGGAACGTCATCCGGTGTTCTGGGGATCAACGTGGCCCATGAGCTTGCTCATCGGGTGAATACAAAACTGGAACCGGTCCTCTCCCGGATCATGCTTTGGAGCGTTTTGTACATGCATTGGAGTCTGGAGCATGTGGTGGGTCATCATCGCATGGTCGCCACCCATGAAGATCCGGCAACCGCACGATTTGAAGAGTCTTTTTACCGGTTCCTGCCAAGGACTGTTTTCGGTGGATTCAACAGCGCCTGGTCGTTTGAGGCTGAGCGACTGAGGAAGATCGGAAAACCGGCCTGGAGTCCGGACAATCGAATCGCTGTTGCACTTTTTATCCAAATCTCCCTGCTGATCCTTATCGCCCTGGTTTTTGGCGGGCTCGGGCTGACATACTGGATCCTGCAGGCGGCGATCGCCATCACCCTGCTGGAAATTGTGAACTATATCGAGCATTACGGGCTTTTGCGGAAACAGACCGGAGAGAGCAGATATGAACCCGTAAAACCATGGCATTCCTGGAACTCCAGCAACTGGCTGACCAACCGTTTCTTGTTCAATCTTCAGCGGCATTCCGATCACCATTATAAACCCGGACGCCGATACCAGGTGCTGCGGCACCACGATGAAAGCCCCCAACTGCCGACCGGTTACGCAGGAATGATCCTCCTATCAGCGGTTCCTCCCTTGTGGCGGTCTGTCATGGATCCGAAGGTTGAAGCAAACAGGAGATAATCCGATTGGCCGGCAGAACGGGATCTGTTTTTAATATTTTTTACCGTCTTTTTTCATCATGGGCACAAACCGGACAGGAAGGACTTCCTTTTCACGTAAAAAAAAATTGTATTTGACAACGATTGCCTTTATAAGTTATAGGAATAACTTAGATAAATCAGAGGATTGTTGTTTATTAAAATCGTTCCTCAATCTTCGATAAAATTTATCAGGAATGACGGAACAAAAGGGTAAAAAGGAGAAACGGTTTTGGCTAATGGAATTGTGAAATGGTTCAGCAATAAAAAAGGATTTGGATTTATTGAACAGGAAGAGGGCGGCGATATTTTTGTTCATCATAGCGCGATTAACATGGATGGATTCAAAACGTTATCAGAAGGTGATCGCGTCTCATTCGAGATTGAGGAGACAGAAAAAGGGCCGGCTGCAAAAAACGTTCAACGAACTTAGTTCATAAGCTTTTTGCTGAAAAGGGCTTTTCGTTTTTACGAGAAGCCCTTTTTTTATTCTCTCCTGATATTCTTATTCTTGACGATGTGCAGTCAAATATTGTACCTAACTCTTCTATCTTCAGGGTCACCAATCCTGTTCTCACGCGTTTACAGGATGGTTTTTTTCACAGCAGGCATGTGACAACGTATTCGAGCATGAAGTAAAATCGCATATTCAACCGAAATGGAAATTCTACATCCTTTGATATCCGGATTGAATCGGTATCAAGCATCGCCAAGGAGAAATTGAATGAAAAAAACTGTTATCAAGGGTACCGGACGTCATCTTCCCAAGCGGCTGGTAACCAATGACGATATTTCCAAAATGATGGACACCTCAGATGAATGGATAAGACAGAGAACCGGAATAGAACAGCGCTACTGGGTTCCGGAAGATGAGGAAATCGGGCCTTCCGATCTTGGAGCAGAGGCGGCGAAAAAGGCACTTGAGAAGGCGGGATGGACGCCGGAAGATCTCGATTTGATTATTTTTGCATCACTCAGCCCGGATCTTTTTTTCCCCGGCTCCGGGTGCCTGCTTCAGCATTTGCTCGGACTTCATACCACACCTGCTCTGGATATCCGGCAGCAATGTTCCGGTTTTTTTTATGGAATGGCAACCGCAGACGCTTTCATTCGAAGCGGACAGGCCAACCGCGTTCTTTTTGTCGGTGCGGAAATTCACAGTCGAGGGCTTGATATCTCTACACGAGGTCGTGATGTGGCTGTACTTTTCGGAGATGGCGCCGGAGCGGTTTGCCTCGAGGGTGTTGAAACGGATGAACCTGTCGGAATCCTGGCTTCAGCGCTGCATTCCCAGGGAGAATTTTATCGCAGTTTGATGATTGAAGCCCCGACGTTCAGGTGCGCTCCTAGCATCAATGAAGAGATGATCAGAGAAGGAAGACATTACCCGAAAATGGATGGCAGGGCTGTTTTTAAAAATGCTGTCCGAAGGCTTCCGGAGGTTGCCGGTGAAGTATTGGATAAAGCCGGTTTAACGATGAACGATATCGATCTGGTAATTCCTCATCAGGCAAATCTTAGAATTAATCAGGCTTTCCAGAAAGCCATGAATCTTGAAGATGAAAAGATATTCAACAACATTCATAAATATGGAAATACCACAGCCGCGAGTATCCCGATCGCTTTGGATGAAGTGATTGAAAGCGGAAAAGCCGTTGCAGGGGATACGATTTTATTCATCGGGCTGGGTGCCGGTCTGACCTGGGGAAGTATTGTTTACCGCCTTTAGCAATGATGCAAATCAATCATCAGGGATTTCAATCTTGCCATCCAGAACATCAATCGAGGCTTTCCCGGTTATCCCGCGCATGATTTCACTGGCAACAGGAGGACAGCCTTTTATGAAGGTTCTGTTTTGTCGAATGTCATCCGTACAGTTGCCGATGCAAATTGTGTTTTCGGGAATACCATCATGCCCTTTGCCGATGGCAAAATTGATGATTGTTTCTTGAGGAAAGTAGTCGAGTATTTTTGTTCTGTATCGTTTCAGGAAGAGGAGCAGCGTCGATTGGCAGGCACTGCATGAATTTCTGTCATGAACCATGATATTCGGGAACTCGATGGACAGGTTCTCCGGCGGCGGGGAGAATGGAGATGACCAGTCTTCCCATCCTTCAGGTGTTATTGACAGCCTGGCAATGTCAATAATTCCATAATTGCGTTCCGCGCCTATTCGTAAATGAGGAACCTTTTCCGCGCTGGTTCCCATCAGCCTGCAGGCAACGGCATCTGCCGCAAAAGAATCAAAACCGGCGACAACTACGCCAAGAGGTTTTGCCGTGCCGGCACTCGGCCCCAATCCTTCCATTCCAACCGTGCCATCGATGATTGCCAATTGAGGGCGCAGAACACCCGCCATATCCGCAATGGCAATATCTATCGGTTTCTCATCCATTCCTCCAACCGGAGGCAGCATATGCAGATCAACCTTACTGCGCCGCCACAGGCAGCCTTTCATGTTTTTGATCGACAGCGACACGCATGTGTGCATATGCATTTTCATAACGGGGATGGATACGATAAAATCATATTCAAAAACCGGATGACAAACCTTGAACTCCTGGATCGCTTTTCCATCAGGCGCCGGCATTTTGACATATTTTCCCACATTCAAGTCAACCAATTTGCAGTTACGCTTTTTTGCGATCGTTTCAATTCCCGCGGAACGAAATGCCTCCATCGTATCAACACCTACGATCGGGCTTTCACCGATAGATACATCCGCGTCGTTTTCGCGAAAAACATCGATCGCAGCGGCGACTACCATCGGATCAGTGGTGATGCCTTTCCCGACAGGTGCGATTCTTCCGATATTCGGTTTCAGCAGGACTTTCTTTTTTTTTAAAAAAGAAAGATCCATCTGGGACAATACCTTGCGAGTATTGCCATAGGGTGTATCCCCTTTCGCAACATACACATCTGGTTTTGACAATGATTTTTTTAAAATTAAATCTGACATCATGTGATTCAACTATATTTGAGTCTGATGGTATCGATACCTGTTTGACGGAAAAAGAATTGCACAACTTTTCATGAAATCGCATTCTGCCTGAGCAAATGATCGGCAAGCACAAGTTGAACCATGGCTTTGCAGACGACATTTATTCTGGGAATTGCGGATATGTCATGCCTTCCCTTTATTGAAACCGTTTGCGGTTTATTAAAGCGATCAACTGTTTTTTGATCAATGGCTATAGAGGGTATGGGTTTTACCGCCACGCGGATGACGATATGGTCTCCGTTTGAAATACCCGCCAGAATGCCTCCTGAATGGTTTGTTTCAAATCCCTCAGGTGTAATCGGGTCATTGTTTTCAGATCCGAGCATTCCGGCAGCACGAAAACCCGCTCCGATCTCAACGCCTTTCACAGCCCCTATGCTCATCAATGCGCCGGCAAACGCTGCATCCAGTTTGTCAAAAACAGGATCTCCCAGACCTTTTGGGACACCTTTCGCGATAATTTCAACAATGCCGCCAACGGAATTCCCCATCTTGCGAACTTCATTTATACGGTGTTCCATTTTTTCAGCTGCTACGGAATCCGGACAACAGAACATGTTGTTTGCGATCTCATCGATATCACGCTGTTGCGCTTTGATTCCGCCAAGTTCTATCGTATAGGCGGAGACCTCTGTTCCGATTCTTGATAGAACAGCCCCGGCAACTGCACCGGCGGCCACCCGTGCAACCGTTTCACGAGCAGAAGCGCGTCCGCCTCCCCGAAAGTCACGGATTCCATATTTTGCCTGATAGGTAAAATCACCATGCCCCGGCCGGAATAAATCCGCGATACCCTGATAGGATGATGGGTCGGCATCCCTGTTTTTTACCAGGATCATGATGGGGGTTCCGGTTGTCCTGTTCTCAAATACCCCTGACAGGATCTCCGCCTGGTCCGTCTCTTTTCGGGTTGTACTTGCGATGGATCTACCGGGACGTCTTTGATCAAGCATTGTTTGAACGGTCTGCTCGTCAAGAGGGATCTTTGGAGGGCAGCCGTCGATTACGACACCAACAGCCTTTCCATGAGATTCTCCAAAGGTTGTTATCCTGAATAATTTTCCAAAGGTGTTACCGGGCATATCCTCTCCTTGTCAGGCAGATCATGGTTCATCTATCAGCTTTTCCTGGATCATGCTGCAAATATCTTCAGGGGTCAGCTGATCCGTATCAATGGCGATATCCATGGCTTCCCGATAAATGGGATTTCGGATGTTCAGCGTTTCTTCTATCTCCCCGAAAACCCCCTTGTCCGTCAGTGCCGGTCTTGATTTTTCGGTTTCGCAGTCCATGGTCATTCTTCTGTGTATGGTTTCAGGCGTTGCCTTGAGCCATACCAGTTTTCCACTTTTTTTCATCGTGCTGACATTCTCGCCATTCAATACGGCACCGCCTCCGGTTGCGATCACATGCCGATCCAGCAGGCTGAGCTTTTGAATTACTTTTTTTTCAATGCTTCGGAATGCCTCCCATCCCTGGCTCTCTACAATTTCAGATATGGGACGTCCCTCTTCATGTACAAGTTCGATATCGGAATCCATAACCGGCCACCCGAGCTTTTCGGCAAGAATCGTTCCTACAGTTGTTTTCCCGGTACAACGATACCCGATGAGATAAATGTTCATGATTGATAGAGCCCTCCAAAAACCTCCCAGTAATTGGGGAATGACTTGTCAACGCACCCCTCATTTTTGATATGTACTTTCGGGACAACAAGTCCTGCTATTGAAAAGCTCATCGCCATCCGGTGATCATCATACGTTTCAATTTCCGCACCTCTGGGAGTGCCTCCCGTGATAACCAGACCGCTTTCACCGGCTTTTGCATCGATCCCCATTTTATTCAGCTCCGTTGCAACAGATCCGATCCGGTCGCTTTCCTTTTCCTTCAAGTGGGCAACATTTTGAATTATTGTTTTTCCTTTTGCAAAGGCAGCCACAACGGATAGGGTTGGAACGATATCCGGCATATTGGACATATCAACTTCGATGCCGGACAGTTCTCCACCGGTAACCGTAATCCCATCGTTCTCGTAGATTACGGTGCACCCCATTTTTTCAAGAACATCCGCGAATCCGATATCGCCCTGGCGGGAGTTTTTTGTTACACCGTTCACTTTAATGGTCGCGCCGGTGATTGCAGCGGCAGCCCAGAAATAACCTGCCTGTGAGCAGTCCGGTTCAACCGTATATTTTCCCGGCTGGTAATTCTGGTTGCCGGGAATTTTATAATATGTATAGCCTTGACGCTCCAGTTCCACACCGAGCCTGTTCATAATATCAATTGTCATATCAATGTATGGTTTGGAAACAGGGCCTTTTGTTATGTTGATTTCAAGGCCCTTCATCAAGCACGGTGCAATCAGAAGAAGTGAAGAGAGGTATTGACTGCTGATATGGCACTTGAGATTAACCTTTCCACCTGAACGGTCTCCGCCGCGGATTTCAACCGGAGGGCAGCCATTCCCATTGACGGATTTCGCGTTTACACCGATCTGGCTCAGACCCTCCAGGAGGTCACCGATGGGACGCTCTCCCATCCTCTTGGTGCCTGTGAGGGTGTAGGCTCCTTTCCCAAGCACGGCAACCCCTGTCAAAAGTCTCATGGAGGTCCCAGAGTTTCCGAGATATATGGGGTCGGAGCATGGTTTCAAGATCCCTGCCGAACCCTCAATTTTCAGCAGGTTGCCGGAATCCTCGGTTTGAATACCCATCTGGTTTAACGCTTTCAACGTGTAAAGGGTGTCCTCGCTTTTGAGCATATTTTCGATGAAACATATGCCGTCTGAAAGCGCTGCCGCAATCAGGAGACGATGCGTATAACTTTTAGAACCCGGAACGGTTATGTTCGAATTCTTGATTTTTCCATTTTTAATTTCGATCATCGTAAAATCCAGTTTGAATCCATTTCCGGGATTCCCTTGCGAAACAGAAAACCAAAAGTCTTTTCGACTGTTTTTGTTTCAGAAAAATTTTTTTATAGCACATTCAATACCGTTTTGCGCATAATTTCAACAGGTGCTTTTTTTCCTGTCCACATTTCAAATTGCGCCGCGCCCTGGTGTACAAACATGGAAACGCCATCGACGGTAGAACATCCGATTTTTTCAGCCTCTGCCATGAGCATTGTCTTTAAGGGGTTATAAATGATATCCATCACCACCTTGCCGGGTCTCAGGTCGATCGGCTCTATCGGCATTTTATCGGTCCTGGGAGACATGCCGACAGGCGTAGTGTTGATCAGGATATCATATTCAAGGCCGCGGAATTCAGAAAGATGATAATAAGGGACTCCAAGGATGTCAGACAGCACCTTTCCCTCATCTTCCAACATATTGACAATGGTAAGATTGCCGCCTTCTGATACAATTCCGAAACCAATGGCCCGGGCAGCACCTCCTGCGCCGATCATTAAAATATTTTTATTCCGGATATCGGTTTTTTCTCGAAGGGCATGGATAGCGCCAAGACAGTCTGTATTATATCCAAAGAGCTTTCCCCCCTTGTTAACAACCGTATTTACCGCACCGATTTTCTTAGCCATTTCATCGATCTCATCCAATAAGCTCATGATCGATACCTTGTGTGGTATGGTTACACTGAGACCGTGTATCCCGAGGCCTCTTACACCTTGAATCGCCGATGCGAGATCGGTAACATGAAATGCCAGGTAGATAGCGTTATACCCGATCTCAGAAAAGGCTCTGTTATGCATGACCGGACTTAAACTGTGAGCGACCGGATCTCCGATAACACCAAAGAGAGAAGTCGTTGTATCTATTTTCATATGAAAGTGATCCCTGTTAACGCTTATGTGTAAATTGTTGTTTGAAAATCGTCTTACGTATCGATTGACTTTGGATAGGATCCAAGAATTTTCAGAAAAAGGCAAAGCTTTTTCATTCTTGAAATTGTATCCTGTATTTTTGTGTCATCCATATGTCCTTCAAGATCTACAAAGAAAAAATAGCTCCAGTTTTCATGTTTGCTGGGCCGTGACTCCAGTTTCAACATGTTGATTCCGGATGTCGCGATAGGTTCCAGTGTTTTGTAAAGAGCCCCGGGAACATGAGCCGCTGCAAACATGATGGATGTTTTGTCGTCTCCGGTCCGGGGGCTTTCATTTTTCCCGATGATCAGAAAACGGGTTGTGTTATTGGGATGGTCTTCAATACGGGAAGCCACGACGTTCAAATGATAGATTCTTGCAGCCTCACTGCTTGCAATTGCCGCTGCATTTTGAATGTCGACAACCTTTTGTGCTGCAAAGGAAGTGCTTTTGCATTCTTCAATTCTCGCGTTCGGAATATTCTTGCGAAGCCATCCGCGGCATTGAGCGATTGGCTGGGGGTGAGAGTAAACAACTTTTATCTCATCCAATTTTTCAGATTTGGAAAGCAGATCATGGGAAATGGTCAGGTATTTTTCAGCACAGATTTTCAGATTGGATTCAAAAAACAGGTCAAGGGTATAGTTTACAGACCCTTCAATGGAATTTTCAACCGGAACCACTCCGAAATCACATCTTTCTTTTTCCACTTCAAGAAAAACATCACGGATACCGGGTTGCGGCAGAAAAGAGGCTGAATCTCCAAAATGATTGATGGCTGCGATATGAGTAAAGGTGGCTTCCGGCCCCAGGTAAGAAATGCGTCGAGGCTTGATGGCTTCTTGTGACAGGGAAAATATATTTTTAAACAAAGATCTTATTTTTTTTGGATCAAGGGGGCCGGAATTCATTTCCAAAAGCCGCTTTATCGATCTTTCTTCGTCAGAATGAAGGAGGGCTTCTACCTTTGCTTCTTGTTGCAGCGCCCCCATCTTCAGGATGAATTCAAGCCGTTGATTGATCAGATCCAGGAGTTGATTGTCGATCAAGTTTATTGAATTTATAAGAGATTCAATAGAATCTGCTGCCATCCCGGTAATGGTTTTTTTATCTCCGGTCATCTTTTCTCCACGTTATTTTTCAGTGATTGTCTCATCGATCTTGTAGCCAAAATGTCGTCCGCCTTCCTCCAATGCCGCTAATATTTTATCCCCGGGTTTCAGAGAAACAACAGATACCGGCTTTCCGGATGGGTCGGTCAGCCTGATTGTCTCCGCATTCTGAAGAATCGTTGTTGCGACATGATCACCAATTTTGGCTTTGAGGAGCATCATGGGACGTTTTTCAATTTTTAATCTTCCGACGATTCCAGTACTTGTTTTACCTTTATAATCCGTAATGAGAATTTGATCTCCTGCGGACAGCTCGGAAAGATACCGTGTTTTTCCGCCAGGAACCCGGGTCTAGGCATGAACCGCTCCGGCATTGACCCTGAACGGTCTTGGAGATACATATGGGTTTGAAATACTTTCCGAATGAATCAGAAAAAGCGCGCTGCTGCTGTTACCGACAAGCATTCCTTCTCCAACAGACATCGAAGTGCAGGTATCCACACAAACACGGTCACCCATGCCTACCGGAACAATCTCAATGACCTCGGCATGTTGAAGGGCGGTTGTTTCTCCTTCTTCGAGAAGCCTGGAAAGAGATCTTTGCAACTCAATTGGATTTTGTGTATGAAAGAGGATATGGCTCACTCCTTTTTCCAGAATGCCAAATGCCGTCTGTGCTTCTTCAAGGTTTTGAACCTGCGCAATCACTTCCGCCCCTTTTGCAATCAGGTTTTCAAGGGGAATGATCGTCCAGTCTGTGCAATGTAAAATGACTTTCTTGCTCTGGCAAAGCTTTAAAATCTCTTCTTCGTCTTTTCCGCTTTTTATGGTAAAGAAAACAACATCCTGCTCCGGTTTCAGATCGCCATCTTCCGAGATGGTTGTAATCCTTCCCAGTTCTTTAACCTGCTTGGAATAGCCTTTCGGAACCATGATCGCGTCTGCTCCGTTTTCAAGCGCGGTTGTAACCAGTTTTTTATTCCACGGATCAACTTTAACCCAGATCTTACGCATTGTTTTGTTCCTCCGTTTGCCTTTTCGGCCCATTCCTGAACTCGAAGCCCATCTCTGTTTTTGTCTGAAATGGCTTCTATCACAAATCGTATCATGAATGTAATATGGAACGATTGCCTCAGCTGTTGAGAATGTCAAGCGCTTCAGCTACACTTTTGCCTCCATGTACAATGGAGGAAATCGCTTGAACCATTTTTTTCGGGTTTTCATGCTGAAAAACATTTCGACCGATAGAAACGCCCGCTCCGCCTGCCTCTATCGAACCCTTTACCATTTCAAGAATGTCCTTATCGGAATCCATTTTTGGCCCCCCCGCGATTACGACCGGTATGGAACATCCTTCGACCACCTTGCGGAAAGACTCCGGGCTTCCTGTATAGGAAACCTTGACAATGTCCGCACCCATTTCGTTACCAACCCGTGCAGCATGTTTGATAACGTCCACATGATATTCGTCTTTAATTTTCTCACCACGCGGATATATCATCGCGAGAAGCGGCATTCCCCAGGTTCTTGCTTCATAGCTGACTCTGCCAAAATCTTTAAGCATCTCTTTCTCCTGTCCATTTCCCAGATTGATATGAATCGATACCGCATCAGCGCCGAGCTTGATCGCTTCCTCTACCGAGCAGACAAGCGTTTTCGCGTGAGGGTAGGGTGATAAATTGGTTGATGCGGAGAGATGAATGATCAGCCCGATATCATTTCCCTGCCCGCGATGGCCTTCACCCACAAGGCCTTTATGTTCGACAATCGCGTTTGCTCCTCCCTCAGCGACGTTTTGAACCGCACTTTTCATGTCAATCACGCCTGGTATCGGTCCGACTGAAATTCCGTGATCCATTGGGACAATCACGGTTTTGCGTGTGTTCCGATTAACAATTCTTTCCATTCTGATTTTTTTCCCGAGGATTGTCATGGTACCATTCTCCCTTTTGTTGTTAAAAGTAAAAAAAAGGGCCGTGAAAACGATTTTCACGGCCCCAATTAAAAAAGCCGTGAATTTTGGTTCTGCTCACGGCTTTGTTTGCTTTATATTTTCTTATGAATCAGCGCATACAGCCAGGCAGACCGGTGATATAATAGTACCACCAGAAGTAAAAATAGTTAAAGCTGCCTGAGAATATGTTCGTCATAAGTTGATCTCTGATCTAATTTGATGGACTTGCGACACCTCTATAATAAACTTCAGCCCGTGTCAAGTTATTTTCCATGTTTTAATCTTATCGGTCTAATGCTGCGGAACAGCATGCCGCTGAAAAGAAACCTTTATGAAATGGATGCGGTTCGTAAGGCTGCACAGCAGGCGGCGACCCGCGAGTATGGTTCGTTTCATTCCTTGATTAACCGGAAAGATACGGAATGATATGCGGTCGCGTTGGCCTATGAATGGGCAAATAGGGCTAAAAATGCATGAATCATTGCCGTGAACAGCAGCGCGATGCCTGTTTTCCGGTGCACGCTGAACGAAACTTTAAAATAACCCAATCCCGAGCCTGCCTGAAAGAGAACCAGCAGGCCATTCAGAATCCCCGTGATCAACAGGATAGAAACGCCCCCGATTTTCATGAAATCACCTATTTCTTAATCGCCACATTTTTTTGGGCAACTCCTGTACTGCCGTGTATGTTACAGTCAGCTTCGGCTGTAATCTCGATGGGGCCGGTCATCGTATGATTAATCGTCCGTGTGAAATTCTCCGATTCCGGTTTATCAAAATTACTGAACGTCCACCTTTTGACCTCACTTCCGTTGATCGTCACGTAAACCCAGTCAGTATAATGGAACAAGTTGTTTCCTTCATGGGATACATGAAGCTGGATCAGAATCACTTCTCCAACCGCAGCGGATTCCGGCACTTCGATTTGAACTGAAGATTTACCGGCAAAGGCTGTATTCCCCTGTAAGACGAGTGCAAGAGCAGTAAATAAAATGTATAGAACGATCCGGTGTCTGTTATCCATCTCCATCTCCTTTCATAACAATTCATAAGCATAGAAAACGTTATCGTTGAATGTTCCATAAGTGATCGACGTGGCGATCTCATCGCAACGAATGAATAGCAGCGGCAAGCAACCGCCGGTTTTCAATCTCCTCTGAATGAAGCGGATAAGGCAGGAGTACCGGGAATCTAATTTTCCGGTTTTTTAACTCTTGTCCATAAAGGGGAGATCGCGTAAAGAAACAGTTGAATCAGAGCAAAATACCCAAGATAAGGTGTAAACGCAAAGAGAAAAACCAAAGGCAGATCAATCCGGCCAAACCAGGGGTTTCTGTCCATAAAGCGCCCCACATGGATGTATTTTGCCGGGAATAAATTCATCAGTATTGCTGCCAGGATCATCAAACCCGAAGAAAAGAAATACCAGAAAGTTACATATTCGGAGTTCGCTGCCAGTTCCTGGGATAATATGATCAGGGGCGAGGTGACAAAAAGAGCGGCGGCTGGCGTCGGCATCCCTTTAAAATATCCGGGGATCGGTGTTTTATCCAGTGTGAAATAAATTAATCGTGCAACTCCAAACACAGCGTAAATACCTGCGATAATACCCACCGGAAGCCGGTTCGAAACATCCGAAAGACAAATATAATAAATCCATGCCGGAGCAATGCAGAAGCTTACGGTATCTGCGATATCATCCATAATACCGCCGAATGTAATCCGATGCTTTCCTTCAGCCTTGGGAGCGGACTCCACCAATCCAAGTTTTCTTGCCATTGCACCGTCAAGCTTATCAAATATGGCTGCACCGATCATAATCAGATAGGCCTCTTTTATTCTGTCCTGATATGCAAAAAAGACAGCCAGAAGTCCCATCATTGCATTCATTACGGTGAGCGCATTGGGGAAAATGGACAGAATTTTTTTTCTAAGCTGTTCATCTTCAAGACAGAGTTCGTCAAGACAAAAAGAGCCGTATCTCCGGCAATATCTTGCGATGGAACCGAAGTTGATTATCAAAAAGATGATTTCAAGGATAAAAAATCCACGGACAGGAATGTTGCCGAGCCAGGCTATCCAGGAATACAGTTTCAAGGTCGGTCCATCCGGCAGATAAAATGCATGCGCATACAGCAGCGCGCTAAGGGGTGCGGCGACAATGGTTCGCAGCCGTGTAAATTCGCTTGATTCGGGTTCATGGCCTCTTCTGACGGCAAATCCACGCATAAAAGAGGCAAAATTATCACGGATCAGAACAGTAACACATAAAAACAATACAAATAAAGCATGTAAAAGTTCGATCTTTACAAATCCTGGTGAGACAAAAAGCATTCGCCACATCATTCCTGTCGCAAGCAGCGGGAAGATGATCGAATAGACAATTTTGTCCATGATCCGATCCGCCAGATGAGCCAGGGCGCTGTTGGGTTGAAAACGTGCGGCAAACCATCCATCCACCAGGTCGAATGTCATGGAGATAAAAAGACACGATACCCCCAGCAGGTAAAAAACCGGATTCCGCGTCAACATAACCCCGATTGCACAAATCATCCCGGCAAAAGCAAGGGGAGGGCGACCATAAATCAGAAGCGTTGTAAATTTTTTGGGCAATTGTTTCGGTTTTTTCATCGTTCTGCTATGCGGGTGTTATATTATTTTCAAAATCTTACCGGTTATCTTTTATAAACTCATAGAGCTTACGGTTTGTACATACTTCATAATATTTACGATTTGTCATTCGGATTATCCTGAAATCATGGGTGGAAATTAACGGCACTTCCGCCTCTCTGACTATAAGGCGTTGGTATTTACCGGATATGGTTGGAAACGTACCCGTGTAGACGATAAATTTTTCTTTCTGTATTTCAGGAATATAACATCTGATTTTTTGGAGATTGATCTCTTCTTTCAGTTTGTCAAAACCTTCAGCATTCAGTTCGATTCCATTGATGTTAAACCTTGATAGAAGATCATCTGTGGTCGTGTTCAAGCTTGAATCCGGAGCTGTTTGAAATACGTAAAGATTGAATGGCAGTTTTTCTTCGGTAAATTTTTTCCGAAGTGATTTGGTACATCCGGAAAGACGATCCGCAAGATTGATGGCAGGTGAGATCATAATCCGGTTGTTGCCGTCAAAAAGATACGTAGGAGGCGTGTTACGATAACAGATGCCGATTCCCTGCTCCAGTATGGGGAGTCTGTGCTTTTTAGATTGCGCGTTGTAACGCTGGGTGATTAATAGCATGTTGATCGCGAGTCCGCAAGCGCGGGCAACCGCATACCAGCCCTTGGGTGTGTCTTCCTTCTCAAAAATGGAAAGGATAATAGCATCACCCTCAATAAAAACTTTTTCAGCTCCGTATTCCGAAAGGATTGCAGTAATGGGATCGAAAAAATTTAAACTGAAATAGGATGCTGGATTCAGGCCCCTTTCTTTAATCTGATGGGTTATATCCGTAGAGCCCCGAACATCCGTTTTTATGATGATATGATTTACAATCGGCTTCTCTTCTTCAATACGTTCACTGGAGTGCAAAAATTCATATAACGTGCGGTTTACTCTTGAGAGTTTGAGAATCTTTTCGTCTTCCGTCAGATTGATCCAATCCATAGCCTCTTTGAGCATTTTATAGTTCTGAAGGTCTCTGTGATAGCGAAGAAGTCCTTTTAAATAGTTGATCAGGTGTTCTTTTTTTTTGTTTAAAGGAATCTTTTTCTGTTCCTTCATTGTCTTGTGAAGCAACTTTATTGAAATGGACTTTCCAATCGGGCCTTTGGTACGTTTCAATTTTCCCGCGATCGCATTTCTTTCTTTTGGTGAAACAATATATTTCAATACTTCAAGAGGATTTAACGGCGGGCAGAATTCGAAATAAAATTGACGCATTTCATAAGCCGCCACAATGCCGTCTAACATTCCGTTGGATTTTAATAGTTTATGCAAACAATTCAATCTGTTTTTACGATTTTTGGCTTCCGTTTTCAGGGCAAGAATTTTGTCTTTGTCCTTATTCTGTTTTTTTAAAATTTTTATTTCTTTCTCGCACTCAAAATAATTCAGAAGAATATCCAGGTTGTCAACCCGGTTAATCCATTTAAAAAGCGGGGTTTCTGATTTCGAATCCGGTGAATCGGGTATATCCGAATTTTCATTGATCAACTCTAAATTTTCTTTGTCCTGATCCGTTACCTGCCTGTAAAAATCTGTGATGAGTTCGAGAAGAGGATTGTATTGCAGTGGATCATTCAACCGGTTCCCGAATAACACATATTCTTCGATCAGAAAAAAGTCACTTGTCGAGTTTTCCGAATTAATGACCGGATTTGTAAAAAAACTTGCCGGCATGATGGCGCCCGGCCCAAAATTGGCTTCACGGTTTTTTTGTATTTCGTTGCTTTGTATTTCGATCAGATATTGGAATAATTCTTCGGCAATTTTTTGTGTAATTTTTTTTCTATTCTTCAACGTTTCGGAAAGTTCTTCTTTCAGCCGAATAATAGTTTTGCTGCCACTGCTTTTTGAAACTTCAAGTTTCCGTATGATGTTTTTATAGTGTTCGACGAATCTCTCAAAACCGACGTGGATCTTTTCCAAAAACATTTTGGTCAGTGATGCCTGAACCAGAAAGTCGATCTGGATTTCGCGTTCAGCCTTGGCCTTGTTTATGGCATTGAGAAGCACATCCGTTATGGTTTGTCGAAAGGTATCCTGAACATTTATCCAGTCTTTTGAATCTGTTAAGGTCTCATCTGTCTCGCTTGCTTTTATGTGTCTCGCGACAAGATGCTTTACGATATCGTTTGATGATTTTTGAAGTTTCGGACTCAGGTGAACATCATAGTTGATGTTATCAACACCCGGAACAAGCCTGTTCAATGAAAAATGAACGGAGTACGTTTTTAATTCCGGTATGTTTTCCGGAAATACCGTAGAAGAAGAAAAAACCAATTATTTGCTCCTGAAAAAATATGTTGACGGAAACATCTGAATTTTTTCTGCAATATGTTATATATTTCACAAGTAAAAAAAACTGTCAACAAACGGCAAACCATTACCACAAATTAGAATTGGTTTCAAAGCCTTAAAAAGTGAGTAAGAAAGAAGATATTGGAACTCATTCAGACCCTGGGAAATTTATCATCGGATGCAACGAAGAAAAAGCGCAAAGGCTTTGTCCTGAAAAGCATTCACAGTCCTATCCATTTTTTCAGAAATTTTTTGGATTCGTTTTTTGAAAAATCTTCTTCATTCGGAGAAAAAATGCCTATTCGCAGGGATATGTAGTTTTCGTTTCCCCATGGCCACCAGACTGCAAAAAGAATTGGACCTGAATTTTCACCGGCGGTAAAAAGAATCTGACCGGGTATGATGCCGAATATTGAATGGATATAGTTTTCTATGGATGCCGGCGCGCTGTCAATGCTTGTGAAATCCCATTTGCCATGGAACTCCTTTTCTAATGTCATCAGCAATGGATCCATTTCAGATTTATGAAAAACAATTCGGGCGACATCGAAGTCTTCATCCCAAGACCAGGAAAACGAAGAAGGTATTGCCTCCCGGATTCTGCAGGAGATTAATTTGAATTTGTCAAGATTTGTCGGGTCCATGTAATCGATTCATATAAAGGTATTCAATTTGCAGCGGATTATAAAGTATCGCATTGTGCGTGTCAATCGGGAAACCCCATCATGATCAAGCGACTGCTGAATCATGAATAAGATAAATAAGAATTTTTCAATTTATTTTTTTGGATAGTCTCGCCATGGCTTTCCGGATTTATATGATTTCAGATGGTTATGAAACTCGACGAGCGCTTTTTCATTTTGGAATCTGCTTTTTTCCATGAGCAGAATCGCTTTTTCCTGTGTGGAGATCGCTTCTTTGAAATTGCCCACTTCCGCATAGGCTGCGGCAAGCGTATCAAGCTTAAAAGAATCCGGGCGAAGCAGTATCGCTCTGGTAGCAAAATCAACAGCTCTTTCACCATCCCGTGCTTTTTCATCTGGACAAGTAGCCAGAATCCATGCAAGGCTGTTGTAAGCTCCTGCATCCTGGGGGTTGATCTCAAGCGTTGTTGAATAATCTTCTATTGCTTTTTGATATTCTCCAATGGCTCTATAGGTGACGCCACGATTATTATATGCATTGGTATATCGAGGAGTTATCTTAATGGCACGGTTGAAATCCTTGATTGCATCATCATATTTTCCGGAACTGTAGTAGATTATGCCTCGGCGATTATACGCTTCAGGCATATTGGGGTTAATGGTTATTGCCTGAGAAAAATCAGCCAGGGCCTTATCGCTTTGCCCCATTTTGTGCCAGGCAATGCCCCTGCAACCCAGCGCATCCACATTATTCGGATGAATGTTAAGAGCCATGGAATAGTCAGCAATCGCTTTATCAAATTCCCTGAGGTTGAAATACGTTATTCCCCGGTTGGTATAGGCATCGACATTTTCAGGGTTTATACGGATTGCCGTTGTAAAATCTTTAATTGCGGTATCAAATTCCTTTTTGTCACGCCAGGCAATTCCACGGCTGCTGTAAGCTGCAGAATAATTCGGATTTGTCTGGATCGCCATGGTGTAATCGGCAATGGCCTTGTCATAATCTCCCTTGTTTTTCCATATGATTCCACGGCTGTTATATGCGGAGGAGAGAATCGGATTTGTCTGCTGAATGATTCGGTTAAAATCGGTAACCGCATTATCATAATCATTTGTTATAAAATAGGTAATTCCCCGGTTATGGTATGCTTCCGTAAAGGTTGGATCCAGGGCGATCGCTTTGTTGAATTCATCAAGGGCTTTCTGATACTCCCCCTTGTTTTTCCAGACGATTCCCAGGCTATTGTGGGCATGTTGATGATAGGGGTCAAGCTTAATCACCGCATTGAAATCTTCAATAGCATTGTCATACAATTGGGATTCAAGAAATGATCTGCCGCGGTTAAATCTCTCCGTAAGGCTTATCTGGGGAGAAAGTTCTTCGGCTGTTTTCTGGACACTGAACATCTGGCATCCAGACAATGAAAAAGAGAAAAAAATGAAAACAGCGAATATGCGCGTGAAAGCGATTCGTATCATCAACAGCCCCTAACCCGGACATGCCGGAATTGGACAAATGTCCCTAAATAATTATCTGGTTGTATTTATGTCTGGTTGTTTTTTTCGATATTACCATAGTATGTCTGTCTTGACGAAAGCAATATCGAACCTGCTTAAAAAATCCATATCCACCTGATAAAGGAAGTTTTCCAGGTCAATGCTGCCTGTGAACATTTGGTGGTTTGCCGTGAACCATCCCAAACAATATCATTCTTGCTGGTTAAAGTCCATTTTTCAACATAAACAGCATGGTGAAGAATGATATTCTTAGCATTTGAACCGTTCACTTCAAGTCCTACTTAATTACATTCGCCATATAAAACTTCAACCTTTTTTTCGGCAAAATGCAAACAGAATCTTTTATCTCTCGTCTGAGTCAGCCAATGCAAGGAATCATCCGGACAAACAATACCCGGTCGATTATGCGAAAAAATGATCCCATAACGCTTTTCATAAACCGGATTTGACATGATAACGGTTTTTAATATATTAATGTACTATCTCTGATTTTCGTACTTCCAATGGGAAAAATATGATTTTTTTCTCCGATAGGTTTACAATGGGAACAGGGCTTTCTGATGCTTTCCGCCGACCCTGCCTGCGTGTGAGGCAACCATGAATGCATCCGGCTTCAGTAAATTAGTTGAAAAAAAATACAATCCTGAATGAAGGGGGAACCGTTTATGTCTGAAGAAAAAAGAAATGTTGAAATGCGATCCCATAAAAGAATTCAGATACGAGATGATGCGTTTGCAATCGTTAAACCTCAATCCGACAGGTTGCTGGTAAACATCGAGAACCTGAGTGCAGGTGGTTTGGCTTTTCGCTACATCAGCGATTCCAAATGGTCGGTGGATTCGCTTGATATTATGCTTGTCAATGATGACTTTTATCTTGAAAAGCTTGCTGTGAAGGCTGTATCTGATTTTGAATTGAATGACACTTCCTTGACCCGACATATAAAAATGAGAAAGCAATGTCTTGCGTTTGTAAAGCCCTCATCTTTTCAACAGAAAAGATTAGATGAATTCATAAGGCTTTATGAAGCCCCTGCTTATACCGGTCCTGAAAGAAGATTGAATGTTGAAAGACGATGCGGTGTTGACAGACGAAGAGATACCGGTTTTTATCGGTTTTAAAGATGCGGCTGCCTTCCGGTTTTTTTCTGCCGCAGGAAAACCATGCAGTAGTTGATTCTCATAAAAACTCAGGTATATTGTATCATGTTCCGTTCCGCCCTTTTTTTGCTGATAACAGCAAAACTGAAATGGTCATAAAGGGGAGGTTGAATGATAAGCAGAAACATACTCATAGTAGATGACGACAACATGGTCATCGATGTTTTCAAAAAGGGATTTAACAAGGCCGGTTATACGGTTCGAAGGGCAAGAACCGCGGAGGATGCACTGGCAATTCTGGAAAAAGAATCTTACCCGGTTATGTTTCTTGACCTCAACCTGCCCAAAATGTCGGGAGTGGAGCTGTGCAAGGTGATACGTGAAAAATATCCCCTGTCCATACTTTTTGCGGTCACTGGTTATGCTTCTGATTTTGAATTCAGTGTTTGCCGAAGAGCGGGTTTTGATGATTATTTTATCAAACCGGTAGACTTGAAAATTTTGTTCCGAGTCGCACTCGACGCCTTTGATAAAATCGAGCAGTGGAACAGGAGAAAAAGCCGCCGGACATGACGGGCATTCTATCCCTGCGCGGATGGAATTTGGAGTTGAAAAAAACAATCAGATGATTACCCGGTTTCTGATTGTGAGCATATTATTATCGGAAAGACCCGAAAACAGATGCAACTTTAAAAAATTTTCTCAGGAGGAATTCGCTGTGTTGAAAAACAAATCATTCTGGTACGCAAATATGGCTTTTGCTGTTTTTGGCTGGATTTTCTTCATCTACGGACTTTTTTTTACATTGGACAGCAGTTCAATAAAATTTCTGTGGTGGGTCGTGGTCCTGCTGTGGGGTATCGGTCATCCTCTTGAGATGGCTTTTTCAATTCCAATCGGAAAAAAGGCTGGCGTCTCTCTTGAAAAAACAATTGCCAAAACAATGGTATTCGGCATTATGTGGTGGATTCCCTTAAAACTGGGTGTATTTGACGAATGATGAATCTGAAATGAAAAACAAGTCGAGTCAAAAAATTGAAAAACTCATGGATAAGGGGGTTTCCATTCCCAATCCGGAAACTGTTATTATCGGAGATGATGTAGATATTGACAGGGTTTCCGGAAAGGGTACGGTTGTATATTCCGGATGTAAAATTTTCGGGGAAAATACACTGATCCTGAATGACGTGAAGCTGGGTTATGAAGCGCCTGTTACCATCGAAAACTGCCATATCGGACCTGAAACAGAGTTGAGGGGCGGTTTTTTCCGGCAGGCGGTCTTTTTAAAAAAAGTCATCATGGGATACGGCTCGCATGTCCGAGAAGGAACGATACTTGAAGAAGAATCCTCTGTCGCGCACACTGTTGGATTAAAACAGACCATTCTCTTTCCATTCGTTACCCTGGGAAGTCTTATCAATTTTTGTGACTGTTTGATGTCAGGCGGGACAAGCCGTGAAGATCACAGCGAAGTCGGAAGTTCTTTTATCCATTTCAACTATACACCCAATCAGGATAAGGCGACCCCTTCCATGATGGGAAACGTGCCTCAGGGTGTTATGCTGAATCAGAAACCGATATTTCTGGGAGGGCAGGGTGGAATTGTCGGTCCGATAA
>CAZOEW010000042.1:0-21694 GCA_964578935.1 uncultured Desulfobacterales bacterium | reverse complement strand
AAAATATTCCTTGAAAATCCAGCTGCGAATCAATACAAAAGGGAATTGAGAAATGTCGAGGGCACGTTCATTCCAGAGGACTTGAGGTCTAAGGCATCGCTGAAAAGAGGCCGGAACGAATGTGAAAAGATTTGTCCGGAATTTTTGCCGGCCATAATGAATCAGGGTTTCCGAAAGAGGGTCAGATCATGAGTAACAATCAAGACATCTCCTCAGACAATCAGACCACAATCATCCCCACCGGCTGTTGCCACGATTGCGGCGGACGCTGCGTACTCCGGGCACATGTGAAAAACGGAAACATCGTCCGGTATGAAACCGATAATGGCGAGCCCCCCCAGATCCGTGCCTGCTTGAGGGGACGCGCATACCGGCAGCGGGTCTATTCCAAAGACCGCTTGCAATACCCTTTGCGCCGAGTCGGAAAACGCGGTGAAGGAAAATTTGAAAGAATCACCTGGGAAACAGCACTGGATGAGGTGGCAAAGCGGTTAAACCAGATAAAAGCCGACCACGGCAACGGTTCCATTCTGTTCATACCCGGCTCCGGCAACCAGGGGATGCTCCATGGCCCTATCCCGGTGGGAGTAATGCTGCAGGCATTCGGCGGTTTTACCCGGTTCTGGGGAGTTCCTTCTTTTGAGGCTGCCCTGTTCGCCTCCATGGCTACATACGGCACGATTCGAACCGGAAACACCCGGGATGACCTGCTGAACTCCAGACTGATCATCATGTGGGGCTGGAATCCGGCCAACACCATCTGGGACCCGGGAACCAGTCTGTACCTGGCAAAAGCCAGAGAAAAGGGAGTTCGGATTGTTGCTGTGGATCCGCGCTTTACCGACTCCGCGGCCGCCTTTGCCCATCAGTGGATCCCGATTCGTCCTGGGACGGATGCTGCCATGCTGATTGCCATGGCCCATGTCATCCTATCGGAAAATCTCCAGGATGATGATTTCATCTCAAGACATACCACCGGCTTCAGTGTTTACCGGGATTACCTGCTGGGAAAAGAGGACGGTATTCCCAAAACACCTCGCTGGGCTGAAAAAATCACCACCGTACCTGCCGAAGTGATCACGGACCTTGCCCGGAGATATGCCGCTCAAAAACCGGGCGCCCTGATTGCCGGTTGGGGCCCGGCGCGAACCGCAACCGGCGAGCAGTATGCAAGGGCCGCCAATGTGCTTACAGCCATCACCGGGAATATCGGTATTAACGGTGGATATGCCGCCGGTTTTATGAGGGCCTACGACAGTCGTGAAACAAAATATCTGCGACCGCAGGATAGTGGGCAATCCATGGACAAATCCAAAGGAATTCCGTCCGACAACCCGGTGGAAGACGGTGCCCCGCCCCGAAATGACAGCCTTTACAAATTAAGCGGCGGAACGAACTGCACCAGTGCACGGATTCATTTCAGCAAAATTTACGATGCCATCCTTACCGGGAAAAAGGGCGGGTATCCGGTCGACCCGAAAATGGCCTATATCGCTGCCAGCAACATGCTGAACCAGCACCCCAATACCAACCTCGGGGTCAGAGCGATGCAATCACTTGAATTCATTGTCGTGCATGAGCAGTTCATGACCGCGACCGCCAAATTCGCGGATATTCTGCTTCCGGTGAACACCTTTATGGAACGTTCCGACATTGCGCCGCCCTGGCTGGGATCGCCCTATTATATTTACCTGAACAAAGTGATAAACTCCATGCATGAATGCAAAACAGACCTGGAAATCTGCCGTGAACTGGCACCCCGCCTTGGTATTTCCAGTCCCTTCTTCGATATTTCCGAAGACGATCTTCTCCGCCTCTTTGCTTCCAGAAAAAGAGATATACCCGATTATGACCAGCTGAAACAGGAGGGGGTTCTGAAAATCAAACTGGAAGAACCGGTCGTATCCTTCAAGGAGCAGATCGCGGATCCGGAAAACAACCCTTTTCCGACCCTTTCGGGAAAGATTGAAATCGATTGCAGCCATTTAAAGGAAATGGAAAACCCCCGGATTCCATCTGTTCCCAAATATATCAGCCATGACGAACATTATGACTCCCCCCTGACCGATCAATACCCGCTGCAGCTTCTAACCACTCATCATAAGACCAGGGCTCATTCCACCTGGTATAATATTCCCTGGATGAAGGAGATCGAACCCCAGGCCGTTTGGATCAATCCGATTGATGCCGCAAATCGGGGTATAAAGGAGGGTATGCTGGTGGATGTGTTTAACCAGCGGGGACGGGTAAGAATACCGGCCAAAGTGACGGAACGGATGATGCCCGGTGTCGTCAACCTCTGCCAGGGCGCCTGGTTCGCGCCTGACAAAGATGGCGTTGATCTTGGCGGATGCGCCAATGTGCTGACAAAAGATGATCTTTCGCCCGGTGGAGGTGTACCCATGAACAGTGCCCTGGTTCAGGTCGAAGCCTCCCCGGTAAAAATTCAGGAGAAACAGCCATGACACAGATGGGATTTTATTTTGACCAGACCCGGTGCATCGGCTGTTATACATGTGCCGTGGCCTGCAAAGACTGGCACGATATTGAAGCAGGACCGGTGAACTGGATGAGAGTAGAAGCCATTGAAAAAGGTCGCTTTCCTGATCTTTTCGCCGCCTGGCTGGCCACCCCCTGCTTTCATTGCGCTGATCCGCCGTGTCTGCGCGCTTGCCCGGAAAATGCTATCCGCAAACGAGAAACCGACGGCATTGTCACCGTGGACCCGGACAAATGTACGGGCAGCGAAAGGTGCCAGCGGAAGTGCCTCAAAGCCTGCCCCTGGAACGCGCCTCAATTCGGACCTGAAGAAAATGCCAAAATGCAGAAATGTGATTTTTGTCTTGAACGGCTGGAAACGGGAAAGTCCCCCATTTGTGTGGAGGCCTGTCCCATGTACGCCATCGAAATCGGTCCGCTTCATGAGCTGCGGAATAAATATGGTCAGGATGTTGATGCTACGGGCTTTCGCTATCATAAGCGATTCAAACCTTCTGTTGTCTTTCGTCCCAAACACTGGAGCCAAAACCCTGATTCCTGATCCGGACAAATCCCGGGAGATGATGCCATGAAAGATACGGCACTCGAAAAGATCAGGAACGTTGCAATCGTTATGGCTCATGGAGATGGTACTTGTAAATCCAGATCGTGTTATTCAACAGGAACAGACATGGCTCAAAAGTTATCAACCCATAAACAGCGAGGCAAAGCAAAATCCAAAGCCAGTATTCTCCTCCTCATATCAATCAGTTTGATTGTCACCCTTGCCGGCACTCTCTCGATACTGGCGATCAATTGGCGATTGAAAACTCATGTTCGAGAAGAGGCAAAAGAAAAGGCCATGATATTGCTGAATCGCAATCTTGCCACCCACACCTACTTTTCCCATCAATTAAAACCGGTTTTATTCAAAAAAATCGAAGCCGTCGGGGCTGACGATCGTTATTTTGAACCGGTCTGGATGTCCTCTACATATGCCATCAGAGAGATTGACAAATACTATCAGAGCCTTACAGATGGCAACTATTATTATAAAGAAGCTGCAATCAATGCCCGAAGTCCGGAAAACGAGGCCGATGCATTTGAACGGGCGTTTATTGAGAAGCTGAACGAATCTCCGGATCTGAAGGAACATTCCGATATTCGAATCATCGATGAAATACCGTTTTTCGAAATCATGCGACGCGGAGAATCCATGGAACAAAACTGCCTCCGCTGCCACAGCACCCCGGAAGCCGCACCTGCGGATCTGGTGGCCCATTATGGTGCTGACCGCAGTTTTCAACGCGCTGACGGTGAGGTTATTTCAGCCATTTCCATCAGAATACCTCTCGGCGCAGCCTATGCGGATGTCCATCGACTTGTTTTTCATCTGTCAATTCTGTTCGGAATAACCCTGGTTATTATTTTTGGATGTACCATCTATCTTGCACAACGGTGGATATTCGATCCGTTGAATTTTATTCGCGCAAAGGCAATAGAAGTTACCGAAAATCCGGAACATCTCGGAGAACAGATCGCTTTGCCCTCAAGCCTTGAATTGTCGGAATTGACGGAAGCATTTAACATTATGTCCTCGCGGCTGCGGCAGGAGCGGGATCAACTGGAATCGCGGGTAGTTGACAGAACCGAAAAATTAAATCATGTCAATGTGCAGCTCACAAAAGAAGTTGATCAACACGAAAGGACGATCACGGAACTTCAGGCGACACTAAAGGAGATCAAAACACTCCGAGGAATTCTACCCATTTGCGCTCATTGTAAAAAAATTAGAGATGATAAAGGGTATTGGGATCAAATTGAATCATACATTAAAGAACATTCCGAAGCCGATTTCAGCCACGGCATCTGCCCGGATTGTGCTCAAAAACTATATCCGGACTTTAACATATACGATGATCAAAAATAACGGGTTTGCGCGGTAAGCGTTTCACAAATCTTACAAGCCTGTTTCTATCCCTGAAAAGGGTGCGCCGGGAAAAAACAACACTGCTGCCGGGAATGGTTTTCATTAAAACCGGATTAAACAGCTTGGTCTGACAAGGGAAACATTCGATAAAACCCGAATACTGCTCACAGGAGCCAAATGATGAACCAAAAATATTTTTCATTGCGTTTTCTCACCCTGGAACATAAAAAACTCCGTTTTTTTGTGCTGTTCTGCGTGTTAACGACTTTCAATCCAGTTGCAGCCATATGCGATGGATCACCAAAAATATTTGGTGTTACCAATGAGTCTGTCTACACAGAGTATGTAAAACCACGATGGTATGAGCCAGACTCCTCCGCAGTATTGACAATAAACGCAGGAGCGCCTGCCCCTTTTCTTAACGGCGGCAAGATAATGGCAAACGGGGAATATGAGTTGACCGTATCAACCCCGACCGGTAGCACAACCGTCTGTTTTGAAATTGACAGCAGCAGGAATATGGCCGTTATGAATACAAACCGTGACAAAGAAGGCACTGCTCTGGAAATTGAATTTCAAGGCGGAGCTTATATCGGGACGCCGGTTTTTGCCATCTGGGTGGAAGATGTTTACGGCAATTTTTTACACAATCTGTACGTCTCTTCATTGCCTGCAACGAATATTATGCGGCATACGGACAATCTGGTTTATCGACCCCAGGCTGTTCCGTTCTGGGCGCATAAAGCTTGTGAAGAAAAGAACTATGGCGCGGACCCGCTGTTTCTTGCGGAACCTGAAATACCTGTACCGGATGATCTTGACGGGGTTACCGGTGCGACACAGAAATACGGCTTTCTGGTAAAGACAAAAGCGGACAGAACAAACGACAGCAGAATAAAAATATTTTTTGAGATCAATCAATCGTTTGACACCGGCTGGTATTTTTTTGCCGCCAACGATACTCAAGAGGAAGATGATAACGGCGCGTTCTCAAACGATTCGTTTTTTATCGGATCTGAAGAGCCGGCGATTGTTTATTCCATTGAAGTGAACCTGGCAAATGAGCAGATCTACTTCCTGGGCGGCAGTGATGGTGAGAATGAGGTTCTGCCCGTTGGATACAGCCATTACGCTGGAAGGACAGCCGATCTCTATACTGATTTTTATGCGGATGACAATGGGATTCCGAGATATAAATTTGACCATGCGCATCATATGGTCAGCCGGCTGACCGTTAAAACCATTCCGGGCGCGGATATGGACACGAATACCGATTCCGGAGATGATTCCGGAACGGAAAGCGATATCGACAGCGAAACTGAAACCGATACCGGCAACGATACAGATGACGACGAAGACAGCTATACTGAAAACCAGGGGGATTGTAACGACAGCGAACCATCCATTTATCCCAATGCAACTGAAATATGCGGTGATGGTATAGACCAGGACTGTGATGGAAATGACGCGGTTTGTCCTTCCAATCTTGTTTCACTGCAGGCTTATGGCAGTCAGGATGTCATATTGCTGGAGTCCCCTCCCGGAACGATGCTGAGTAATTGTCGGACGATTGCTGATCCGTCCCCTTCAGACACGCCTTCGAATGTCGATTTTCCGTATGGATTATTTCAATTTACGATTGATGGCGTTGACCCCGGTAAAAGCACTTCATTAACAATAACGCTTCCTGTTGAGGCTCATCCGGACAGGTATTACAAGTATGGCCCAACCCCGGACAATCCATCGAATCACTGGTATGAATTTATGTATAACGGAGAGACAGGCGCCGTGATTCATGGTAATATCATTGTCCTGCATTTTGTTGATGGCAAGAGAGGAGATAACGGCCTTGACGCCACCGATGGGAGTATTGCTGATCCAGGAGGACCGGCATCCGATAGATCTCAAGATCCTTCCAGTGATGATGGTGGAGGCGGCAGTGGATGTTTCATCGGGAGTATGACGCGATCCTGAAGAAGCGATGAAAAATCGTCATGTCATGCACCCGGCTTCACAAACCCCGCATCTGTTCGCTTCGAAGCGCGCTCATATCCTTTTGCTCAAGAACACGATTCACGATATTCAGCATTTTTTCCCTGTCCCGCTGAAGCGTTCCGCTCACCGGAAGATAATTGGACGCATGCGCTCCGACAAACTTAAGGTTGTCTATCGTGATATTTTCAAAAATAATTTTCATCTCTTCGAGTGTTTCAAATGGATCCGGAAGCGTGAAGGCCCCGGATTCAACTTTCCGAAACAGGACGGTATTGGGGACCGGCGTGTAGGTAAGCGCGGCAAGATACTGTGGTTTCATCTGATTTGTAATTTCTGCGGTTGCCATCGCATGCTCCCGGGATCGTGATCCTCTTCCCGCGATACCGAGCAGAACCATGGAAGAAAGGTTGATTCCCGTATCCACCAGGTTTTTGCCGGCCTGAAGCATTTCATCGGCAGTCACGCCCTTCTTTATTTCAGCAAGCAGTCTATCATCTCCTGTTTCAACGCCCAGATACGCTTTCGTGAAACCGGCGGTTCTCAGCTTACGCAATTCCGAACCGCTCTTTTTCAGGGTGCTTTTGGGGCCGACATAGCTGCCGACATGCCTCAGCGATGGAAACGCGGAATACAACTCCTTCAGAATCTCAAGAAGCATACTGGTTTCGATATCAATGGCATCTCCGTCGCAGAGAAACACTTTTTCAAGATCACCGTAATGGTCTTTTGCCAGTTGAATATCGGTTTTAATCTCTTCCAGGGCGCGCACCCTGTATTTTCGATCTTTGTACATTCCGCAGAAAGTGCATTGGTTATGAGAGCATCCGATTGTACACTGCAGAAGATAGCTGTTTGCTTCGCTGAAAGGCCTGAATATATTTCCTTCGTATCGCATCTCAATGGATTCCCTGTTCGGATTTCATTCGTTTTCAACAGCCGGACAGCAGCAATAGCCGGTGCAGTGAACCGTTCCCGCAATAAAGGTGGACTTCCGTCAGGGGAAAAAATTGTGGAACCGTTTTCAAAAAGTCGATGGTGCTTTCCTGTCTGCAATGGCTTCCTTCTCGAAATCACCGCTCAGGGCTTCCACACTTTCCTCAAAAAACATGGGATACGCCTCTTTCATGGATGCCAGCAGTTTTTCGACCGGCAAGTCCGCATAATGCCCATGGTCTTTTAAATACTCCATATGCCTGTTGCCCTCCTGATCAAACTCATGAAGGAGGCAATCGGTTTTGCCGTCAAAATCGAGCGGAGATACACCGAATTTGTCACACAGATCCAGATTGAAGGTTGGGGTCGCCTTTACCCACTTGCCCTCCAGATACAGCTCCGTATAGCCGTGAAAGACAAAAACATCGGTTTTCATCAATGTTTTAAGACGTTCCGTGGTTAAATGATTGCGCACATCGGCAAAACCAAGCCTGCTCGGAATTTTCACGGAACGGGCAAGAGCTGCAAGAAGGATGGCTTTTGCCACGCAAAATCCCGATTTTCGTTCCAATGTGGAGCTCGCTTTAAAATATACGGGATTCTTCTCAATGCCGTATGGATCATACCGAATCTGATCTCGAACCGCATAGAAAAGCCTGACCGCTTTTTCGATGCTCTCCTTCACATTGCCGGCGACTTCTTCCGCCAAGTTCATGATTGTTTTATGATCGCTGTCGATATAGTACGTTGGACTCAAATAAATTTCAAACCCGTTCCCAGTCATAACCCAAACCCTTTGCCTGTAATCTTCGCTTCATAGATCAATAATAGTCCTTTTTACGACGGGATAATTTCCCCATGATCATACCGGCAAAAAGAACCCCGCTTCCAGCGAGAAACCATCGGAGCATACCGGCACGCAGCAGGTCTTTTTTCTCCTGTTTCAACTTATCAGACAGTACTTTAAGTTTATCTTCGGAAGCACTTAATTTTATTATTTGTTTTTCAAGTTTTTTAGTCTTTTCATCCATCTCGATTACATTGCCGGACGTGTCACGAAGCGCATTGTATTTCTGAGTCATGGCCGCAAGTTCCTGGATCGCTTTTGCCGCATCTTGCTGTTCTTTTTGTATCGAGGCTCTGTACTCATCGGAGCCGGACTGGTATTTTTTTATTTCATTCAGTTCCGCCTCCAGGCTCTCCCTGATTTTTACCAGCTCTTCATTTTTATTCTCAAGCGCAGTTATCCGTTCACCCAGCTCCGTAATAACCATGGATTTCGGGATAGTTGAGGTAACATATCGTTTGATGACCCAACCTTCTTCATTTTCCGGGGTTCTCACTTTCAGATATTCACCATATTCCTCAATCACTTCAAGGGGTGTATTGGATCGAAGCATTCGAATCTTTTCAGCATCCTTTTCCGGCTCAGTGCGAAGGGTTATCACCAGAACATCCGATACATATCGAGTTTGAGCCAGCGCATTTTGTGCCGCTGTCATCAAAAGAGCCATGAGGACGATCATGATCAAAAAACGAAATTGAATGTGAACCTTCATCTAGTTACCTCCATTGAATTCAGGAAACAAAACGTTTCCGGGTTCATCGCCGTAAGAGCGCCGCAATGATTGAAAAATCCATGATTCATTCCTCCTTTTCAAGGTCCATTGCGTCGCATACAAGGATTGTTGATTCAAAGACCTGCGAAATATACAACCTGTCTTTGTAAATAAATGCCGTAGATGCCGCACTGATCTGCCCGCCTTCATCCGCATAAATCACCTTCTTTGTTTCATCCGGAGCAAAAGAATCCGGGTCGATCAAAAAAACAACCGACGGGGAGAGGTTTTTACTGTTTTTATGGTGCCAGTAAAAAGCCCAGTCGTCAAAATGCGCAGCCACCACGAGTTTTTTTCCAAAAGGCATGATATTATCCAGCCCTTTCATTTCAAGCAGCTCTTTTCCTGTTCCCAAACTCCCATCGCTTTCCCGGGGATATTCAATCAACCTGTCGCTTCGTGTGGCTGCGACATAAACCCGATCAGGCATGGCCAGAATGCCATTTGCAAAAGAAATGTCCCTGGCGACAGCAGACCATTTTTTTTCTTGAACAGAATAATAGGCGATTTCGGATGTTTTTTTTCGAAGATAAATATCGAATTCAGATCGATAATCGTTTGTGGCATAAATCTCGCCGCTATCCAGAACCGAAATATCATTCGGCGACCAGAGAAATGTTTTATCTTCCAGCATCTCGATAAAATGTAACGTTTGTTCCAGGACCTGATAAATGGAAATGCCGTTTTCCTCTCTGACAGATCTGTTATACGGATCATGCAGTATCACATAAAGGAATGTTTTTCCATCCTCGTGCCGGATATCCATCCCATGAGGCTTGAAGGAAGCGAGTGTGTCCGGTTCGCCGGTCCGGATCATTTTCTCGGAATGTCCGGTATTCAAATCAAACGAGTAGATGTCACCATACCGGGCAGGCTCTCTTCTTTCATGCGATGAAATCAATAATCGCGGGACCTTGTGCCACCTGTCCAGTACAAAGTCTTCCGGACCGTCCCCGATCTCAACCGGATAGCAGTTTCTCTTTTTATCATAATCCGGAAGCGGTTTTTGAATATTGCACGCCGAAAAGCAGAGGCAGAAAACAATAACGATCAGAAGTAGTAACGTGATCGTCGTATATGCTGAAAATTCTTTTTGATTCACCGATCCCTCCTTGCCTGCTTTTGGCAGTCGGCTGTTTCATATTGGTTTCCCGGATATCCGGAACCGCTTCAAGGTTTCCGATTCATGCTGCCCGGAATGTATCCTTCAAGATCAAGTACGACGCGCAGATAGCCGATTTTTTTCAATTCCCGAGAAACATGAACCCGCATTTCCGGATCAAGCATTTTCTGAAAATCCTGCTGACGAAGCTCAATCCTCGCGATATCGCCATGATGCCTTACGCGACAACCCGAGAATCCTTTTTTTCTGAGAAAATCCTCAGCAGACCCGATCATCCGCAGCCTGTTCTCCGTGATGGCTGTTCCATAGGGGATCCTTGTCGCTAGGCATGCCATGGCCGGTTTTTCCCAGTTTGGAAGGCCTCTCTCTTTTGCGAGCCGTCGTATATCCTCCTTTGTAAAGCCCGCATCAAGCAGAGGGGCATGAACTCCCAGCTCTTTTGCCGCTTTAAATCCCGGCCGGTTATCCTGAAGGTCATCGGCATTGGCTCCGTGCGAGATATCCGCGATTCCCAGTTCGCTCGCTTTTTTTTTAAATGCTTCAAAAAGATGCTTCTTGCAGATGTAGCACCGGTTATGCGGATTTGCCGTAAATTCCGGCATGGACATTTCATCCGTTTCCACAACAATATGACGAACGCCCATTTTTCCGGCAAGTTGGGCAGCGGCTTCGATTTCACCCTGCGGGTGCAGTTTTGAAGAAGAGGTAATCGCGACCACACGACTTCCCAGCAGTTCATGGGCAACGGAAAGGAGCAGTGAGCTGTCAACCCCCCCCGAGTATGCGACCATGAGGGATCCAAATCGATTGATGCCGGAAACAAGATGTTCTTTTTTTTGATGCAATCTTTCCAAGAAAATATCTTTTCGTCTTTTCCCGAACCCGAAAATCTTCAACAGCTTCCGGTCAAACGGGATATGACTTCATGAGTTCCCTATCCGGCTAAGCGCCTCACGGTTTCCTCAGCCTGCTCCATCATGCGATCAAAAAGATCTTTTATCGTGGGTATCTCATGAATCAAACCGATTCCCTGTCCGATTGAAATTACTCCGGCGTCCAGATCCCCTTCTCGATACATCTTTCGTGCGTTGTCACCGGCAACAATAGACAGAATGTCAGCCAGATCCGCAGCGGAACTCTCTTTTTCAAGGCACTTGTTGGCAGCGGAATTGTTCCATACCCTGTGGGTCGCGCCCAGTGATCGCATGATCAGCATGGTATCCAGTTCGGTTGCCTTCAACAGCGCCTGTTTGAGGTTGTCATGAATCGGACACTCCTTGGTCAACATAAGCCGTGTTCCCATAATCACGCCTGCAGCTCCAAGTGAAAGGATCGCGGCAACTCCCCGACCGTCCGAAACGCCGCCTCCTCCGATAACGGGAACATCTACCGCATCGATGACGGAAGGCACCAGAACGAGTGTTCCGATGTCAAGCTTTCCGGTGGCACCACCGTTTTCATACCCCACAACCGTAACCATGTCGGCACCGAGCGATATGGCCTTTTTTGCATAGCGGATCCCCACGCATTTATGAATCCAGGTCATTCCTGCGGCCTTAAAACGGTCGCAGAGGTCGGCAGGGGCGGAATGGCCGGAAGTCTCCACGATGGAAACGCCTTTTTCAACCAGCACATCCGTGTATTGGTTGTTGTCGATGGGACGCATGCTGGGAAAAAGATTGATGTTTACTGCGAAAGGTTTGTCGGTAAGTTCCCGTATCCTGTCGATTGCCTTCGCGAACTCTTCCTTTGACTGATAAATCGCGGATGCGAGTATTCCCAGGCCTCCGGCGTTGGATATTGCCGCGACAAAATCCGAGGTTGAAATGGACATCATGGTTCCGCCTACAATCGGATAGCGAATTCCAAGTCGTCTTGTAAGTTCTGTCTGAAGCATAGTCCTCCCTCAATAAAACGAAAAAATTTCATCTTCTGCGAAAAACATCGGTTGTTTTACGCCTGAAAGATGTTTAAAAACCGGTTGAGATTGCGTAACAATATCCCAAGATCATGTCAACTGCCACTCTTTTTTTAAGAGTGACAGGCTACCATAAAACCATTTCCGATTCAATAACCTTTACATTCAATAAATTACTGGCATATTTTGTTTTATTCTGATAAAAATTGAATCCCGCTCCCTGTCCGGGAGCATGAATGAAAAAATGCCGAAGAGGGGAAATCCATGAGAATCGATTTCACAAAGATGGAGGGAATCGGCAACGATTTTATCCTTATCGATGACAGAAATCTTCAAATCGAAAAACAGGTCTCATATGAGCGTCTTTCAAAAAAACTCTGCGACAGAAAATTCGGAATCGGCGGGGATGGATTAATTCTACTGTTACACTCGGACATGTGCAGTCTGAAATTCAAAATCTTCAATCCAGATGGAAGTGAAGCCCAGATGTGCGGAAACGGCATGCGCTGCTTTGCAAAACAGGCATATGAGAAGAAAATTGTGGATCAGGATGAATTCAAAGTCGAAACGCTTGCGGGAACCATCATTCCCAAAATTTTTTTAAACACGCAGGGAGAAATCGATTCCATCCGGGTTGATATGGGCAAGCCCATACTTGAAAATGAAAAAATTCCGTTTATATCCAAAAACAGGCTGTCTGTTCTGGAAAATATTGAAGTTGACGGTCAATGGATCGAAATTACTGCCGTGTCAATGGGAAACCCCCATGCGGTTATTTTTGTTGACTGCCTTGAAAAGGCGCCCGTAACCCGGCTCGGGCCGAGAATCGAGGTCGATCAACGATTTCCGGAAAAAACCAATGTGGAGTTTGTGGAAGTTTTATCCGAAAAAGAGATCAAAATGAAAGTCTGGGAACGGGGAGCGGGGGAAACCCTTGCTTGCGGGACAGGCGCGTGTGCATCGCTTGTTGCCGCATGTCTTGCCGGAAAAACCTGCGAGCGTGCAATTGTTCACCTTGCAGGTGGAGATCTTTTCATTGAATGGAACAGGCAGAACAACCATGTCTACAAGACAGGCCCGGCAAAAACCGTTTTTGAAGGCAGCATTGAAATTTCATGAAAACCCTGAATATTTGCGACAATTGCGCGGACAAAATCGGTGTATTGAAGGAAGTTTTCAAAACCGGAGGCTGCACATGTGATGTTTGTGGTTTTTCCTATCCATGAGCATCTGATAAAAACAAGTCTACCGTGAGTAGAACTCCCTTGCATATTATTCCGGATACGGGCTGGCACTGGATTGAACAAAAAATGAAAGAAAATGAATAAGAAAAATTGACGTCTTTGCAACAGGTTGAAAAAGCGATCTTGACACAGATGATATAATTTATTACCTTGACCGCAATTTACGGTTATCCCGAAAATCAGAACATCTTGTAAAATGTTTTCAGGAATTTTCCCGATTGGGATACCATTCACAGGACCAGTTCCAGATCAGATCATTTTATATCATTTTTTATTGTTTTTCAGAGGACACAATGATTGTCAGCTTTGTGCAAACAAAAGGCGGTACCGGCAAAAGCACACTTGCTCTCAATACGGCATTTTCCAGGTACATGAAAACAAAATATAAGTCCATCGCTCTTGTCGAGCTTGACCCGCAGGGAACGTTGAAAAACTGGTGGATAGCAAGAGAAGAGGAAGGCCGGGACTCGGAAAATATCTCATTCCACCACATTTCAAGCTCTCAGAAAGAAGTTTTTCAAAATGGAATAAAAACGATTGCGGCGCACAATGAACTGATTATCATGGATATCCCCGGTGAAAGCACCGGCAAGCTTCATACCCGCTTTGCCTGCGCCTGCTCGGATCTGGTTGTGATTCCCATGAGAACTTCAACAAACGATGAATTGGCTTTTGCGGATAATTTATATCCCATCATCAAAGAGATCATCAAAGTGGCTCCGAAAAAAAAGAAGACGTTTCATGTCCTGCCGGCTTTTACGCATCCGCAGTCAAAAAAAAACAAACTCATCGAATATTTCGAAGAAATACTCCCGGAAAATATCGGATGCATCCAGGGTGTGTACCCTCACAGATCCATATATGAAAATTTTAATCGCGATGGATTGAACCTCAAGGAATATGCCCAGGCCGTTAAAAGCAATCAGCGTTATGCGGCGCAGGCTTCCCGGGCGGTCAGGGATATCGAGGAGATTGCCGAGAGTATCAACAGTCTATTGGAGAAAAATAATGGCGGTGCCAAAAAAAAGAAAAAAGCTGGCTGAAGTTTCGGATGACTTAACAAAAAACAGATCCAATCAGCGTAAAACAAAGAAACCAGGAAAAGCATCAAAAACGTCAACCAGGCATTCCACAAAAAAAATCGATACTGCCTTTGATATTATGCAGCATATCGAAAATGATGATGAGTTTCCGGAAGATGAGGCGATGGAAAAAAATGATCCCATGCGGGAAGGCAAGCCGGCTTCATCCTCCTCTCCCTCGAAGCGGCAGGGGTTTCGGTTTCAGATTTCACTGGATGCGTTGATGCCGGATAACAAATCGCAGGATGAAGACCATGAATCATCACCGGTAAAAGAGTCGCCGCTGCTTGATATTGGAGTGACGATTCCTTTTTTCTGGAAATTTCCGGTTATCGGTCGACTTGCCCAAAAGGTGGTCCGCAACATCAAAACAATCAAATTTTGATGAAACCGTAAACAGGTAACAATTGGATGGCAAAAAAAGTTCAAGGCATGCGTAGTTAACCTTGCAGACCTCTGGCTACCGATGCGATGCGCTCCCTCCTCGGTAATAACGCGGGATGCAGCGCATCGCAGCCATGAAGCGTGGTGTTTCAAGCTGACAGGCGCAACCATTAGCGCTAACCCGGACTTTCGGCAAATCCATCAGCCCGCTTTCGCATAGACCGAATCGTATGACCAGTCACCCCATACCTTTTCGACAATTTGTATTAAAATCGGATTTACAAAATTATTCGCGGCTGTCCCATACAGAAGATCAAGATGGTTTGCCCCCTCGATGATGAAATCGACAAGAAGGCTTTTTTCCTGAGGCAGATCCACTTTTTTCAAATCCTGAACGGACTTCAGGTAATATTTCTTTTTATAACGATGCGGATAGAACTCGCTGTATTTGAGGTTGTCCAGAGAAGCGAGCTGATCCTTTGTCCCCCAGAAATGAAATACCGGAATGTCGTCCGGAAAAAAGGACAGAAAGTCCGAATAGTTGAGTCGGCTGTCATCCATCCGTTTGAATCCTGTTCCATGATAGACCGCTTTAAGGCATTGAAACCCAAGGCCAAGCGGTATCGATTCCGTTGCGATTTTCAGGTAGCGTTCGACAAAATGCTTGTCGTCTCTGTGATTTTCCGGTGAAATCAGAAAATTCAGATCACCGATATTGTAATTGGATATAATCCGGACAAAATCTCTCAGAATGGGAAGTTCCGTCACAACCTTGGAAATTTCCTGAACCGGCACCTGACGGAAACGGAAAATTCTGGACAGATGATTCAGCCACAAGGCAATCGGAAAAAAAAGATGTGATTTTTTCTTGAAAAACTTGGGAGAGCCGAGAGAGATAACGCCGCGGACCGTTTTCAGATACTGATCAACCTCTTCCAGAGGCGGCAGGGTTTGGCTCAGGATGCTCTTCTGTTTCCTGCTCAAGGTATCGATATGATCCAGATGCTTGCGAAGCGACCAGTTCAGGACCATGCTCTCGGAAACAACACCTCCCATGCTGTGTCCCATCAGGATCGTGGGTTTTCCATGACTGCGGGCATTGATGAAACGAACGACCGTTGACAGATCATAGTCGATCATCGTATCGACGGTATAATAAGGATCAAATCTTCCTTCATTGACACCGACACCTCTGGGATCAAAAAGGTACACCCAGAATCCCATATCCGCGAAATCTTTTGCAATGGAATATCGGTTGCTGATATTAAAACAATTGCTGTTATTCGCAAAACCCGGAACCAGCGTGACCGCAGGCCGGTTATCGTTGGCTGTTACATCCTCCATGCTGACCAGACGGCGAAATCCGATTTCCTTCCCTTCATCGGTAAAATCTCGGTAATATACGAATTCATAATTTCCCCTGCCGTTTTGTTCCAATTCTTCAATTTTACTTTCAAAATACGCGGGCAATTTGTGAATTTTAAGGGATTCCTTTAAAATTCTGCGACGACCGGCTTCCGTTGAAATGTCCTGCAGAAATTTTTTCGGGATATTGAACCGTTTTTGTGCCAGATAATTTAAATCAATCTGAGTCAGCAGGATTACGTTTTCCGTGAGTCTGAGTCTTTTCTTTTCCAGCTCATCGACAATGACCTTCTTGATGTGATCTCTTGGTATGCGCATACCCGTGGACCGAATAAAAATATGATAGAGCGTTAACGCAAGCTTTCCAACTGCGCTTATCCGAATTTCCTCCTGAGACATAATCAGTTCTTTGGATACCGGAAGCCCCAGACTGATCTGCCCTTTGTAAATTTTACTGTATGTATCATAACTTGCATTGATTAAATTTGCCGGTACGCCGTTTACCAGAAGGCGCGTTACAGTTTTACCTGCTTTTTGAAGCTTTTCTACTACTTTCATGTTTCTTTAATTCCTTTACTGCAAATGCTTTTACTCTATCGATATCTTCATCCCGAAACACACCGCTCACTCCTGAAATAGCTGCAAGTTTCATACCATGCTTGAGTCCCAGTCGATAGATCTCTCTTACCTTATCCCACTGGGTATCGCTTCCTACCGTAAATGTTTCAAAGCGGCCTTCCAGCGTCAGAATAATCGTCTCGGCAAGACCGGCATAGGCCACACCGGGCGGCAGGCCGATATCCTTCATTTCAATTTTTTCACCTGGAAGAAGAATTTCACCGCTTCGGATCACAAGGACATCCGGTCTCTTCGCCACATCCTCTTTGGAAAAAATCATGGGTCTTGTAATATCCGTGACAACACAGCCGGGCTTCAGGCGCATGATATCTAGCACCTTTCCGGCTTCGGCGCTGGCGGCGACGATAACATCCATATCTCCCAGATACATATCGGCTCTGGTGGAAACATGAAGTTTTACATCGGGTGCTTCTGATTGGATCGACTCCTGCAGTGCCAGAAGCTTCGCCATGTTTCTGCTGGCGATGTACACCTCCTCAAAAGCCGTTGCCAGAAGGCGTGAACAGATCGATCCGACCGCACCGGTAGCGCCGATAACCATTGTTTTTGCCCGGAGTATTTTATTGTTTTTCAGCCGAGTCAATCCCATGCGTCTGACGGCTTCAGCTGCCGCCCAGAGCGCTGTTGAAGCGACATAGCTGTTGCCGGTCGTAATCGGCAGGACTGCGTGCTTGGCCACTTCCAGACTGGTGTCATGCATCGCTTTGGGCAGCATTCCAAGTCCCATGATCTGGGCTCCCAGGCGCTTGGCGATTTTAGCGGCCTGCAAGATCCGTTTCGTCGTAAATTCAGGTCCATGGGCCTGCATCTGTTCCGGAGTCTCGCCGAGGGCGATAAGCCATCCATCGGCCTGCACACCCGTATCCGACTGAATCCCGGTTACTTTGGAATATACAAATGGAGGAGAGTATGCCATTATCTTTTCCACGGTTTTCATGGCGCTCGGGGCAATATCGGATATCACCTCGATGGGTTTGATCTTTTTTAAAAAATCCTGGGTAAGGGGGTGTACCACATAGGCAAAACGGTTGACCCGAACCGTCTTTCCAGAAGGGAAAATAATCCGAGGTTCCAGTTGCATTTCTGTGATGATTTCAAGCAGGTCATCATCGCTGCCTTTTTTCTGAGGAATCTTGAGAGCGGCAAAAAGAAGCGCTTCCAATATGCTTACACCAACGACTTTTTTTAATAATTTCGGAGTAGTGTCAATAATCACCGAGACGCCCTTCTCTTTCAGGTAGTCAACCCGGTCATCATATGCTGTCGAAGTAATAACAATTTTTCCTTTTAAATCTTCGGAATTGAAATCATCCAGAAATTTATAAAAATGATAATGAGGGACAACAAGGACATGCGCTTTTCTTACGGCCTGCCGAAGCAGATATTCATTGGCTCGGCGTATAGGCCCTGCGCCCGTCAAAAAACGTCTTCCCGGAACCCGCTTCAGCGTATCGTGAACTCCTTTGGCATAAAGTTCGAGTTCCTTGATCGAACCGATCAGGCGTGGAATCCCATTTTCCAGGATCGGATCCGCAAACTGAAGATTTTCGGTAAACTCTGACATGACGTTCGCAATTTTTGAACTTACCATGCCTGAGAAAAAAAAGACGCGCGCGTTATTGAAATAATTGCCCCCATATACAAATTGCGTGTGAAGCAGCGACCATTCATGTCCGACATTTCGTAAAATATTCCCGGTTGTCACTGGTGTCTGTATTTGTTTGGCAACCTCCAAAAGTTTACGGGTTTTCTTGTCCGACATTTCTTTTGATCCAATTGAAAAGGGGAATTCAATACCCCCCAAACCAATTCCAGCTGCTTTTTTGTTCCATAACAACAAGAGATCCGAAGCTTTCTCAAAATCTCTGTCTGCTCCGATGCGTTTCAGCAAAAATTTCTGGTTCAGAAACGATGTTTCAAATTCAAAGTCATCCCGGCTTGATCCCAGACTGATGTTGACAATTTGTTTCACGTTGATCTCCTCATGAAGCCATGCTATTTATTTTCAGATTAAGTCTGTTACCGCATCAATGGCCTGTTATCAGATTTCGATTCACCATTTTATGGGCCTTCCTCTTTATCCTGCTTTTTCTTTCACCTCTTTTTTTTTGGCAGCCTTGAGAGCCAGTCTTTTCACCTTTGCGATATCCTTGTCCGTGAAAACACCTTTTACGCCGGAAATTGCTGCAAGTTTCATGCCGTGTTTTAAACCCAACTTGTAAATTTCCCTTACTTTTTCCCACTCAATATCCCGGCCGATGGTAAACACCTCAAAACGCCCTTCCAGAGCCAGTACAATGGTTTCCGCCAGGCAGGCATATACCACTTTATGCGGCAGACCGATATTTTTCATCTCCGGGTTACCGGGCAGTTCGATCTCCCCGGATTCAATTACCAGAACATCAGGACGTTTCGCGACATCCTCCGGTGAGAGGTCGAGCGGGCGTGCGACATCCGTAATCACGCAGCCCGGTTTGACTTTAGTAATATCCAGCACCTTTTTACCGGCTCCGGATGTGGCCGTGACAATAACATCCATATCGGCCAGAAATTTGTCCGGACGGGTAGTTACCTTTATTGATACGTTCGGTGTTTCTTCGAGGATGGATTGTTTTAACGCCAGCAGCTTAGCCGTGTTTCTTCCCACCAGATAAACTTCCGTAAAGGCTTTTGCCAGCAGTCGGCAGCAGACAGAGCCGATTGCGCCGGTTGCGCCCAGCACCATGGTCTTCCCGATGATTCTACGACCTTTCTCTATTTTCAGCAAGCCCATGCGCCGCACGGCGTCCGCAGCAGCCCAGAGAGCTCCGGAGGCGCTGTAACTGTTTCCGGTTGTAATCGGAATTTCCGCTTTTTTCGCCACGGTGACACCGGCATCGCCAACAACTTTCGTGAAGGCCCCCAGCCCCATTATCTGAGCGCCCATCCGTTTTGCCATTTGGGCAGCCTGCAATAACCGTTTGTATGTGAATTCGGGACGGTGGGCCAGCATCTGTTTCGGCGTTCCCCCAATGGTGATCAGCCATCCCTCTGCTTCCGCACCTGTCGGAGACTTGATGCCGGTTACACGTGAATAAACCCAGGGCGGGGCATATGCGATAACTTTTTCAACCGCATCCAAAAACACCGGTGGTGTAATATTTGACATGAAATCAACGGCCTTATCCTTTTTCAAAAATTCCTTGGATAGCGGATGAATAACAAAAGCAAAACGATTTACCCGTTTTGGGTTGCCTGAAGGATAGACAACTCTCGGATCCATCTTCTGGGTGCTGATAATTTCAAGCAGGTCATCCTTTCGGATCTGATCCCGCTTCCGTCCCATGGCTGAAATGATCAACGCCTCCAGAACATTCGGCGCGACAACCCGCTCCAGAATTTTAGGGGTCGTATCAATAACCACATCAACACCTCTTTCTTTTAAAAATGCAATTTTATCTTCATAGGCTGTCGAGGTGATAATTGTTTTGCCTCCCAATTCTTCCAGGGAAGTTTTTTCCAGGTAGTCATAAAATTTATAACTGGGAACAACGATGATATTTGCCTTCTGCATGGCTTTTTTAAGGATGTACTCATTCCAGGCCTTTAATGGCACCACCGACTTGGAAAGACGTTTGCTTGGAACCCACTGCAGAATTTCATGGACCCCCTGGGCATACTGCTTGAGATCTTTAAAGGAGTTTATGAACTTGGCAATTCCATTTTCTATAATCGGATCCGCAAAAGTCAGATTATCCGTAAATTCAGACATAACTTTCGCGATACGATAACTGTACATGCCGGAAAGGAAAAGCACCCTGGCGTTATTAAAATAATTGCCGAATTTATATTGAATAAAGCGCAGGCACCATTCAAACGACACATCCCGTAATTCGCTTCCTGTGGTGACCGGAGTTTGAATCTGGGCTCCCAGCTTCTCCAGTTTGTCCTCATGCTTTCGGGTGAGATATCTTGATCCTAAAGTATATGGCAATTTGATATACCCGAGGCCGATGACATCTGCCTTCTTATCCCACTGTAAAAGCATCTCAGCGGCCTTCTCCAGATCACCGTCCGTTCCAAAACGTTTGATCAGAAAATTCTGTCCGAGAAATTCAGTTTTAAATTCATAGTCGATTTCACTCGATCCTAAACTGATACTTACAATCTGTTTCACTGTTTCCTCCTGGGATTCATCGAAAAGCAAGCCTGTTTATATGCACTCTTTATCTGACGACTTTTTCGTTCATGAATCAAGTCACTCAGTACCGTCATCCCCTATGGCACTAACCGGACAGATTTCCATGGCTTCAATACATTTTTTTTCCGCTGATTCGGTCTCCGGTTGTTTAAAAACGTATTCATACCCTTCTTGTAAATTGGAACGAAAGCTGTCAGGAGCGATCTCAACACAAATTGAACAGCCGATACAGCTTTCGTTCACATAATATTTCCCGGGTACATTCTCCAGTATTTTTTGAGTTCGATCAGCGGACATGAAGCAGCCTTACCGTTACTCTTGTTCCGAGCGTAAAAAAATGAGTCTGGTTCCGAATTTTCAAAGGCGACCCTCCCCCTTTTTTTGGGATCGATAATCTAAAAAAACCAATATCATAAAAGGCAATTCCACAACAAACTCAAAAATAAATCCAGCGACTATCGCAAATAAAATGAGCGGAAGTTTTATTACCATAAAAATAACTTTTGAGATCCTCTCCCTGATTTCAGGAGACAGGAATTTTGACAAAAAACGGCTTTGGTCCGTATTCAATTCGTCTTCTTGATGATCTCCAGAATTTCGGTCTGTCATTGAATCAGTTCCTTCATTAGCTGAGTAACATCTTTTAACTGGGTATCCTCTTCGACTCGTTCCATATGGATATTACAATAATCAGAATCCGAAAGGGCCTTATTTTTGCAGGGCCGTCCGCTTTGGGTTTTTGCCTTGCAGACGGCGGGGGCTTTCTCCTTCCGGGATGGTGATTTTTTTCGAACTTCCTTTTCT
>CAZOEW010000041.1:0-22331 GCA_964578935.1 uncultured Desulfobacterales bacterium | reverse complement strand
GTAAAAAAGGGGTTTTTATCGGCAGAAATACTAAGGTGCGGATGAACAGATTTAAAAATTTATCATATTAATCATGAAGGTAATAAGGAATATTAGAAAATGGAACCAGTTTTGATTGCCCCTTCAAATTTTACTTTTTTGGGTATCCCCACCATAATCTTTTCACTGTTGATACCGATTGTCGGCGTAGGATTGTTTACCTATATCATGGCAAAAAGGATGGCGCCTCTTGTAAAGGCTGCTCCGGATGATCGATTCGGCGACATTCCGAATCGTGTAATCAATGTGGTCAAGATCTGGCTGGCTCAGTGGCGTCAGCCAAGATACATGACAGGCGGCGTCCTGCACATCCTGATTTTTTTCGGTTTCCTTGCTCTGGGTATCCGGTCGACCTCCCTTGTCATCATCGGCTTGAAAGAGGGTTTTGTCCTGCCTGGTTTTGAGGGCGTAATCGGGCATGTATACAACATTTTAAAAGACTATGCCGCCACATGGGTGCTAATTGCCTGTATTATCGCAATGGTGAGACGCGGCGTTTTCCGTCCGGAGCGTTATGATGTGCCGAAAAAATACGGACACGACCATACCGGTGAAGCTGTTTTTGTTCTCGGGGTCATATCTACCCTGATGATCTCCGAAAGCCTTTTTGAGGCGGCTTATGTGGCAGCCCAGATACAGGCCGGCATAAAACCGGAATTTCTGGCGCCCGCAACCATTGCCTGGCTGTTTAAAAATATCCTGGCTGACAAACCAACCGAAACACTCCAGACACTCCACATCCTGAGCTACTATATTCATGATCTGACATTCTTCTTTTTCCTTTGCTTTCTTCCGCTTGGAAAGCATTTTCATGTTATCACTTCCATATTCAACGTGTTTTTCATGCGCACCAAAACCGGTAATATCAAACCGGTTAAATATGGTGTTGCAGATGACAAGCTGGATGAGCTTGAATCCTTTGGTGTTAAAAAGCTTGAAGATTTCACCTGGAAGCATATCCTTGATTTTTATACCTGCGCAGACTGCGGCAGATGCTCGGATCAGTGTCCGGCCAATGCGGTTGGCAGGCCTCTTTCACCCCGTTTTATTTCCATAAAAGGACGCGACAAGGTTTTTGAAAATTATCCGCTTCGGGGTGATTTCAAGAAAAGCGAACCGCTGATGGGAGATGTTTACGAGGAAGATGAGATCTGGTCGTGTACAACATGCGGAGCATGCGAACAGGAATGCCCGATCGGTATCGAATACATCGATAAGATAGTCGATTTGCGACGCGGGATGGTTGATGAGGGTATGGTTCCCCAGTCTCTGCAGAAACCGTTGAGCGCGATTGAAAAACGTGGAAACCCCTGGGGCAAGATGGAGAAAAAACGTGCGGAATGGACACAGGGAGAAGAGTTTGCCGGGACATGCCGGGTAAAGATTCTCGATGGAGAGGAAAAGGCGGATGTTCTCTATTTTGTCGATTCCATCAGTTCATTTGATGACCGGATGCAGGGTATCGCTCAGGCAACCGCGCGGGTTTTGACGGCGGCTGGAATTGATTTTGGTATTCTCGGCAAAGATGAAAAAGATTCGGGAAATGAGGTCAGACGATTTGGCGAAGAGATGCTGTTTCAGGATTTGAAAGAACAGAATACAGAGGCGATTCTGAATTCCGGGGTTCGAAAGATCGTAACAGCCGATCCCCATGCATTTAATGCGCTGAAAAATGACTACAAGGGTTTGCCTCCGGTTGAACACATCAGCCAGGTTGTTGCGAAAGCGATCAAATCAGGAAAACTCCGGCTGAAAATGATCGAGGATGAATCCAAGGTTTATACCTACCACGATCCGTGCTATCTCGGACGCCATAACAGCGTTTATGAAGATCCGCGGGAAGCACTGGATGCGCTTGAGGGGATTCGCCGCGTTGAGATGCTGAAGAGCAGAGATCGTTCGTTCTGCTGCGGCGGCGGCGGGCTGATGCTTTTTTATGAACCGGAAGAAGAGGAGCGCATGGGTGTCCTTCGGGTGAGAATGGCTTCCAAAGCCGGAGCAAACGTCATTGTAACGGCATGCCCGTTCTGCCTTGTGAATATGGAAGATGCTATCAAGGTTGCCGGCATGGAAGGCAAAATGGAGGCCATTGATTTCGTGGAATTGATCGATCGTCACATTATCAGATAATACAATCGGTAAATTCAGCAGGAAAAATTCTTATGATATGAATTACAGGCCTGTGGAATGGTTACCAATATAACTAACTTGGGAGGATGAATATGGAAATTTTGGTATGTGTCAAGAGGGTTCCGGACACCTCGGAAAATGAGATCGAAGTCGGCAGCGGCGGCAAGGATATCAATCGCGACGACCTGGTTTACTCGGTGAATGAATGGGACAACTATGCAGTTGAAGAAGCCATTCAGATCGTTGACAGAGTCGGCGGAAAAGTGACTGTCGTGACTGTTGGCGACGATGAGTCGGAAGAAGTCCTCAGGCGAGAGATGGCAATGGGTGCCAATGACGGCCTCCTGCTTTCCGATGATGCTTTTGAGGGTTCCGATGGAAAAGGTATCGCAACAATTCTGAAGGCTGCGGTTGAAAAAGGCAACTATGATCTGATCATGACAGGAGCGCAGGCAGATGCCGGCGCCGGCCAGGTCGGCGGTATGCTGGCAGCCATGCTCGATCAGCCGTATGCATCCCTTGTCAATTTCATTGAGGTCGTTGATGATAAGACGTTGAAAGTGGGTCGTGAAATTGAAGGCGGAAATCAGGAGATGAACGAAATTAAGATGCCCTGTGTATTGTCCATCCAGACCGGTATCAATGAGCCCCGCTACGTCGGTATTCGAGGAATCAGAAAGGTAGCATCTGTTGATATCCCGGTTCTTAACGCATCGGATCTCGGTATCGATTCGGGTTCTGTCGGAAAAGCCGGCGCCAGGGTGAAAGTTCAGGATTATTTCGTACCGGTTTTCGGAGAGGGTGCTGAGATGCTTGAGGGAAGCACCGAGGAGATCATTGATAAACTGATTGAACTTTTGAAGGCCAAAGGAGGGCTGAAATAATGGCTCAGATTTTCGCATATATTACACATAATGGCGGGGTTGCGGATGACACAGCCCTGGAGCTGGCAGCGGCTGCAAAAAAAATTGATGCCGGTGCTTCGGTCACGGCAGTGGTAACCGGATCCGGTTCGGATCTCGATGCGGTCTGCAATGCAATGACTGCTTCTTACAGCGAAGTATGGAAGATTGATAACGAGGCATTGACCTATCCGAATGCCGAAATGATTCGCAAGGCACTCGTGAACATCCTTCCTGCGGATGGAATTGTTCTCCTTCCGCACGATACGTTCGGTATGGATCTCGGGCCGGGGCTTTCCATAAAACTTGGCTCCGCTTTTGTGGCGGATGTAGCCGATCTCGAAGGCGTAGAAGGATCAACCCTGAAGCTTGTTCGTCAGGAATTTTCCGGTCAGGTAAGTACGCATGTAACCTGTGATATTTCGGCGGGTGCCGTGCTGAATATTCGGCCCGGGGTAACCCAGCCTGACGAAAGCAAATCCGCCGGGGGGAAGATAGTCGATAAATCCGGAGATGCCGGCGATCTTTCCGTTGTTCGCAAATTCCTCGAAATAGTCGAAGCCGAAGTCGGAGATGTAGACATTACCAAATCAGAGGTTCTTGTTTCAATCGGCCGCGGTATTGAAGATGTCGAAAATATTGAAATCGCCCAGGAGCTTGCCAAGGCAATGGGGGCGGACTTATCGTGTTCAAGACCTATCGTGGATGCGAAATGGCTTGAGAAGTCCCGCCAGGTAGGAACATCCGGCCAGACTGTTAAACCAAAGGTATACATGGCAATGGGTATCAGTGGATCATTTCAGCATCTTGGCGGTATTAAAGGCTCTCCATTCATGATAGCTGTCAATAAAAATGCGAAGGCTCCAATCTTTCAGGTGGCTGATGTGGGAATCGTAGCGAATATTCTCGAATTTATGCCGGAGTTGACTGAAAAAATAAACAGTTTATAACATATTGGATTGATTGCCAGATTCATTGTTAAAAGGCCGGCGGGTGATTTTTGATCCCGCCGGTTTTTTTTTGGGAGTGTACATTTCCCATGGCTGAGAGCTCGGCGCAAGGCGGTTGCATCGAATATCAAGTCTGCGCGGAAGTTCCGGAATAACCGGAACGCAGTCAACCGTTTCCGGAACAGGTGAATTCCACATGTTGACTGTTTACGAGTGCATCACCAATATCTCCAAAATCGGAAGGGTAACGATCCCATGCCGTATTTTGATTTTTAACCGAAAATAAATACAATATATTGTGTAAATTATTTTATTGACACACAATCCTGTTTTCGACATATTTAACTAAAAACAAACAGACCGAAACGATGGCTTTGTAAACAATGAAAAAATCCTATCCTCCGGATAACAAAGAAATAAAATCTGCCTACCCGCGAATTGTCCCCAACCAGCTTATCGTGGACCGGTATATGACGCAGTTTGAAATCCGCAACGATGGAATGACCTCCGTTTATATGGCATTTGACATGCAGAAAGAACGGAATGTCGCTCTCATGTTGATGCCGGAGGAATTGAACCAGAAGCCGGATATCCTGGAAGACCTGCAGCTTCAAATCGATTCGGTTTTAGATCTGGATCATTCCAACATCGCACAGTTTTATTCCCTTTATCTTTTAAAGGATAAGGTCTTTGCGGTCATGGAATACGTGCAGGGAAAAACCCTTGCCGAGCATCTGGCTGAGAAAGGCGGAAAACTTTCCGTTGAAGAATCCCTGGCATTGCTGAAGCAGATTGGAGCGGCTCTTGATTATGCCCACGGCCGGAAACCTTCCATATTTCATCTCGGGTTGAAGCCGCAGAACATTCTTTTAACAGAAAAAAATCAGGTTAAAATCGCGGATTTCGGCGTTGCCAATATTCTAAGCTCTCCGGCAGCCAAAATTCCGGGCAGAGAAAATATTGAAACCATGGCTTACCTGGCACCGGAACAGATCAGTGAACAGGAGACAGGGCCCTGGACGGACGTCTATTCACTTTCCGCTGTTGCTTATGAAATGGTTTCAGGGAAACCGCCCTTTCATTCTGAAGATCTGCATTTCCAGATCATGAATCAGAAACCAAAAAAAATCGATGGTGTTCCCGACCCTGTCAATAATGCCCTTTTGAAAGGTCTTTCAAAAGACAGTTCGAAACGTCCTGAAAGCCCGGGACAACTGGTCGCGATCTTTTCCGGAGAAAAGCCGTTTCGCAAGCCGAAACAGAAAGAAACAACAATAAAGCCGAAACTGGTTTTCAGTATCATCGGGATACTGCTTCTTCTGGCCCTTGTTACCGCGGGATTCTTTTTTTACCAGAAAGGGCCTAAGGAAATCGGGCACAAGATCGAGAGGCCATCGGATGAGGTAACAACGCCGACCCGGAAAAAAGAGGCTCCGCTCCTGGAAACAACTCCGAAAGAGGTGTTTCCGGAAAAACAGATTCAACAGATAGAAACTGCCGGAACAGAAAAAAATTTAACCGGGGAATTTTCCGTTGTGAGTATTCCGCGCGAAGTGGAAGTATATCTCGACGGAATTCAAAAAGGGATCACTCCGGTTACACTGAAAAACATCGAACCGGGAGTTTACCGGCTGACGCTTCAAAAGGATGGATATGAATATTGGGAAAAGGATATCGAAATTTCAGCCCAAAGCTCAGCCGAGGTTGTCGCAAACCTCAGCCCTCTTTATGGCAGTTTCGGCATTACCAGCATTCCGCCAAGCGCTGCAGTATATCTTGACGGCGTAAAACAGGGTGTTACTCCTCTCAAAATCGACCACATTAAAAAAGGGTTCCGAAAAGTTGAAGTGATAAAAGCCGGCTATGAAACCTGGTCGGAAAATGTGCAGGTGATACCCGGAGGACTTGTGACGCTGGACGCGGAATTGAAAGTTGCCATGGGAAGCGTCAATATTACAAGCAAGCCGGATAATGCCGATATTTACATATCCGGAATAAAACATGGCTCAACACCGATGGTTATTAAAATTGAAAAAGGGATTCGGACAATCGAATTAAAAAAACCCGGTTATGAGACTTGGAAACAGGATATGCAGATTGCAGATGGGGATATACGGACAATCAGCGCGTTTCTCGAACCGATCAAGGGAAGTCTCACGATTACCAGCATTCCTGAGAATGCGGATGTTTACATCGCAGGCAGCATGATGGGCAAAACACCGCTTGTCCTAAAAGAAATCAAATTGGGGCAGATCTTGATCGAACTCAAAAAAGAGTGTTATGCGTCCGAGGCAAAAAACATTACCATCAGATCCGTGCAAGCCAGCGGGATCAACTTTACGCTGAAGCCGGTATGCGGTGAACTGTCGATAAAGAGCGAACCTGCGGATGCGAAATTGTATATCGACGGCGTCTATGTCGGCAGAACACCCGGAGAACTGAAAAAGGTTGCAAGGGGACAGCACGCAATCAGAGTTACAAAAGAAAAATACCTTGACTGGACGACAACCTTTCAGATACAGCCCGCTGAGCGCAAACAAATAACCGCAAGACTCAAACCGGCTCCTCCAAAAACGGGTGCTGTCTGGATAGAGCCCGTTACAGGCATGGAGTTTATATGGGTTAAAGGAGGCTGCTATACGATGGGCAGCCGTTCAGGTGAACCGGGCAAAAGACGGGATGAATTTTCCCATGAAGTATGCATAGACAGCATGTGGATTGGAAAATATGAAGTCACACAGGGGCAGTGGAAAAAGGTGCTGGGCAGTAACCCCGCATTTTTCGGTGACAAAACGGACTGCCCGGTTGAAAGCATATCCTGGACGAGCGTTCAGGCGTTTATAAAAAAATTGAATGAAATGAACAAGGAAAAAGATGCTTTCAGACTCCCGACGGAAGCGGAATGGGAGTATGCCTGCAAAAGCGGTGGAACGGGTGAGCGCTTCTGCGGAGGAGATCAGATTGACCGGATTGCATGGCATAAAGAAAACTGCGACCGGACGCCCCATCCTGTCGGCCAAAAAGGACCTAACCGTGCGGGTCTTTACGATATGAGCGGAAATGTTTCCGAATGGGTGGAAGATACCTATGCTCCTGATGCATATAAAAAACACGGCAAAAAGAATCCGGTTCATACGGATTCCGGGACGGACCGGGTGACAAGAGGCGGAAGCTGGATGCAGGGAGAAGAAGAATGCCGATCTGCCGCCAGAAATTTTTTTCCTGAAAAAAGGGGAAAGTTTAACATCGGTTTCAGACTTGTAAAAAATCACTAGGACCAGTTCTAACCAATCGGGCTATTGTAGAATGATTCACACAAAAAAAAGAAAGATCCTCCTGGTTATCGTGATTCATTAAAAGTCATTAAATGAACGCCTCAATGACCAGCGGAATATAAGTCATGAAGAAAAAAAACTGGCGAATCCGGGATTTGATCGATCTCGAATATTTCCTCAATGATCAGGAAGGCATTCAGGACAAATCCGATTCGGAAGATCAGAATCAGGTAGACAGAAAAATCTATCTGAAACATATTGAACCTGTTTTATCGAAATCCGATGATCGGAATTCAGATCGCCGGAAGTGGATTTTTCGACTATGGCTTGAAAAACGCAGAGACATTGAGAAAGAGAAGAATGGCCGGGAAGACCTGCTTCCGGGAGATGCTTTTCACATAACCTACCAGCTCATGGTGCCCATTTTTATCATTGCAGGCGCGCTTTCCGGAGCAGGAGCAGCATTTTCCTTTCTTGTATACAAGGGAACCGCTCCGATCAATGTGTCCGCTTATATGGGTCTGTTTGTTTTTACACAGGTTTTACTGATCGTGCTGATTTTCGTTTTTTTTTATCTGAAGTGGAAGACAGGCAATTTCAGACAGCCTTCACTCCTCCACACCCTGATGGGCAGATTCCTGACAGGGATGGTCATAAGGCTTAAGGAAGGCGTTTATTCAAAGCTTTCCGGGGAGAAGCGGTATCGCATCGAAGCTGCCATCGGACTTGCCAGAGGAAAAAGAAAAGTTTATGGTACGGTTTTTTACTGGCCATTTTTTATTCTTGCCCAGATTTTTGCGGTAAGTTTTAATATCGGCGTTCTGTCCGCTACCATTCTAAAGGTTATCGGCTCCGATCTTGCTTTCGGCTGGCAATCTACAATCCGGATCAGTTCACAGGCGGTTTACGGGGCAGTAGCCCTGATCTCATCTCCATGGTCCTGGTTTATTCCGGAAACGATAGCCTATCCGTCACTGTCACAGATTGAGGGAAGCCGGATGATATTAAAGGACGGCATTTACCATCTCTCAACCTCCGGTCTGATATCATGGTGGCCTTTTCTTTGTTTTTCCGTTCTGTGCTATGGTCTTCTTCCGAGGTTGTTTCTGCTTGCAGGCGGCATCGCTGCCGGAAAAAAAGCGATCTTGAAAATCGGATTCCACAATACCGAATGTGACAGGCTGATGCTCAGAATGAAGACACCGGTCATCGACACGGGTGGATTCCCGGAAGAAGAACTTCAGTATGAAACTTTTCAATTTGATGCGATTTCGCCCTTCCCGCCGGCTGGTAAAGAAGCCGGATTCATAACCGAGAGCAGCATCATCGCTCTCGTTCCCGGTGATATTATCAATTCGTGTTCTGGAAGCGAGTTCAAAAAGGCGGTTGCCGAATGTACCGGGCTGAAGTTAATTCAGATAATCTCTTTTGGGCTGAACCCCGAGGATGACAGAAAAGCCCTCGCGTTCATATCCCAGATAAGGTGGGATGAAGAACCCCCCAATCTGATGGTTGTCCAGGAAGCATGGCAGCCGCCGATAAAAGAAATGATTCTGTTCTTGAAGCAGTTGCGGAAAACCATCGGAGAGAAGACCCTGATTCGAATCGGCCTCATCGGAAAACCCGGGCAGGATACTATTTTTACAGCGGTAAATGCGGAAAACATAACCGTTTGGAAAAATGCAGTGGTCCGGCTGGGAGATCCTTCCGTCCTTATTGAAAATCTTGGGTGTAAAAATGAATAGCAGGGCGATACCGGAATTTGCTGTTCTGGGGCATCCCAATGAAGGGAAATCATCTGTTGTATCAACCCTTTCGGAAGATGATAGCGTCAAGGTGAGCCCGACTCCGGGGGAAACCGTAAGATGCCGAGCATTTCCGGTTATAATAGACGGCAGGGAGATCATTCGTTTTATTGATACACCGGGATTCCAGGTGCCGAGAAAAACACTTGAATGGTTTAAAAGGTTTAATGGGCCTTCAGACCGGATTGTTCAGGAATTTATCGAGGCTAACCAGGATAACAGAATTTTCAGCGACGAATGTGAACTTTTGTCTCCCATAGCCCGCGGTGCCGGGATTATTTTTGTTGCAGATGCCTCAAGACCGGTCCGAAGTGATGACAGGGCGGAAATGGAAATACTGCGGTTGACCGGAAGGCCCAGAATGGCGATCATCAACTCGAAAGACGTGCACGCGGATTTTTCAGATGACTGGAAAAACGAATTCCGGCAGAACTTCAACACCATCCGGGTATTCAATGCCCATAATGCAACTTATTCCGAACGGATCGCACTCCTGGAAAGCCTGAAGGGAATCGATCAGGACTGGGAGCCGGATCTTCTTAAGGTTATTTCCGCTTTCAAACTCGACTGGGACAGCCGCAACCAGAAGACAGCCGGGTTGATCTGCGGCCTTCTTGCCAAAAGCCTCCAGCATTACGTAACCGGAAACATATCCGATGAATCCATGGAAATGAAGGAGCGGGAAAAACTGCAGGAGGCCTATAAAGAAAAGATCATTTTTTTTGAGAAAAACGCGTACCAGAAGATTCGAAAACTCTTCAAGCACAACATTTTTAATGTCGATCTTCCCGGTCAGTCCATTCTTCTGGAAGACCTTTTCAGTGAAAAGACATGGAAAGTACTCGGCCTGACACAGACCCAGCTTATCGCCGCGGCAGCGGCAGCCGGAAGTGCGGCAGGAGTTTTTCTGGATGTTGCCGCGGCCGGTCATACATTTGGAATTTTTACGGCTCTTGGCGGAATCGTGGGAGCAGGCTCCGCGCTGCTTAAAGGGAGAGAGATCGCAAAAGCAAAGGTTGCCGGTCTTCCCCTTGGAGGTTATCAGATAAAAGTGGGCCCAAACCGGAATATTCAATTCATGTATGTTCTTCTGGACCGCGCCCTGATATTTTACTTCCATATCATCAACTGGACTCACGGCAGGAGAGATTATCCCCGGAGTGGAAGCGGCATGTTCTCGGCAGGAAATGAAAAGCAGGGTTTTACTTCGCGGTTTGACGGAGAATCTAAAAAAATATGCAACACTTTTTTCAAGGAGATCGGCAGAAATGATGACATCAAAATAGAGTCCGCGAAACAAGATCTTGTCCGGTTGATTAAAGATATTCTAGATCAAAACAGATTCAATTCCTATCATTCAGTTTAACATCACATTCGCCGTTCTGACTGCAAAAAATCACCAGACATCAGTCATCGATATTGAAAAGTTTTCGCGTAATATCGATAAAAAGCGATTTGTTACCCTGGACGCAATCGCTCTTTAAAAAAAGAGCCGGATCGTGAAGAATTTTTTTTACCAGCGCATTTGTCATTCTGGTGACGGCCTGTCGATCCGCTTCCGAAGGATGAGAAAGCGTCTGAAGGAGTTTGCCGCATTCTTTCTGGACAATAGCGTCTATTTTTTTTCTCAAGGCGACAATCGTTGGCACGACATCCAGGCTTTCATACCACTGTTGAAAGCGAATGACGACTTCATCGACAATTCTTTCCCCGATAACAGCCTCTTTTTTACGGTCCTCGACATTCTCTTGAATAACGCCTTTCAGGTCATCAATATCATAGACATACGTGTTGGGAAGGCGGTTTATTTCCGGATCAATATCTCTTGGGACCGCAATATCAATAAAAAAAATTGGACGATTGCGTCTGCTGTGCATCGCCCCTTTGATCTGTTTGTGTGTAACAACAAAGTCGGATGCCCCTGTTGAACTGACAACAATATCCGCCTGGTTTAAATAATCCGAGATCTCTTCAAAACGGATTGCATTTCCATTAAACCTCTGGGCAAGGATGACGCCTCTTTCAAAAGTCCTGTTCGCGACAAAAATTTTTCCAACCCTGTTTCGAAGAAGATGTTCAACCGCCAGCTCAGCCATTTCTCCGGCACCGATAAGAAGCACTTTTTTATTCTCAAGTGTATCAAATATCTTTCGCCCAAGTTCAATTGCAGCATAGCTTATGGAAACGGCATGACCACCGATTCCGGTCTCGCTTCTAACCCGCTTGGCTACGAAAAAAGCGCGTGACAGAAGACGATTCAGAATCAATCCGGATGATTTGTTCTCATTGGCGATGTTGTAGGCATCTTTCAACTGCCCAAGAATCTGAGGTTCTCCCACGATCATGGAGTCAAGGCTGGAGGCCACCCGGAAAACATGGCGAACCGCTTCATTGTTCTCATGAATATAAAGCTGTTCGTCAAACCTGGAAATGTTTATCTTATTATATTTCGAAATAAAATTTTTAACAATTTCTATCGCTTCGCTCCTGTTTTCTGTAACCAGCAAAATTTCTACCCGGTTACACGTGGAGATCAGCAACACCTCGTTGATGATTTTTTCCTGTTTTAATATTTTCAGGGCTTGAGCGGCTTCATCGGTTGAAAAAGCGATGCATTCCCTTATCTCAATCGGTGCGGTATTATGATTTAATCCTATCAATAAAATATCTGGCATGGCTGTATTGGACAAACAATTATAATATATTGAATAAAAAAATTAACGCCCTTCTTCTGTTTCGGAAATTCCGATTCTCATGTCAAAATTTTGTAAATCCCCCATGATGTCCTTCCATCAGGAAATTTACGCCGAAAAAAGTGAACAAAATCAACGCAAATCCCACAATAGACATAATGGCTGCTTTCCGGCCGCGCCATCCCATGCTGAATCGTCCATGAAGCAGCGCCGCATATAAAAGCCAGGTTATCATGGCCCATATTTCTTTGGGGTCCCAGCTCCAGAATCTTCCCCATACGAGCTTGGCATACACAAACCCGGTTATCAGCCCGGCGCTGAGCACGATAAATCCGATAATGATGCATCGGTACCCCGTATTGTCAATCAGCTCCAGAGAAGGCAGCCGCCTGAAAAAAAAACCCTGGGTTTTGTTTTTGATGGCACGTTCCTGGACAAGATAAAAAATTCCAATCCCGCAGGCGAGGGCAAAAGAAGCTTCCCCGATAAAAATGGCAATAATATGGGAGATAAGCCATACGCTGTTAAATATATTGTTTATCTGCTGTATGGGGGTATCCGGAAGCTGTGATGCAATAAAAAGAACGGAAGCGGCCAGTGGTGCCACATATACCCCTAAAATTTTCAGTTTAAACTTATATTGAAAAACAAGAAAAACACCTGCAATGGTCAGGCCCGCCACCAGGAGGGTTCCCCGAAGATTATGAACCGGGATATGGCCGGAAATAAAAGATTCGACGCAGACAAGCACCGCATGACATAAAAATCCAATCGCCAGCAGATAATACCCAGCCCTGTACAGATGATCTTTTTGCAGAAAAAGATAAACAATGTATCCGGCTGTGCTCAGCAGGTAAAAAATAAGGGTTGCAAGGATCATAAAATTCATAGGTAACACCACATTCGTTTCCTTTTCTTTTTTATCATTCAGGTCCCATTGATGCATGTTATGGCATGAAGGGCACGCAATATTTCCTGCGGTTATCCGTTCACCTGATATTTCGTAAAAGAGAGGAAAATGATTGAGATTGCCTGTATATGGTCTTTCGTAATCGCAACAAGCTTGTCCTCAGGGTGAGATACAATCAGCGTTTTTCATGTAAAGCGGAACCATTTTTCAAATGGCGGCTACACCGTTTTTTTCATTATGCCTTCCCTATTGCCCTGTTTCTGCTCCCGGAGAACCATTTTGCTTCTCACTGTTATGGCCGATATGACAAACACCGCTTGAATCCAGACAGCGGTGCTGTTATAAGTATCACAGCTTGCAATATGATGTCTATACATAAACGATCCATATTAAGGGAATTTATACTCACAGCTGATATTCGGAACGATTCAAATTGACTTTTTGAGGCAAAGAAATTTGATTTTTATTTAAAACGTCAGGGGAATATATGTCCAATCCAAAAAATAATAACGAACCATATGTTACAAAACAAACCGCCCTGGTTGCCGGGATTATTGCTTTCGCCCTTGGATTCCTGAGCGGAGTTGTTTTTACTCTTTATAAAATGCCGCCGGATGCCGAAATGCGAACACCGGAAATACATCAGCATGAGATGCCGAAACAGGATATCCCGGAAGAAACAGAGGCAAAGATTTTAAAACTTGAACAACGGACATCGGAAAAACCCGATGATGCAGGGGCATGGGTCGAGCTGGGCAACGCTTATTTTGATACCGGAAAACATGAAAAAGCGATATTGGCATATACAAAATCATTGGAACTCAATCCCGATAATGCTGACGTCCTGACGGATATGGGGGTTATGTATCGCAGAACCGGAAAGCCCGTCGAAGCGGTTAAGTCTTTTGATAAAGCGATCGCGATAGATCCGCAGGCCGAGATTGCCAGATTCAACAAGGGTATCGTTCTCATGCATGATTTGAATGATGTAGGGGGCGCTGTCAAGGCGTGGGAGGAACTTGTCGAGATCAATCCGGTTGCCGTGACACCCAGCGGTCAATCTGTCGAACAATTAATTCAAAAGTTCAAAAAAACAGAATAAGGAGAAACCGTTTTGGCGAATCTAAAAAATGACTTATTCCTGAGGGCCTGCAAACGGCTGCCGGTTGAAAGAACGCCGGTGTGGGTAATGCGGCAGGCCGGCCGGTATCTGCCTGAATACAGAGCCGTACGTAAAAAAGCTGATTTTCTCACGATGTGCAAAACTCCTGAACTCGCAGCCGAAGTCACCTTGCAACCCGTTGATCTGATCGGTGTTGATGCGGCAATTATTTTTTCTGATATTCTCGTGATCCCTGAAGCAATGGGAATGCATCTGGAAATGCATGAAGGCAGGGGACCGGTATTCCCGAATCCGATCAGAAATGAAGCGGATGCAAAAAATCTTAAAGAGATTGATCCTTCGATTGACCTGAAATATGTACTCGATGCCGTGGCGTTGACGAAAAAAGAGTTAAATCAGCGTGTCCCGCTGATCGGTTTCAGCGGTTCTCCCTGGACCTTGTTATCCTATATGGTTGAAGGCCAGGGCTCCAAAAACTTTTCGAATGTGAAAAATTTGATATACAGCCATCCGGAACTGGCTCACAACCTTCTGGATAAACTGGCACGTGCGGTTTCCCGGTATTTGAACGCAAAAATTGAAGCCGGCGTGGATGCGGTTCAGATATTCGATACATGGGGAGGGATTCTTTCCCAAAATGATTTTGAAATGTTTTCATTGAGATACATTGAAAAAATCATTTCGGAAATCAGGCAAAACAATATTCCTGTTATTGTTTTCGCCAAGGGGGTACATTTCAGTTTCAACCGGCTTGCAACAAGCGGTGCCGACGTTATCGGTCTGGACTGGTCAATGGAAATCGGCGATATCCGAAAAGAGATCGGTGATCAAGTTGCACTCCAGGGAAACATGGATCCCACAATTCTTTACGCGGATCATGAAAGAATAAGAGAGGAAGCGGTTAGGATTCTGCAGTCATTCGGTAATGGGTCCGGGCATATCTTCAATCTCGGGCATGGCATATTGCCGGATATCCAGCCTGAGAACCTTAAGGCACTGGTAAGATTTGTCAAAGAGGAAAGTACTGTTTTTCATTCTCTCGAGACCGGATCAAATGGATAGAATGTTTTGTATGAAATCAATGAAGGAGATAACTTTTGTTCGGCATCGATGTCAATCTGATCAAAAAATATGACAAGCCCGGTCCACGTTACACGAGTTACCCTACGGCTCCGCAATTTAACGAAGCCTTTACTCATAAGGACTTTCTGGATGAGATTGTCAGGACAAACAGGGGGCGGAACCTTCCGGAGTTATCTTTATACTATCATCTTCCGTTTTGCGACACCCTCTGCTATTTTTGCGGCTGCAATATGATCGTGACCCACAACAGGGACAGGATTAAAAAATACGTTGAATACCTGAAGCGTGAGATCGATCTGATAAGCGCTCATATCGCACCCGGCAGGAAAACAGCTCAGATACATTGGGGCGGAGGGACACCCACGCATCTGAATCCGGATGAAATTTTCGATTTGATTTCCCACATCAAAAGACGGTTTGACTTCAAGGAAGATGTGGAGGCCGGGTGTGAAATCGATCCCAGAGAATTAACCAGAGACCATCTTTCCGCCTTGAAAAGCGGTGGTTTCAATAGAATCAGCATGGGAGTGCAGGATTTCAATGAAAAGGTGCAAAAAGCCGTAAACAGAATTCAGCCGGAAAAAATGACCAGAAAGGTCATCGGCTGGGTCCGAGAGCTGGATTTCCAGAGTGTGAATCTAGATCTGATATACGGTCTCCCCTTCCAGTCTTCAAAAACGTTTGAGAAGACCATTGATTCAATCATTGATATCTGCCCTGACCGCATTGCATTATTTAATTTCGCGTATGTGCCCTGGATGAAAAAACACATGTCACTGATCCGGCCCGAGGATCTGCCGCCCGCGGAAGAAAAACTGATTATTCTGAAGATGGCGATCGAGAAGCTGACCGGAGCGGGTTACATTTTCATCGGCATGGATCATTTCGCAAGGCCGGATGATGAACTTGCAGTGGCGTTCAGAGAAAAAAAATTATATAGAAATTTTCAAGGTTACAGCACCCATGCGGGAACGGACCTCTATGCCATGGGAATAACAAGCATCAGTCAGTTCGGTCGAATTTACGCCCAGAACGAGAAAAAAGAGAAGCCATATTATACGATGCTGGATGAGGGCATTTTGCCAATCGCTAAAGGATACCGATTAAATGATGATGATATGCTGCGCAGGCAGGTAATCACAAAATTGATGTGTGATTTTGAACTGGATTTCAAGGTGATTGAAAGAGACTTCAATATAGACTTTCAGACCTATTTTGCCTGGGGAATTGAAAATCTCACCGAAATGATAGAAGATAATTTGGTGTCCATTGAAAACGACAGACTGAAAGTAACCGATATGGGTCATCTGCTGATTCGAAATATCGCGATGAATTTCGATGGCTACATGGAAAGGAAAGAAGACAGGGCTCGTTATTCAAGGACCGTATAACCTGAATATGGCGTTATTGTCATTCCCGATGAGCATTGAAAAAAACGGAAAAACGGAAAAAAAGAAATCGATACAATGCCGAAGCAAGCTGTAATACTTTTTAACTTAGGCGGCCCCGATACCCTGGAAGCGGTCGAACCATTCCTGTTCAACCTGTTTTGTGATACCGATATCTTTAAAATTCCTTTTGGACAGAAATTGTTCGCAAAATTGATTTCCCGGTTGCGTGCCCGAAAAGTGAGAGAAAAATATCGGCAGATCGGCGGAAAATCTCCAATCAACACATGGACGGAAATCCAGCGATCGATGCTCCAGAACGAACTGCAAAAAGAAGTTTCAGGTATTGAGGTATATGCTGCGATGCGATATTGGAATCCGATGATCCGGAATGTCGCAAACGAAATTTCAGACAACAATTTTGACAGGATTGTACTGCTTCCCCTTTATCCCCACTATTCCATAACAACTACCGGCTCATCATTTAATGAATGGAAACGATTTTACAAGGGAGACATGAGCCGGCTGCAGTTTGTTTCGGATTATTGTGACAACCATATATACATTTCTGCGTTAAACAGCAGAATCAATGAGGCGGTCCTGCGCTTTCCCGAAAAAACCCGGAAAGATATTCAGATGCTTTTCAGCGCGCACGGGACGCCCGAGAACCTTGTGAAACAAGGAGATCCTTACAGCGATCAGATCAAGAAAACAGTTGAAATGGTGATGGCGGAGCGTAATTTTTCAAATGAGTATCATCTGTGTTTCCAGAGCAAAGTCGGTCCTGTAAAATGGCTTGAACCATCGACGGATACCGTGATCGAAGAGCTGGGGCAAAAAAACAAAAAACACCTGCTGATCATTCCGATAAGCTTCGTATCGGATCATATTGAAACACTGCATGAACTGGACATCGAATACAGGGATATCGCCGGAAGGGCGGGCATTGAAAATTTTATTGTAATGACGGGATTAAATGATTCCGGACTTTTTTGTGAAGCGTTGAAAGAGATTGCTCTCAAAGCGCTTCAGAAAAGCGATATCGAGAATATACCGGCATAAAAATGAAGAAAAACGAAATAAAAATTGTAATCTTAGGCGCCGGGATATCCGGGCTTTCTATCGGGTATTGGCTGAACAGGGCTGGATTTGATATTACGGTGCTTGAATCGAAGAATGAACCGGGGGGCTCCATGGAAACAAGACATGAAGAAGGTTTTCTTGTTGACTACGGCCCGAACAGCGGTTTGGAAACGGTGCCGTTGATAGGACAGATTGTTGATGAAACAGGCCTTCGTGAAGAAATGGTTTACGCGAATGAAAAAAGCGACAAACGGTATATTCTGAGAAACGATCAACTTTACGAGCTTCCGACAAGCCCTCGGGCCTTTTTAAACACAAAATTATTTTCGTTCAGAGCGAAGGCCCGAATTCTGGCAGAACCTTTCATCGGAAGATCAAGAGACGGATACTATCAGAGTATTTCTGAATTCGTAACAAGGCGACTTGGCAGAGAGTTCCTCGATTACGCGATAAACCCTTTTGTCGCTGGCGTGTTCGCGGGTGACCCGGACAGCCTGAGTGTTAAATCGGCATTTCCAAAACTGTATCGACTTGAAGAGCGCTATGGCGGATTGATCCTCGGTATGATCCGGGGCGCAAGGGAAAGAAAGCAGCGTTCAGAGCAGTCCAAACGGAGCGCGAAGATGTTTTCTTTTAAAAACGGCATGCAGGCTTTTCCCAATGCGATTGCTGAAAAAATCGGAGATAAAATCAAGTACAGCTGTGATGTCCAAAAAGTGGTGAAAGATAGAAGCGGATATAAAGTTGTATACCGTCATGTTAACGAACCCTGTGAAGTGTCGGCGGATATTGTGTTGTGCGCGATACCCGCATATAGAGCTGCTTCCATATTTGCCGAGCAGGACAGGGAATTGTTCAATCATTTGAGTGAGATCTATTATCCCCCTGTCAAAGTGCTCTACCTGGGTTTCAAAAAAGAAAAAATCGGCCGGGCCCTGGATGGATTTGGATTTTTAATTCCGGAAACAGAGAACAAAACTTTCCTGGGCGCAATCTGGAGTTCAGTGATATTTCCACAAAGGGCCGCTGAGGATAAGGCGGCTTTTACTTTATTTATCGGCGGAGCACGCTCACCGGAACTGTTGCGCCGGGAGAGTGACAAACTGGTTCACAGGGTCATCGAGGAATTCAAAAATATTATGAACATTCATGACGATCCCATATTTGTGAGAGAAAAAACCTGGCCCAAAGCCATACCGCAATACACGCTGGGGTATATTGAGCACGAAAGATATTTTGAAAAATTTGAGATTATGAATCAGGGGCTTTTTCTAGCCGGTAATTATCGCGGGGGAATTTCAGTTGGTGATTGTATCCAAAACTCAGAAATGACATATAAGAAAATTACCGCTTATGCAGAACGCATGGACGGATGATTGCCGTTAAATAGAAGAGAAATGTATGCCAGACTTGAAAGGGTAACTGTGTAAAGAAGATGAAATATCTTCAAGGCTACTTGAACGCGTTATGGAAGTTTTTTGTATCGGTAAAGCTCTCTATATTCCTGTTGTTTTCACTCGCGGCAACTTCGATTATCGGGACACTCATCCCGCAGAATAAACCTCCTGCAGAATATTTGAAAGCATTCGGTGAGTTCTTTTACCGGGTATTTTATATCTTCGATTTTTTTGATATGTATCATTCCTGGTGGTTTCAGATGCTGATTATTTTGCTGCTGATCAATATTGTTGTCTGTTCAGTCGATCGGCTTTCTCGAACCTGGAAAATCATATTTGTCAAAAAGCCGCAGTTCCATATTTCACGTTTTCGAAGTCTGGCCGATAAAAAAGAATTTGTCAGAGATGAGTCACCTCAGCAGTTGAAAAGCATCTATGAAACGATTGTCGCAAAAAGGTTTGGGTACAGTCATACAGAGGATAGTGAAAACGGGTTTTGTATTTTCGCGGAAAAATGGCGGTGGACTCGATTAGGGGTTTACGTTGTCCATCTCAGCATTGTTCTCCTGCTGATTGGCGCATTTCTCGGCTCAAATTTCGGTTTTGAGGGGTATGTTAATATCCCCGAAGGCAAAGGAGTTACCGGTGTTCGGATCAGCAATTCAGATAAAATGTATCCACTTGATTTTGAAATTCGTTGCGAGGATTTCAAGGTCACGTTTTATGAATCAGGCACTCCCAGGGAGTTTCGTTCAAGCCTGACGATCCTTGAAAACAACAAGCCCGTTTTCCAAAAAGATATCATTGTGAACGACCCGCTTCGTTTCAGGGGGATCAATATTTTTCAATCCAGCTATGGTCTCCTCCCTCCTGAAGAAGTTACGTTGAAATTCACGATCAAAGAATCGGACATGAGCTACATCAAAAAGCTGATGATCGGACAGCAGACTCCTATTCCGGAAGGTTCGGGAACGTTTGTATTAAAAGGATACACGAAATCCGCCGCTTTCAGGGGCCATGCCCTTGGTGAGGCTTTTATCGGGGTGATTGAGCCGGAAAATGGAGAATCCATTGAAATCATTCTGCCATTGCGTTTTCCAGGCTTTGACGGGATGAGAAAAGGCGAGGTACTCGTTTCTGTCGAAGAGTATGAGGAGAAATATTATACAGGCCTCCAGATTACAAAAGATCCCGGAGTCTGGGTTGTTTATTCGGGTTTTATGTTAATGATAATCGGATGCTTCATCACTTTTTTCATGTCTCATCAACGGATTTGTGTCGAAGCAGTCAAAAGCGGTAAAAAAACAAAAGTAATGATTGCCGGAGCTTCCAACAAAAATAAACTTGGAATGGAAAATGTAATTGCCCGGATTTTGAAAAGACTGAACCAATAACCATCTGAACGAAAAGAACAATACAAGTCACATCTTTTTGTTTTTATTAATTAAATTATACTCGCTATCATTCAGGAAAATAAAATGAACAGTTCAAATGTATTATCCATTATAACCTTTGTATACGGTTTGTCCGCATTTTTATATATCCTCTCTTTGGTTTTCAAGCGATCCCTGCCGGGCAAACTGGCATCGGTCGTGCTGTTGACAGGCGCAATCGGAAATGCCGCAGGTATCATTCTGAGATGGCGGGAATCTTACAGATTGGGAATCGGTCATGCGCCTTTTTCAAACCTCTATGAGTCACTGGTATTTTTTGCTTTGACCATTGCGGTTTTGTACCTGATCATTGAACGAAGGTATAAAAATCGAACTATCGGCTCTGTGATAGCGCCTCTTGTATTCCTGACAATGGCATATGCGTCTTTATCTCCCAACATCAATGATCAGATTCAGCCTTTGCTTCCGGCACTGAAAAGCAACTGGCTCATCGCTCATGTAATAACCTGCTTTATCGGGTACAGTGCATTCGCGCTCGCATTTGGAATCAGCCTGATATATCTTGTAAAAAACAACAGCAAAGGAGGAAGCGGCTCTTTTTTGGAACGCCTTCCAACTGTTGGTGTTTTGAATGAGCTGAATTACCAGCTGGTCATGTTCGGCTTTTTGTTTCTCACCCTTGGAATCATAACCGGGGCTGTTTGGGCAAATTCGGCATGGGGCCGTTACTGGGGCTGGGATCCCAAGGAAACCTGGTCTCTGATCACCTGGTTTGTCTATGCAACGCTGCTGCATGCCAGAATGATGCGGGGCTGGGATGGAAAGCGTATCGCATATCTTTCCATACTCGGATTTGTGGCGGTTCTGTTTACCTATTTCGGGGTGAATTATCTTCCCGGGTTGCACAGCTACGGCAGTCAATAAAACAAAGACCGTTTCAGAGAGAACGGATTGTCTCTTCATAATCCGTCAGTGTCGAAATCTTCGGATTCTCTCCGCATGCAGGGCAGGCGGTTCGTTTTTTCAGTTTCACCTCCCTGAAGGTCAGTTCAAGGGCGTTATAGATCAGCAGCCTGTTGGTAAGCAGCGTTCCTTTTTGAACAATAAATTTTAATGCTTCCGTTGCCTGGAGTGTCCCGAAAGTCCCTGCCAGAGAGCCAAGAATGCCCACCTGATTGCTGCTCTGCTCCGCAGCCGGAGGGGGTGGTTTCGGGAAGACGCATCGCAGGCATGCTGACATCTTCGGTACAATGGTCATCATCTGGCCGTCGAAAACCAGAACGCCTGCATGGGAAAACGGTTTTCCGGCAATAACGCAGGCATCGTTGATCAGAAACTTGGATGAAAAATTGTCTGTGCCGTCCACGATGAAATCATACTCCCGGATGAGCCCAGGAATATTGTTCGAATTCACGAATTCAGGATGTGTGTTGACATGTACATCGGGATTTATTCCGATTATTTTTTCTTTCGCGGATTGAACCTTGGGTTTGTTCAAATCATCTGTAAAATGGATGATCTGTCTCTGAAGATTGGTGAGGTCGACCACGTCGCTGTCAGCGATCCCGATTGTCCCGACTCCGGCTGCAGCCAGATAAAAAAGAACAGCCGATCCAAGCCCTCCGGCACCTATGACAAGAACCTTTGCTTCTGAAATCCGCTGCTGTCCTTTGATTCCGATCTCATCGATGAGAATGTGTCTGTTATACCGCTTTATCTGTTCTCTGCTGAGTTCCATTCATTCTCCCTGAAAGCAAAAGACGATCCGTTACAAAATCGCCTATTACAAAGATTATATCGGCTGTCCAATGAATGAATGTTCCGATTCCCGCATACGCGATAGCGGTCAAGCAGCCTCCCCGTGACACAATCCGCGAACAAAGAAATTCTGGATCGCGGTCGAATCGGAACATTTCGTTGATAAGGGTTGCAAACCCAAGAGATCCGGAACGGCATGCGGGAATGAAATTCATAGTTTACCGCTTTCAGCTAGATCCCGCAGACCAGCTAAATCGAGGAGCCGGATGCCTCGGCCGTTTACTTCGATCAGATTCATGCTGCTCATTTTTGTGAGAATACGTGACATGGTTTCGGGAATCGTTCCCAGAAGGCTTGCAAGCTGACCTTTGGAGATGTTGAGTGTGACGGAGGTATCATTT
>CAZOEW010000040.1:12919-22488 GCA_964578935.1 uncultured Desulfobacterales bacterium | reverse complement strand
GTGCTTGCTCTGCTCCGCGGCAAATTCAAGAATTTTCCTTTTCTCCTCTTCAGCCCGCTTATGCTCTGTGATATCGCGATCAATCCCTCGGTAACCGATGATCTTTCCCGTCTTGCTGAAAAACGGAACGCCACTTGTCTCCAGAACTTTTCGGCATCCGTCTTTGTGAAGATTGATATTCTCTAACGCAACAATTGGTTCGCCTCTTTCTGAAGCATCCTTGAAGAGTTTCGCAATTCGTTCCGCCTCTTCAGGAGGCATCAGATCGAACGGGCTTTTTCCGACAACCTCCTCTGGTTTGTATCCAAGCATGACTTTAACCTGTGGACTGACATATGTGTAGACGCCTTTTGTATCGGTTTCCCATATCCAATCAGAGGTCGCCTCAACAAGCCCCCGGAATTTTGCTTCGCTTCGCCGAAGCGCCTCTTCAGCATTTTTGCGCACGGTAATGTCTCGTGCGGTTCCCATGATAGCGTAAGGTACGCCATCACGGTGTATTAAAGAGCTTTTGGATTCAACATATACATATTCACCATTTTTCTTTTTTGCTTTATATTCAAAAAAATCATTTCGGGAACCCGTTTCCATAATCTCTTTCACGGCATTAAATGCTCTTAATAAGTCATCACCACTCAATAACGATGCGAAATTAAGAGATTTGAGCTCCTTCCGGGTGTATCCAAATAAGTCTAAAGAGGCGGTGTTCGCTTCAATAAAATTCCCTTGAAAGTCATATAGATAAATACAGTCAAGCGAATATTCAAATAGTTCTCTGTATCGCTGCTCACTCTCCTTCATCGCCTCCTCAGCCCGTTTTTGCCTGACGATCTCCCAGGTTAAGTCGGCAAAGTAAGAAACGATCTCCATGTCCTGTTGCGTGTATTCATCCGGTTTGTTTCCCACTCCAAGGATGGCGACGATCTTGTCTTCCCGTATTACCGGCACCACCAGTTCACGGATTATTGCGGCATGACCTTCCGGCATTCCCTTCTTGTGCGGAAGCGATGCATAGTTGTTGTGAATTACCGGTTTTTTTTCGTATACGCAGTCCACCCAGACGCCGGCCTTATCAATTTCGTAGTGATTCTCCCTTCCCGCTGCGGTACAGAATTCATTCAGTGTTCGAGTGGACCATTGCTGCAGAGAAAGGGTCTTCTGATCCTGCTCCACAAAGTGATAAAATCCTATGGGACTGTTCACAAAGTCTTCCACTTCGTCCAGCGCTTTGGTCAAAAGCTCATGAAGCGTATGCGTGGCAGCGAATTCGATTAAAGAATGGTGAACTTCAATAAAGCGCTTTGTCAGGCGCTCCAGGGTCTGACCACGAAAGATCAACGTCATGCCGGTGATGTTTTTCTGCGCATCCAAGAGCGGCGAACCAAAGCCGGCAACAGGGCATTCCTTTCCATCCCGGGTGATGAGCAGCGTCTTGTCGCTTAACCTTGCCGCCGCCCCCATGCGCAAGACACTTGCCAGGGGAGTCGCCACCTGGCGATGAGTCTCCTCATCGACGATGTAAAAAATTTCTTCCAGCGGCTTTCCAAATGCCTCCGCCTCGCTCCACCCGATTACTTGTTCGGCCATCGGGTTCACCTGTATCACGCGTCCTTTGATGTCGGTCATTATGACGGCATCCCCGATGCCATAGAGCGTGGCGCGGAGTTCCGCCTCACTGAGGGATAGCACCTCCTTGTTTTGCTTGGGCGCGGTAATTTCTTTTTCTAATGTTTTAATTCGTTGCGCCGATACTTCATCAGAAGGTTTCTGGACCATTCACAAGTCCTCCGGTTTTGAAAAAGAAGGAATTCCATTTAACGTGTCGTGTCGGTAAAAATGCTGATATTTTTCTGAAAAACGAAGCGGTTAATGGAAAAATTTTAACCTTGAATTTCCAACAGGTTTCATATCATCCTGCTGCCTTGCAGCAAGGAGAAACAGGAATAAACTTTTCCGATTGGCTGATCACTCCCGGGTTAGCTGCCGATACTTAATTCGCCGAGGCTGATCCGCCTCAATACCAAGCCTCTTGTGTCTATCCTCCTCATAGTCCGAATAATTTCCTTCAAACCAGGTCACCTTGCTTTCCCCTTCAAAGGCCAGAATATGAGTGGCAATCCTGTCCAGAAACCAGCGGTCATGACTGATGATAACCGCACAGCCCGCAAAATTTTCCAGTGCTTCTTCCAGAGCCCTCATGGTGTTGACATCCAGATCGTTGGTCGGTTCATCCAGCAGCAGCACATTCGCACCCTCTTTGAGCATTCTTGCAAGATGAACACGGTTGCGCTCGCCACCCGACAGGCTCCCGACCTTTTTCTGTTGATCAGACCCGGAAAAATTAAATCTGGCGACATAAGCCCTGGAGTTGACAAAACGACTACCAAGCTGAATGGTATCCTGCCCGTCCGAAATCATCTCCCAGATGTTTTTGTCGGGTTCAAGACTGTCCCGGCTCTGGTCTACATAGGCCAACCGTACGGTATCAGCGATTTTAATCGTTCCGGAATCCGGGACCTCCTGATTGGTTATCATCCTGAAAAGCGTTGTTTTACCGGCGCCGTTGGGACCGATAATCCCCACAATTCCGCCTGGCGGAAGGCTGAACGACAGCTTTTCCATGAGCAGGTTCCTGCCGTATGCCTTGGTCACATTGTCCGCTTCAATGACAACCTTGCCCAAACGAGGTCCGGGAGGAATGTAAATCTCCAGATCTTTGTCTAGTTTTTCATTTTCCTGCTCAAGCAGTTTCTCGTATGAACTGATGCGCGCCCTTGATTTTGTTCTGCGCCCTTTTGGGGACAGCCGAATCCATTCGAGTTCCCGCTTCAGCGTTTTCTGCCGTTCTGATTCTGTTTTTTCTTCCTGCTTTAGACGAGTCTGTTTCTGCTCCAACCAGGAAGAATAATTTCCCTTCCAGGGTATGCCGTGCCCCCGATCCAGTTCCAGAATCCAGCCGGCAACATTATCAAGAAAATATCGATCATGGGTTACAGCGATTATGGTGCCTGGATATTGCTGCAGGTGATGCTCCAACCAGGCTATTGACTCTGCATCCAGATGGTTTGTAGGCTCGTCAAGCAGGAGGATATCCGGTTTTTGCAGTAACAGACGGCAGAGAGCAACCCGTCGCCTCTCTCCACCAGAGAGAACTTTTACCGGGGTGTCCCCTTCGGGGCAGCGCAGGGCATCCATTGCCATCGTGAGCCGCGAATCCAGATCCCAGGCATCCAGGGCATCAAGCTTTTCCTGCACTTTTGATTGACGCTGGATTAGCTTATCCATCTCTTCATCAGACATCGGTTCAGCAAACTGATCGTTGATGGTGTTAAATTCATTCATCAGATCAACGGTTTCCTGAACCCCTTCTTCAACAATTTGCCGCACACTTTTTGTATTATCAAGCAGCGGCTCCTGTTCCAGAAAGCCAACTGTATATCCCTTGGATAGAACGGTTTCGCCATTAAATTCTTTGTCCACACCCGCCAGAATCCGTAAAAGAGAGCTTTTCCCGGATCCGTTCAGCCCCAAAACCCCGATCTTGGCACCATAAAAATATGAAAGGGAAATATCTTTCAGTACCGGCTTTTTATTATGGTACTTGCTTACCCCGATCATGGAGTAAATCACCTTGTTCAGTTCAATGTTCATTTGTTGAACAACCTCCCTTATTGTTTCACAAGCAATCGATCTCTTTTTTAATCAGCCAGATAAAAAATATTTTTCATCTGTCTTGAAAGAGTATAACAGGATAAAAAAATATTCAAATGGAAATATGAATCACCTGGGTAGCAGCCCATTAAAATGCCGCTGATTAAACCGCATTCCATAAAACACAGCAGCAAAGTGATCCCCCGGTCAGTAAAAATTTTTTAGTTTTACCCTGAATGGCCGGGATGGGGGTTGCAGATTAAAACAACCGAATTTGAAATCTGCGCAAAAAATCCTTGACAATTGCTGAATTGGATTTTAAAGTTGAATCAAATTCATTTTATGAACAACCTTAAAAACTCTATTTACTCTTACATTGAAATGAATCAAGAGATTCGGATGGATTGTGCATTCACCCAAGAAAAGCTGGTGTTCAACAAAGAGATTGCCTCCCGGATACGGGAACAGGATCTCAAAAAACAGGTTGACGTGGAAGCATTTAAAAAACGCATCGCTTCCAGGTACATGACCGGCAACGCCCCGGAACAGGCATTCATCTGCACAAAATACGGAAAAATCACCGGCACAGTCCCTGGCTTGCTTAAATTAAGAAGGAACGCTTATGCCCGCTAAAAAAACATCAACAAGTGAACCGTTATCCCGATCAGCACTTCGGCGTCAGCGGGAGCGGGAACATCGGTATCAAACGATCTTAAAGGCTGCGGAAACGCTTTTTGCAACAGTCGGGTATCATAAGGCAAGCATGGAACAGATCGCCAATGCCTCTGAAGTTTCCGTCGGGGCGGTTTATTTCTATTTTAAAAACAAGGAAGACCTTATTATCCAGCTGATGGATGAAATCGGTTACCTGCTTCGCAGTACCCTTGGATCTGTATTTTTAAAACAAGGTGCCACCATCGAAAGTTTCAAACTGGCCGGGTATGCGTTTTTTGAAGATTTCTGCTTCAATTACCCTGAAAAATGCGCCATTATCTTTCGGGAATCCGCTGGGCAGAGCCCTCTGGTGGAAAAACACCGGAAAACGCTTTTTGATAAATGTACCAGTGATGTCCGGAATGCTTTATTGGCTGTCAGTAAAAACGAGGGATTTACATTCAAAGGAAAATTTTCAGCCGAGGTGATCGCCGTGAGTATCATGGGCATTTACGAACGGGTCGCCTACCAGTACCTGTTCTGGCAGGATCAATCCAAAGATTTAAAAATTATCGGCCGGGACGCGGTAGCGTTCATTCTCGGCGGAGTCAACAATTTGCTGGACAAGAAATCATGCACTTGAAGGGCGGCCTGCATATTCATACGACCTGTTCAGACGGAGAACTTTCCATAGAAGAGGTAATTCGCGTTTATTCGGGCCTGGGATTTGATTTTATCGCGCTGACGGATCATGACTACCTGATGCGGCCCGACTGTTACAAATCGATAAAAGAGATAAAAACGGACTTGATTATTTTTACAGGGGTGGAATTGACTGTTTTTGAAAAAGGATATGTTCATGTCAACAAGATTTACGGTGACAGCGATGTGCTTCATATTTTCAACCATCCCTCGGAACTGGATCTCCCCATGGAAAAGGTCATTGATCGTATTAACGCTGTTTCTGAAAGATACCCGATTGATGCGGTGGAAGTGACATCCAAAGGTTTTCGAACTCCGGAATACGAAATTGACGACATCCCATTTTCAAAAGTCGCAACCGATGACTCTCACACCCGCCTGGGATGCGGAAGAGCATGGATTGAAACCGATTGCATGCGGAACAAGGACAACATTATACGGACAATAAAAAACGGGGATTTCTGGAATTGTTACACGGAAACAAATTATTTGTTCTCAAAATAAATGTTTCATCGCAAATTCAAATTAAGGGGGGGCATAATAATGGCAAAAAAAGTTGGTATTTGTGCGGTTGCGCAGACAACATTTGAGCGCAATAAAAAAGACATTCGATTTCAGGGTATGGCGCTGGAAGTGATAGAAGCGCTTCGGGAGCAGGTTGATATCACATTCTCGCGGCATGTAAAGGGAGCAACCGGTATCGACATGAGCATCAGCGTATCAGATGATGTGTTTGATGCCCGGACCATTTCAGACAACGCGATGACGGATGTGCTTGGCGCACACTTCGGGTGTGAAGAAAAAATCGCACAGGAAGGAATCCAGGCATTATATTACGGTCTTGCCGCAATTCAATCGGGACATAACGATATCGTCCTGCTGCTTGGCCATTGCAAAGAATCCCAGGCCCAGAGCCGAAACATGGTGACGCATGTTGCGTTTGACCCGTTTTTCACCCGTCCGGTGGGGCTTGACTTCTGTGCCGCGGCCGGCCTGCAGGCCCAGGCATATGGAGACAAATCCGGCGTAACCGATGAGCAGCTGGCGAAAATTGTTGTCCGGGCAAGAGAATATGCGTCAAAAAATCCATACACCAGAGGCACCGGGAAGGTGTCTGTCGAAGAGGTAATGACTTCGGAAATGCTGGCAGATCCCATTCGTGAACTCCATGCGTATCCGGTATCGGACGGAGCTGTGGGAATGATTCTGGCGGTTGAAGATGTTGCCAGAAAAATATGTGGCAATCCGGTCTGGATTACCGGTGTCGGGAACTGCATGGACAGTTTCTTTCTCGGCGACCGTGACCTTGTCTCGAATTTTGCATTAAAAAAAGCCGCTGAAAGAGCGTATAAAAGGGCTGGAATATCTGATCCCAAATCCGCTTTTGATGTGATTGAGGTGTCCGATCAATACGCGTATCAGCTTCCCATGTGGGCGGAAGGCATCGGTCTATGTGATGACGGGAAAGGTGCACAATGGCTGGATGCTGACGGTCCGTCAAAAAACAATGTAAACCTGTCCGGAGGGATGCTTGCCGGCAATCCCCTGATCCTTGGCGGATTTGTTCGCGCCGCTGAAGCAGCTTTCCAGCTGCGCGGAGAAGCGGGAGACAGGCAGGTTGATCATGCTAAAACAGCCATTGCCCATGGAGTAATGGGTCCGGCGGGACAATTTCATTCTGTGGTCACACTGGAAAGGGATTAGGAGGTAAACGATGAAAAAAAATAGAAATGTCGGCATCGTCGGAGTGGGACAATCCGTTTATTCGAGCCATAGAGAAGATGTCAATCAGCCGGAAATGATCCATGAAGCGGTTACGGAAGCCCTGAAGCATGCCGGAATAACAATAGAGGATGTTGACTGTATCGTTCACGGCAATATGGAACTTTTTGAGATGGTCCATCAACCGGATCTCTGGCATACCATCGGCACCGGCGCCTTCGGCAAGGAAACCGTGCGGGTAACTACCGGCGGTACAACAGGTGCCACCCTCTGCTGCACGGCCGATTACCTGGTCGCCTCGGGACTTCATGATATCGTTCTCGCCATTGGTTTTGAAAAGCTCCAGGAAGGCCACACCACCGGCGGTATTACCAATATGGCTGATCCGCTGTGGGCAAGACAGCTGCAGACCGGCGCATTGACCGGAATGACCGCGGAACAGGTCATCAATGAATTCGGTGAAGAGCGTGCGAAAAAAGCATCCATGAAGTACCGGATCCAGATGGATAAGCATGCCATGAAAAATAAGAAAGCACACCGCCGGCTCGGGCTTGAGTTTGACCAGGCAGATGATCTGATGGTCAGTTCCCCGGCACTGGTCGGCGAGCTGCGGATGATCCATATGTGCTCTCAAAGTGACGGTGCCTGCGCCATGATTTTTGCGTCAGAAGAAAAAGCCAGGCAGCTTCGCAAACAGCCGGCCTGGATTAAGGACCACATCACGGTTCATCGGGAAGAGAGTTTCTGCGCGTTCGGTGATGCGCCGGTTGTCATGTCGCATCGATACGCAGCTGAAAAACTGTTTGAACGAAACGGGATTAAAAATCCGCGCAAAGAAATCGATATGTTTGAAATGTATGATCCTTCCTCCTGGTGGGGGCTTGACTGGCTCAGAGAGTTTCTGCTTTTAAAGAACGATGAGCACCTTAAAATGATTGAAAATGATGAAATTGCCATCGACGGCGCGTTTCCCGTTAATCCATCAGGCGGCGTCACCGCTTCCAACCCCATCGGCGCAACGGCCATGGTGCGGGTGGCCGAAGCGGCGCTCCAGATTATGGGGGAGGCGGGCGATCATCAGATCAAAAAAACCGTTAATCAGGCCCTGGCATCCGGATTCGGGGGGACCCTTTGGACGGTTCTGTTCCTGCTAACGCGGAAAGCCCCATAGCAGAGCAAGTCATTTAATAATTCATATATGATTAATTTTTCACAGTCATGAAGATAGGAGGCTGAAATGAATATAGGCAAATACATCGATGATGCCGTCAAAAGATATAAAGATTTTCCGTATATGCGGTTTTATGACCGTGCATATACCTATGGTGAATTAAGCAAACGAATTGACATCCTTGCCAATGCATTAAAAAAACAAGGCTTTAAAAAAGGCAGTTTCATTCACGTATGGGTCCAGAACAGTCCGGAGACACTGATCGCCTATTATGCCATCATTAAAATCGGTGCAGTGGCCGGACCCATCAACGGCTGGTGGAAAGCACCAGAGGTTGAATATCTGTTAAACGACTCAAAAGGTACCGGCCTGATTGTGGAAGATCAGTACCTGCCCATTTTCAATGAAATAAAAAATAAATGTCCGCACCTTGAAAAAGTCATTGAAATCAGTAAAAAACCGGCTGAAGGACATATATCGTTTGAGTCTCTATTTGAAAATCCGGATGATACGCCGGTCATAAGCGATGCCGATCCCGAAGACATCGCATTTATCTTTTATACTTCGGGCACCACCGGAAATCCAAAAGGCGTATTGTTGTCCAATAAAAATGTTGTTGCCGATGCCAACGGCATTAACGCGGCGCTGAACACGGACGAAAACAAAAATTTTCTCTGCTTCCTGCCGCTCTTTCATGTGAACGCCATGCTGACCTGTACCTCTTCCATGGGAAAAGGCCATCAGATCGTTCTTCGAAAAGCGTTCAGCGCCAGCGAATTCTGGGAAATCGTTGAACAATTTAAAATCAATTTCTTTTCCGCCGTTCCGGCTGTTTACCAGATCCTTCTATCTGATCCGACCCGTCAGAAATATGATTTAAGCTCACTGGAATTCGGTATCTGCGGGGCCGCCCCCTTAACACAAGAGACCATGAACAATTTCCAGGAGACATTTTCCATTCCCATTGTGGAAGGTTACGGACTCACCGAAGGCACCTGCGTCAGCACCATCAATCCCAGGGACGGCGTCCGGAAAATCGGTTCCATCGGACTTGCGCTTCCCGGCCAGGAAGTAAAAATTTTTGATGAGCAGGGCAACGAACAGCCGCCCAATGAACGCGGAGAAATTGTAATCAAGGGCGACAATGTCATGGTCGGCTACTTCAATAAGCCCGAGGAAACCGCTGAAACAATCGTCAATGGATATCTGCATACCGGTGACGTGGGCATCAAGGATGAAGACGGTTATATATTCATTGTTGATCGGATAAAAGACATGGTTATCCGCGGCGGGGAAAATATTTATCCAAAAGAGATTGACAATCTTCTCGCCGGTCATCCAAAAATCCAGGAAGCCGCCACCGTAGGAGTTCCGGACAAGACCATGGGCGAAGAAATTAAAGTGTTTGTGGTGGCGGAAGATGATTCCTTGACGGAAGAGGAAGTCATCGCATACTGCAAAGAACATCTTGCCGCATTTAAAGTTCCAAAATACGTTGAACTTCTGGAAGACGATTTTCCCCGAAGTCCTATCGGAAAAGTATTGAAAAAAACCCTTCGCGATTGGGGGTTAAAGGGTGCTCCCGGCGCCAAAAAAGGGCCGGAAGTGAGTGTCGCCGACATCTTCGGCACCATGGAATCGCGGGTCAACCCGGAAGGAGTGGCCGGGG
>CAZOEW010000040.1:0-12819 GCA_964578935.1 uncultured Desulfobacterales bacterium | reverse complement strand
CCTCCGGAAAGCTGAAAGTCGAGGGCGACCTCGGCCTCCTTACCAAGGCCACCAAGTTCTTTAAAAAATACACACCACCCAAATCCGCGCCGGAAGTCACCGTTGCCGACATCTTCGGCACCATGGAATCGCGGGTCAACCCGGAAGGAGTGGCCGGGGTTACGGCAAATTACGGCTACATCATTACCGGGACCGGAGGCGGTGAATATACGGTCTGTGTGGATAACGGCAGCGTAAAGGTCAAGGAAGGCCTGCACAACCCCAATGTCACCACGACCTGTTCGGCCAAAGACTGGATCGCCATCACCCTGGGAAAACTCGACGGCATGACCGCGTTTACCTCCGGAAAGCTGAAAGTCGAGGGCGACCTCGGCCTCCTTACCAAGGCCACCAAATTTTTTAAAAAATACACCCCGCCGTCCGGGGGAGAGGAAGAACAGGGAGAAGAGCTGATTGTGAAAAAACAGATTCTATCCATTCCGCAAAAATTTTCCACCGGCCCGGTCATGGGGAAATTTCTCAATTCGTTTAAAGAGAAAAAAATAATGGCAAACAAATGCCCCAAATGCGGACGGCTCCAACTGCCCCCGAGAGAGGTTTGCGCAGAATGCGTGGTTCGGGCGACAGACTGGGTTGAAGTCGGACCCGAAGGCGTGATCACCATCATGGATGTCACGTTTTATGCCAGTCCGGACCCATTGACCGGAGAAAGCCGTGAAACACCGTATATTTCCGCCCACTTTCTCCTGGATGGGTGCAAAGACCATGAAACACTCTGGCATGAATTAAATCCTGAAGATATGGACCGTGCCAAAAAAGGTGACAGGGTTCGACCGGTTTGGAATGAAAACAGAATCGGCGCAATTACAGATATTAAATATTTTGAACTGATCGATTGATAATAAAGGTAAGGAGACAATTATGAATACTGATTGTTTTGTCGTAGACGGAAAACTGGCCCTGCCCTATCAATATTTTGCCGGACGGACAGGAAGCCGGTTTATTATCAGCCTCCGGGATGATAAAAAAATCAAGGGCTTAAAATGTGAAAACTGCAATAAAGTCTTTGTCCCACCGCGATCAACCTGTGAAAAATGTTTTGAAGATATTTCCGAAAACTGGGTGGATGTGAAAACTACCGGAATTGTCACCGGGTTTACGGTCATACGATACAAGGAACCGCACCAGCCGTTTGATCCCCCGTATATTTTAGCAATGATCAAACTTGACGGGGCGGATACACCGATTGCTCACATCGTCAAGGGCGTGGCCTTAAGCAAGATGAAAGCCGGTATTAAGGTAAAAGCCGTATTTGCAAAGAAAACAACCGGCACCATGATGGATATCGATCATTTCCGTCCCGTGGAAGATAAAGCCAAATTTGAGATGGGATACTCTTATGATGAACTGGAAATCGGTATGTCCGCTTCATTTTCCAAGACCATCTCTGAAAGCGATGTCTATCTGTTCGCCGGAATTTCAGGGGATTTCAACCCCATGCACTTAAATGAAGAGTTCGCCAAAATGACACCCTTCGGCACACGGATCGCCCATGGTGCCCTGCCCCAGAGCCTTATCGCGCCGGTACTCGGCATGAAACTGCCTGGTCTGGGCACGGTTATTCCGGAACTAACGGTTCGGTTCAGAAAGCCGACATATTTTGGCGACACCATCACTGCAATCGGTGAAGTGGTTGAAAAAATTGAAAAACGACGATGGGTTCGCATGGAGCTCAGATGGACCAATCAGAATGATGAACTGGTGGCGGAAGGGAGTTGTCTGGCCATACCGCCGGTTCCCTTCAATAAGTGATCCGGCGTCGAAAAACGTTCAACTTCTGGATATACGAACTGCATTTACCCATGCAGAGGATTGTAACGCAGCCATGCCGCGTTCGATCATGTTCTGAAAAGATTTTCAAAGAGGGGGGGAGATTATGAGCGGAAAAGTCGCAGTCTGTGCCGTCGCGCAGATCAAAAACGAACCAGATATCTGGTATCAGAGGTTTCAGGGCATGCTCTTTGACTGTTTTGAATCCATCATCGGCCAGACCGGCGTGACCTTTGACATGGAAAAAGGTATCCGAAACGTGATCACCTGTTCGGATGATGTGTTTGATGCCCGGACCATCTCTGATAACGGCATGACGGACGTTGTGGGCGCCCATTTCAGAGGTGAGGAAAAAACCGCTCAGGACGGTATCAATGGTCTGGGATATGCCATGGCATCCATCCTGTCCGGACATGATGATGTGATTCTTTTGATGGGACACTGCAAAGAGTCTCAGTCGGAAAGCAGAAACATGTGTACGAATCTTGCGTTTGACCCGTTTTTCTGCCGCCCCCTTGGCCTGGATTTCTTAAACGTCAGCGCCTTTCAGGCACGGGCATATATGGAAAGATCCGGCGTGACCGATGCGCACCTGGCAAAAATCGTTGCCCGGTCCCGTCAACTGGCAGCGAAGAATCCCTATGCCAGAAAAAATGAATTGATTTCAGAGCAGGATGTTTTAGCCTCCCCGATGCTGTCCGATCCCATCCGGGAACTCCATCAATACCCGGTCACGGACTGGGCGGTCGGCATGCTCCTTTGCTGTGAAGACCGCGCCCATGAATTTACGGATAAACCCGTTTTTCTCACCGGATTCGGAAGTTGCATGGACAGCTATTTTCCGGGTGACAAAGATCTGACCTCAAACTTTGCCTTAAAAAAAGCCGCCCGGAAAGCCTGTCAAATGGCGGGCATATCAAACCCCAAAACCTCCTTTGACATTGTGGAAATCAATGACGCATATGCCTATCAGCTCCCCATGTGGGCCGAAGGCTTAGGACTCGCGGATGACGGCAAAGGCGGCGACTGGATCGATTCAGGCGGCCTGGAATCAAACCATGTAAACCTTTCCGGCGGGATGTTGAACGGCAATCCGATCATGCTGGGCGGGCTTGCCCGGGCAGTGGAAGCAGTTTTCCAGCTCAAAGGGGAAGCCGGCGATCGTCAGGTCGATGGCGCGAAAAGAGCGATTGCCCATGGGACAACCGGGGCGGCTGGACAGCATCATGCAGTCATTATTCTGGAAAATTAGGGGGTACAACTTATGGGATATAAAAAGAAAAACAGAAATGTCGGCATCGTTGGAATCGGCGAAACCAAGTTCTCCAGCCACCGGGAAGATGTCAACCAGCCGGAAATGATCCATGAAGCTGTTCGACAGGCCCTTGATGATGCCGGCCTTAAAATCGATGATATCGATTGCGTGGTTCACGGAAACATGGAACTTTTTGAAATGATCCACCAACCGGATCTCTGGCACACCCTTGGCTCCGGCGCATTCGGCCGCGATTCCTTCAGGCTGACCACTGGCGGGACCACCGGCGGGACCCTGGTTTGCGCGGCGGACAACCTGGTGGCATCCGGTATGTATGATGTGGTCATGGCTATTGGATTTGAAAAACTCCAGGAAGGACACACCACCGGCGGGATCACCAATATGGCGGATCCCCTGTGGGCCAGGAAACTCCAGTCCGGTGCGCTCACCGCCCAGGCAGCCGTGAAACTGATAGACGAATTCGGCGAGGAACGGGCCAGAAAAGCGGCCATGACCTATCGCATCATCATGGACAAGCACGCCTGTCTCAATCCCAATTCTCACCGCGCTTTCGGTCTGGACTGGGATCAGATGGATGACCTGATAAAAAATTCACCCCCGCTGATTGGCGATTTACGATTGATTCATATGTGTTCCCAGTCAGACGGGGCATGTGTAATTATTTTCGCATCCGAAGAAAAGGCCAGGCAGATCGCCGAAAACCCGGTATGGATTCGCGATCATATCACCATTCACAGGGAAGAAACCCTGGACTTGCATAATAACTACTACCCCAATAGAACCACACACAGATTTGCCGCCGAGCAGCTCTATCAAAGAAACGGCATTGACAATCCCCTGGAATATTTTGACGTGTTCGAGATGTATGACCCATCGGCCTGGTGGGGAGTTGACTGGCTGAGGGAATTTTTTCTGCTCAAAGATGACGCACATTTAAAACTGGTTGAAAGCAGAGAAATCATGATTGACGGCAGTATGCCCATCAATCCGTCCGGAGGGGTTATCGCCGCCAATCCCATCGGCGCCACGGCCATGGTAAGGGTCGCTGAAGCAGCCAAACAGGTCAGAGGAAATGCCGGCCCGCACCAGATACCGCGGCCGGTAAACCATGCACTGGCATCCTCATTCGGTGGGACCATGTGGACCGTATTAACCATACTCGAAAAAGAGTTAGACTGGTAGGGGGGCATCATGAGTGAATTTTTTGGAATCAAAGTCGAAGATATATTCAATTCCATGAAAGACCGGTTCCGTATCGAAGGCGCCTCAGGCATCTCCAACACGTTCGGATATGATATCAAGAATATCGGCAAATGGAAACTGACCGTGAAAAACGGCGCCATGGAATTGGAAAAGACGGACAACCTGTCCGGATGCGACGTGGTCATGGATACCGACGGCGAAACATTTGTCGGTATCAATATCGGCAAGGTAGATGGAATGCAAGCATTTGCATCGCGCAAACTGAAGGTCACCGGTGATCTGAACACCTTCGGACTCACCAGCCGCATGTTTCAGAAGTACATGACGCCGGATCAGGACACGCACCAGGAACAGGAACTGCTTACGTTGAAAAAAACCATCTCGGTCAACCAGCGCTTTGCCACCGGACCGGTATTTGGAAAATTTTTAAAGGGCTTGAAAGATAAAAAAATTCTGGCCATCAAATGCCCGGTTTGCGGCCGGCTTCAGTCACCGCCCAGGGAAGCATGCGCCATCTGCAGGGTTAAAAATGATGAATGGGTTGAGATCGGCCCCAAGGGTGAAATGCGGATGATGGAATACTGTTATTATGCCAGCCCCGATCCGCTAACCGGCGAAATCCGGGAAACCCCTTACGGCGCCATCGGCATTCTCCTGGACGGGTGCAAAGATGAAGAGGTATTCTGGCATCTTTTGAATTCAGAACAGCTGGACCAGGTCAAAATGGGTTCTGTTTTCAACGGCAAAGTCAAGCACGGAACCCGTCTGCGCCCGGTCTGGAACGAAAACCGAATGGGAAACATAGAAGACATCAAATATTTTGAAATTGACGAATGAGGAGGCAGGACATGAATAAGGATTTTGATACCTCAGACTGTTATGTGGTTAAAGGCAAGCTGGCCCTGCCCTATACCTATTTCGCCGGCCGGGTGGGCAGCGCGTTTATCACCACCCTCCGGGATAAGCACAAAATCATGGGTGTAAAATGCAATACCTGCGACAAAGTGTTTGTACCACCCCGTCAGACCTGTGAGCGCTGCATGGAAGACATCCGGAACAACTGGGTGGAACTGGGAAATACCGGAGCATTGGTCAATTTCACGGTGGTTCGATACGATGATAAGCACTTACCGCGGAAAGCACCGTTTGTACTGGCAATGATTCAACTTGACGGAGCCGACACCCCCATGGTGCATATTCTCGAAGGCGTTGATATGGAGGCTGTTCAAGCAGGAATGAAAGTCAAAGCGGTCTTTGCCGAAAAGACGACAAACACCATACTGGATATTGACCATTTTGAACCGGTCTGATGGCACACTCAGCAGAGCACAGCCAGGGGTGGTAACGCCTCTAATATCAATAGTACCGGGTTCAACCCCGGTACTATAGGAGCAATAAACGAAACCGGTGTTTTTTATAAAAAGGAAATAAAACATGGCCCTGATCTACGAAAAAAAAGACGGCATTGCCTATATCACGTTAAACCGGCCGGAAGCGCAAAACGCGTTTGACCCGGAGACGGTTGTCGAAATTGTTGACGCCTGGAAAGACTATCGGGATGACGACAGCCTTCGGTGCGCCATCCTGACCGGAACCGGCGATAAGATTTTTTCCTCAGGCGCGGATTTAAAACGACTTATTCCCTTAATTACCGGAGCCAGGCCGCCGGAAACAGAAGCTGATCATAAGATCCAGGCTGATCCGTATATGACGCAGAACGCATTTTTGCGGAATTTCAAGCTGTACAAACCCGTTGTGGCGGCTATCAACGGAACCGCCATTGCCGGCGGCATGGAGATTCTGTACGCAACCGACATTCGGGTTGCGGCTGAAGGTATTCAATTCGGTCTCCAGGAAGTAAAATGGTCGATTGTCCCGTTAATGGGATCCACGATAAAGCTCCCCCGCCAGATACCCTATGCAAAGGCCATGGAGATTATGCTCACCGGCGAACTCATTGATGCGGAAGAGGCCCTGCGGTTTGGATTTATCAACAAAATCGTTCCCAAAGATCAGGTCATGGCAGAGGCCGAACGCTATGCGAAAATCATTGTTAAAAACGGGCCTCTGGCCGTAAAAGCCGTCAAACAGTCCACCCTTGAGGGGATCGGACTTTCTCTCAAGGAAGGGTTGGCGAAAGAAATGGAGATCGGCATTCCCGTATTTTTAAGTGAAGATGCCAAAGAAGGACCCAGAGCGTTTAAGGAAAAACGTGCGCCGCAGTTCAAAGGTAAATAACATCCTTTGTCTTTTTTTCCGACTGCAACCCCGTTTTTGAATGACTGCTTGTCTGAATTCTTAGTCGGATAACATTGACCGGCCGGGAACAAACAAGACAGATGTAAAAAGAGTGGAGAGAAAACAGACGGGTAAGGAGGTGTTTCATGAGCGATAAAGATCTGTTGTACAGAATTGAAGACGGCATCGCATATGTTACGATCAATCGTGAAAAACAGCGGAATTCCATCAGCTCCGAAACCGTCATCCTTTTTCAGGAATATCTGGAACAGGCGGAAAAAGATGAAACGGTCCGGGCTGTTTGCATAACCGGTTCGGGTGAAAAAGCCTTCTGCTCAGGAGCTGATCTCGGAAATGTAATGTCCAAAGAAAGAGCCGGAGAAGATGATCCGCTTCGAAACTATGCGGATCTGTTGAAGAGAATCGCATCTTTTCCAAAACCCACAGTCGCTAGAGTTAACGGTTACTGTCTGGCAGGCGGTACCGGATTCATGCTTGCATGTGACATCGTTATCGCGAGAGATGATACCCAATTCGGCACGCCCGAAGTAAACGTAGGACTCTTCCCGATGATGATCGGGGCGTTGATTTTTAAAAATGTTCCAAGAAAAAAAGCAATGGAGATGGTGTTTCTGGGAAACAAACTGAGTTCAGCGGAAGCACTGGATATGGGGCTGATAACAAGGTCGGTCCCATTTTCAAAGCTTGATGAAGAGGTGGGCATTGTATTGAAATCCCTTGCAGCGAAAAGCCCTGTCGGCATGAAAATCGGTAAGGAAGCTTTCTATGCCATGGACACGATGCCTTTTGAGGAAGCGCTTGATTATCTATGCGGCAAACTTGCCGAGGTAGCTTCTACGGAGGATGCTGTAGAGGGGATCACCGCGTTTATCGAAAAAAGGCCGCCCGTATTTAAAGGGAAATAGGGGGAAACCCTTAAACAGTTTTATAGGTTTTAACATTAAAATATTTAGGAGGCATCGATGGGAAACGATATTTATTTTACAAAAGAACATGAAATGGTCAGAAAGGCTGTAAGGGATTTTGTCAACAAGGAGATCAATCCCTATGTTGATGAATGGGAAGAGCAAGGGATCGCTCCGCTTCACGACCTCTTTAAAAAAATGGGTGACCTTGGTTTTCTGGGTATCCGATATGATCAGAAATATGGAGGAGAAGGGCTTGATTACTGGTATGAACTGGTCGTCCTGGAAGAGCTGGGGCATATAAAATGCGGTGGAATACCGATGGCTATTGCAGTGCAAAGCAATATGGCAACCCCTGCGATTGATGAGTTTGGAAGCGAGTATCTCAAGGAGTCCTATCTCAAACCCGCAGTCAAAGGAGAGATGGTTGCAGCCATCGCCGTGACTGAACCGGATGCCGGTTCGGATGTTGCCGCTTTAAAAACAACCGCAAAAAAAGAAGGGGATCACTATGTTCTGAACGGTTCCAAGACCTATATTACAAATGGGACGCAGGCAGATTTCCTGACACTTCTTGCAAGAACAAGCGACGATCCCGGCTATCACTCTTTCAGCCTTTTTGTGGTGCCTACCAACCTGCCGGGTTTTCATGTCAGCCGAAAACTGGACAAGCTGGGCATGAGAAGCAGTGATACAGCCGAGCTGTATTTCGACAATCTAAAGGTGCCGGCTGAAAATCTTATCGGGATTGAAGGAGAAGGATTCATTCATCAGATGATGCAGTTTCAGCACGAGCGGTTCAGCGCCATGCCGATGGCATATATCGGAGCAGAGGACATCATTAAAGAAACCGTCGAATACCTTAAAAAAAGAATCGTCTTCGGCAAGCCCCTGATTACAAAACAGGTTCTCCGGCACAGGCTTGTACACTGGCTCGCGGAGATTGAGTGCATGAGGCAACTCACGTACCATATTGTTCGCATGAAGATGGCAGGCAAGGATGTGACAAGAGAGATCTCCATGGGCAAACTTTTGGGTGGTGATCTGATGAGCAAAGTCGCCGACGGCTGTTTGCAGATGTATGGAGGAATGGGCTTTATGAATGAAATGAGAATATCGCGTGCTTATCGGGATTCCAGGCTCATATCCATCGGCGGCGGCGCGAGTGAAGTGATGAGTGACATCCTATCAAAGCTGGAAGGCTACTAAACGGGGAAAACGAATGAAAAATACCTGCCGAGATCTTTCATTGGAATATGATGCCCTTGACGCCATCGTCTCCGGTCTTGACGAATCGGAATGGAACATTACAACTCCATTTTACGGATGGACCATTAAAGACGAGATCAGTCATATCGCATATTTTGACGAGGCTGCGAAGCTATCCGCCACAAGTCAGGAATTGTTCAAAAAGCACATGGAAAAAATGCTGGAAGGTTTTACCGATTTCGACGATATGCATAAAAAAGTAAACGAGGTGGGAGGGAGGATGCCTGTTTCGGAGCTGCTTTCCTGGTGGAGAAAAGAACGAACACGATTGATACAAGCGTATGAAAAACTTGATCCAAAAGAGCGGCTTCCCTGGTACGGACCGACCATGAGCGCCAGGTCTTCCGCCACAGCGAGACTGATGGAAACGTGGGCGCATGGTCAGGATATCGTTGACGCATTAAAGATAAAACGTCCCGCAACGGAAAGGCTCAGACACATTGCGCATATCGGGGTGACCACTTTTGGCTGGTCTTTTAAAAATCGCGGGATGAAAGTTCCAGAAGGAGAAGTTCGGGTTGAATTGACAGGTCCTTCCGGTGATTTATGGACATGGGGATCTGAAAAAGCAAATGAGTATGTGAGAGGCCCGGCAGAAGATTTTTGTCTGGTTGTAACCCAGAGAAGAAACCTTGCGGATACAAAAATTCAGGTCACAGGCGATGCTGCAGAAAAATGGATGCAGATTGCTCAGGCTTTTGCCGGTCCGCCTGAAAGCAGGCCGGCGCCGGGAGAAAGGGTTGTATAACAATAAATGGTACAGGAGGGGTTAAGCCGTGCAATCAAAAAACAGTTCTGACAAAAAATCATACCGGGAGTACTTTACCAAAGAGCATGACCTGTTGCGTCAGGCCCTGAGAGACTTTGTAAAAAAAGAAATTCTGCCCCATATTGAAGAATGGGAAGAGGCCGGGGAGTTTCCCAGAGAGCTTCATAAAAAAGTAGGAGACCTTGGATTTCTTGGAGTCACTTTTCCTGAAGAAGTGGGAGGAGCTTCAGGAGACATATTTGATTCAATTGTAGTCAATGAAGAACTGATGCGTTCCGGATCCGGAGGGCTTGCCGCAGGGCTCGGTTCCTTAGGCATTGCGTTGCCCCCGATTGTTTACAAAGGGACGCCGGAACAGAAAGAAAAATTTGTGAAACCGGTTCTTGCGGGAGACAGGATTGCAGCGCTTGGCATTACCGAACCCGGAGGCGGATCGGATGTGGCAAACATCAAAACCACGGCGATCCTTGACGGCGATCATTATATTGTCAATGGCAGTAAAACATTTATTACAAGCGGTGTAAGAGCTGATCAGCTTACGTGTGCGGTTCGAACCGGAGGAGAGGGTGCGCATGGAATCAGCTTTCTGGTGATCGAATCCGATACTCCGGGGTATTCTGTCGGCAGCAAACTCAAAAAAACGGGTTGGTGGGCTTCAGATACGGGTGAGATCTTTCTGGATAACTGCCGTGTGCCTGCTGAAAACCTGATCGGTGAAGAAAATATGGGGTTTTACACCATTATGGAAAATTTTCAGATGGAAAGACTCCAATTGTGTGTTATGGCAAACATGACGGCTCAGATGGCTCTTGAAGAAGCGATGAAATATGCAAAGAAGCGGGAAGCCTTTGGAAAGCCGCTCACCGGGTTTCAGGTAACGCGCCATAAGCTTGTGGATATGGCGACACTGGTTGAGGTCAGCCGAGAGTTCACCTATCGGATTGCTGCAAAAATCGATGCAGGAATAAACCAGGTCAAGGAAATCTCAATGGCGAAAAACTTTGCCTGCGATGTAAGCGACAAGGTTACCTATGATGCGGTTCAGATTTTCGGCGGATACGGGTATATGCGCGGTTATTTGGTTGAAAGGCTTTACAGGGACAATCGGATACTTTCTATCGGAGGCGGGACAACGGAAATCATGAAAGAAATCATATCCAGATTGATGTAATAAGGCGCAGCATGAAGCCCTGTTCGAACAATGAGACAAGCCTGCGCAACGCCTCAAAAAAAAACAGGAAAGGGAAAAACGATGTATCCATATCTGGCAAGTCCAATCAAAATCAACAAGCTTGAAGTTAAAAACCGCATTGTGTATCCAGCGCTCGGAGTATTTTATTCCTATGATCGGAAACTGAACGATCGGTATTACAATTTTTTTAGAGAAAAGGCCCGCGGCGGAGCCGGCATTGTAACCGTCGGTCCTGTCGGAGTCGACTTTATCGGGTCTGGTATTGTTGTTCTTTCGCTGGCGGAGGATGAGGCGCTGCCATCCTTTCAAAGATTGACCGGGATTATAAAAGATGAAGGCGCTGCTCCCTGGATACAGCTTTTTCATGCAGGAGCCTATTCCCATCCAATCCTGATAGACGGTAAAGAGCCGATGGCGCCTTCACCAATTTTTTCAAACTATTCCAAAACGACTCCACGTGAAATGACAATGGAGGATATCCAGCAGGTTCAGGAGGCGTTTATCCAGTCGTCGCTCCGGGCTAAAGAGGCAGGTTTTGCAGGTGTCGAAATCATTGCATCCGGAGGCTATCTCATTACACAGTTCCTGTCGCCACTTCGCAATCAAAGGACGGATAACTATGGTGGAAGTTTCGAAAACCGTGTTAGATTTCCCCGGGAACTGATCGAAAAAATGCGAAAAAAGCTGGGACCTGATTACCCGTTGACGATCAGAATGGCAGGAAACGACTTTGTTCCGGGCAGCAATACCGACAGCGAAACACCGGCCATCGCCATGGCCTATGAGAAAGCCGGAGTCGATGCCATCAATGTAACCGGCGGATGGCATGAAACCAAGGTTCCACAACTTCCGATGGACCTGCCGCAGTCTGCCTTTTCATATCTTGCGTTGAACATAAAAAGAGCGGTATCCGTTCCGGTAGTTGCATCCAACCGGATTGCCAGTCCTGAAAAAGCGGAAACCATTTTGCGGGATGGATGCGCAGATATGGTGAGCCTGGGACGGGTATTAATCGCCGATCCGGAATGGCCAAAAAAGGCGTTTGCGGGAAAAGCCGATGAGATCCGTCCCTGTGTTGCCTGTTCCCAGGGATGCACCGACGAAATTTTCAGCGGTCGTCCGGTTTTTTGCACCGGCAATCCCCGAGCCGGATTTGAGGGGGAACGAAATATTGTAAAAACCGATTCCCCCAAAGATGTCATGATAATCGGGGCAGGTGCCGCCGGGTTAGAGGCTGCCGTGACTGCTTCTATTGCCGGGCACCGCGTTACGCTGTTTGAAAAGAGCAGCGACATCGGCGGTCAGCTCTTTATCGCCGGAGCTCCTCCTCATAAAAATGAACTGTGGGAATTTATCCGCTATTACCGGGCTATGATACGCAAACATAAGATTCCGGTCCAGTTGAATACAGAGGTTGATATCGATCTGATCATCCAAAAAAAGCCGGATCATGTCATTGTCGCCGAAGGTGCGGAGGCACTTATTCCGCCGATTCCGGGAATAGAGGATCCCTGCGTGCATTCCGCATGGGATGTACTGCGCAACAATCCTCCGCTCGGAAAAGAAGTCGCGGTAATCGGGGGCGGAGCAGTCGGCCTGGAAACATCTCTTTTTGTTGCTGAAAAAGGTACCCTTAAACCAGATACACTTCATTTTCTTCTTGCCTATGAAGCAGAGCCCATCGATCGACTTCGGGAACTGATGTTTCGCGGTTCATCACATGTAACTGTCTTTGAAATGATGCCAAAGGTCGGAGCAGATGTCGGGAAATCCACCAAATGGATTTTATTCGGCAATCTGAAAAAATACGGCGTAAAAATTCTGACAAATTCAAAGGTCACCTCCATTCAAAATGGAACTTTAACCTTTGAAACCGAAAATAAAACCCAGAGGATGAATTTTAACAGTGTAATTCTGGCTTCGGGTTCACGGCCGGTTAAGCGGCTCACCAATGAAATTCAAAGTCTCGGGATCCCCTATTCAATTATCGGCGACTGCATCGCGCCCGGTAAAATCAATGATGCGATCCACGGAGGATTTTTGGCGGCATTAGGCATATCAGATTGATTTGAAATGCGCATTGTCAGGTAAGGGGCGGTATATAATCGGCAAGTTT
>CAZOEW010000039.1:21505-22561 GCA_964578935.1 uncultured Desulfobacterales bacterium | reverse complement strand
AATCAAAGCAAGCAACGCCGTAAAATTCAAAGCAGGAAAAAAACTGAAAGACGGAATATAACAAATCTACATGAACCAAACAAAAACCTCCGGTCATATCAACGCCCGGAGGTTTTTTTGTGCCTGAAACAGATTAGAACAGCTTTAAATTCCCCAAAAGCCCCTCTCCAAGATTCAAAGGTCAAACCAAATCACAACCTTTTTATCTGCTTCTTCCGTCAAGAGGCTGGAGTATTAAAACAGCTCCTGCGCAAACCGCCACCTGCACAGCGCCGCCCATGGCGGGAAAAGCGCACGGAATGATTTTGCAGGAAAAGCCCTGATATAAACAAGGCATGAAATGCCTCTGGTTTATGTTTGTGGACCCCGCGCATCAGGCGGGGTTGGATTTCAATAAATCAACGAATCACTTGTCGCAGACATATTCGGATTAAAAGTGTTTTCACATGATCCTGTTTCATGATAATAAATAAAAATTAGGACGGCAAAATGCCTTTGATTTAAACTTGTGCCCCTGATCTGAGCATTGGGATTGATTGCCGGCAATCAATCCTGAAACATGAAGATCCGCTTATTCATTCAACAGGGAGGTTATGATGTCAAAAGTGATTCATACATCGCATATCACCATTACCCCGGAAGATGGCCCAACCCGGAAAGCAATGATCAACGGTTTCTCTGAGCCTGTTTTTTACGGCGTTCATGGCGGAATAAAAAAGTTCTACGGATTGGAACCGAAAAAAGAGCATGCGGCAACCCTTGATCATATTATCGGGGGAGTCGGTGGATGAATGATGGGAACACTGGCAGCGGTGCTTGCCGGTAAAAAAATTGCGACGTCTCAAAATCGATACCGCGCGGAAGTAAAAGGGGATATCGAAAATGTTGCCGGTGTCCTGAAAATTGTCCGTATTCATGTCCACTATTACCTGCAGGTGAACCATGAACAGGAAAAAGATGCGGAAGAAGCTCTGAATGCATATCTTCCTTTTTGTCCTGGCGCGCAAAGTGTGATCGGCTGTATAGAAATCAGCCACGAAATTACATTTACCTGAA
>CAZOEW010000039.1:0-21405 GCA_964578935.1 uncultured Desulfobacterales bacterium | reverse complement strand
TCCTGAAAACGACTATCGGTATTTTTGGACACAGCCCTGCCCTGCTCGCCGATGGCATCAATTCCACATCTGATGTTGCGTACGGGATTGTTGTGAGTATATTTATTCGCCTTTCAGGGAAACCGCCGGATGAAGACCACCCCTATGGCCATAACCAGATGGAAAGTGTCGCCGCTATCGTTGTGGGCTCGTTTGTAATAACCACTGCCATTGCCATTTTCTGGAATTCAATTAACAATGTGTATGATCTTTATATCCAGGAAGGTGATTACAGCGGTGCCACGATTACCGCATTATGGGTTGCCCTGTTTACGGTGGCGATAAAGGTAGTGCTTACGATCTGGACGCTGAAGGTCGGACGGCAGACTCAAAACTCAGCCGTACTTGCCCTGGCTTTTGATCATCGAAACGACATATTCTCAGCCATGGCTGCCACGGTCGGTATTTTTTTTGGCCGGTTCGGCTATCCCTGGGTTGATCCGCTGGCCGGAGCAATTGTTTCGGTGATCATTCTGGGAACGGGCATTGAAATTTTACGTGAATCAACGGCAGATTTGATGGATACGCTGCCGGGCAAAACCCTTGAAAAACAAATCATCGACTATTTGCATTCCATCCAGGGCGTAAAAGAAATCGGAGAAATCCATGCCCACCGATTCGGACCCTATCTGGTCGCCAATGTCACAATCTGCGTGGATGGTTGTCTGAGTGTAGCCGAAGGGGATAAAATTGCCACCCGGGTAGAGGATGTTCTGATCGGAAACATCGATCTGATGCGCAAGGTCCACGTTCATTATCATCCTGTAACCATAACCGAAAACCCGTAATCCATTATGGAGAGCGGCTTGCAGTTAGATGAAAGAATCTGAAACGTGTCTTCTCTTGAAAATCTGCTATCCAAATGGATAACTCCTGTGAAGGATGCCATGCCGCCGCTGTATCTTGTCGGCGGTGCGGTGCGGGATCACTTCCTTTCCAGGCGAATAAAAGACATTGATATCGCCTGTGTCAACCCAAAAAAGACCGCTGCAATTCTGGCAAGCTATCACAAATCTGCAATTGTGCCTCTGGGAAAGGAAAAAAGCACGGTATGCCATCGTGTGGTGAACCGGCAAAACACCGATGATTTTCTTGATGTTGTCGAACTTCAGAATGGCTCAATAGAAAATGATCTTCAGGTGAGGGACTTTACAGTAAACGCCATTGCGATTGAAATCACGAAGCAGGGAAAATTGGGCCGGGTAATTGATCCTCTGGCCGGTATGCATGACCTTGAACAACATTCAATCCGGTTTACCGGACCGGATGTTTTCAACTCCGACCCATTGAGAACCCTGCGAGCCTTTCGTTTTGCCGCTGAACTCCAATTCACGATTGAAGCGTCTACCATCAGGTCAATCAGAGAGAACTGTCTCCTGCTTTCCGGAATATCAGCCGAACGCATTCTGACAGAACTTCTGAACTTACTCAAAACAAATCAGGCTGCTTCAACCGTTCGCGCGATGGACGAAGTAGGACTTCTTGAAGTTATATTTCCGGAGATCAGGACAATGAAGAGCTGCCTCCAGAATGAATTTCATCATCTGGATGTCTGGGACCACTCTCTGGCCGTGCTTGAAATGTGCGAATCCATTACAGCCAATCTGCAAACCTATTTTTCAGATTCATCACGGCATGTGGAGGATAACCTGAACAAGGGAAATCGGCTTCCTCTGATGAAACTGGCAGCGCTGCTCCATGATGTTGGAAAGCCCTCAAAAAAAAAGAGAACCGGAGAATTCCGGGAAATCAATTTTTACGATCATGACAGGGAGGGGGAAAAAATCACTTCCGATATCGCCAAACGGCTTAAAATGTCCTGCCGGGACAGGGAGTTTCTTCGGTCAATGGTGGCGGAACATATGCACATCCTTTATCTTTCAAAACCGGATGTAAAAGAAAAAACAATGCTGAAATGGTTCAGAAAGCTGAATGATGACATCATCCCGCTCATTATAATCGAGATGGCGGATTCCATGAGTACCTGCGGACCCGCCTCAAAAAAATCTGAACGGGAAGCTCACCTGGCCTGGTCCCGAAAAACGGTCATGGAATATTACAGTGAAATCAGGACGACATTAAAACGCAACAATGTTATCAGCGGAAACGACCTGATCTCACTGGGGATGAATCCCGGACCTGAACTGGGGCGTGTGCTTGAAAAAATCAGGGAAGCCCAGGATGAAGGACTCATCCTGGATCATGACTCCGGTTATGCCATGGCTCGAAAACTTGCAGCGGAAACGATCTCAAAATCCAATCCTGAACCCTGAAATTTTCTCAGAAACCTTCTGAAAAAAATAAAAAATGGGCTCCAGACCCGCCGGATCTTCATCCGGAAAAATTATTTTTCCGATTCTCTTGACGCAAGTTCAAAAAATGCATAATAAAACCCTGTATAAAAAAACCCGGAAGAGCGTTTCCGGGAATACGCGAAAACTGCGGCAGTATAAAAGTCGATGACTTCACAAAAAGCTGCATTGACAACATTGAAAAATCTTTTTTTTCGATACCGGCGTAAAAGGAGAAACGCATGATCCGTTTGGAAAACCTGACAAAATATTACAACGAGTTTTGCGCAGTGGATCAGATCAACCTTCACATCCGAAAGGGAGAGGTCTTAGGGCTCTTAGGACCGAACGGAGCCGGAAAAACCACCACTCTCCGGATGCTGACAGGTTTTTTTCTGCCGACTTCGGGTGATATTCATGTCAAAGAGTATTCGATTCGAGAGGATTCCCTTGATATTAAAAAACTGATGGGATATCTGCCGGAATCAGCACCCTTGTACCACAGTATGCTTGTATACGACTACCTGGACTATGTGGCGAACATTCGGGGAATCCGGTCGGACAAAAAAATTTCAAGGCTTAAAACCCTTTCTGATCTGTGCGGCTTAAGCGGTATCATGCACAGGCCCATCAGCGAACTCTCCAAGGGGTTGAAACAGCGGGTAGGTCTTGCCCATGCCATGATGAGTGATCCGGAAATACTGGTTCTGGACGAGCCGACTTCAGGGCTCGATCCGAATCAAATCGTCGAAATCAGAGAAATTATCCGCCGGATCGGAAAGGAAAAAACCATTATCATTTCAACTCACATACTTAGTGAGGCCGAGGCTGCCTGTGATCGAGTCGTCATCATCAATCAGGGGAAAATCGTTGCTGACGGAAGTACGGAATCCCTTAAACTGACGGGCAACCAGGACTATGGTATTAACATTTCCCTCCTGAACGCCAATGAGGATGAAGTCAAAAAAGAGCTTGATTCCATTGACGGTGTTACAGAAATCAGTACGATACATACGGATGATCCTGAAATGCTGAACCTCCGACTTGCCTGCATGAGTATTGATGACCTGCGAGGATCAATCTACCGAAAAATAAAGTCGAAAGACTGGGTTCTGATGGAATTTCATCAGGAGAAAAAGTCATTAGAAAATATATTCCGTGAACTGACCAAGGAGAATTGACATGCGGCAGGTTATCCACATTTTCAATAAAGAGTTTAAAGACTATTTCATATCGCCCATTGCTTATATCGTCATATCTGTTTTTCTTCTGGTAACCGGGTGGTTATTTTTTTCAACCTTTTTCCTGTACAACCAGGTTACCCTCAGAAACTTTTTTTCGCTCCTTCCTCTGATTTTTTCCTTTGTAATTCCAGCGATTACCATGCGTCTTTTTTCCGAAGAGCTGAACATCGGATCTTATGAAATTCTTCTTACCATGCCGGTGACCTTCAAGGATGTCATTTTCGGGAAACTGCTTGCAGGTGTAGCCATGGTCGCAGCCATGCTGCTGCCGACTTTCGCCTATGCCATTACCGTTGCCTTCCTGGGGGAGCTTGACTGGGGTCCGGTTATCGGTGGCTATATCGGCGCCATCCTTTTAGGATCAGCCTTCACAGCTATTGGCCTTTTTGCTTCATCCCTTACGCGAAACCAGATTATCGCCTTTATTATCGGAATGGCAATCTGTTTCAGCCTGACACTGATAGACAAGATGCTGTTTCTCTTTCCGGGATCTTTTCTTGGAGTGATCGGTTACCTGGGCGCGGATTTCCATTTTCAGAACATTTCAAAAGGCATTATCGACTCCAGGGATATCATCTACTTTCTAAGCGTCGTATTTATAGGCCTCTACGGAGCACACCTGGCCATGCAGGAAAAGGAATAAGGAGAATAAAATGGGTGAAATCAACAGATCCGGGAAATATGTCAAATTTTTCATTTATCTGATTGTTATCGTTCTGATCAACATTGCCGGCATGACACTGTTTACCAGGATAGACCTTACAAGCAGCAAAATCTACTCAATATCCAACGCCAGCAAGGAAGTTGTTGCAACTCTCTCAGAGCCTTTGACAATAAATGTTTTTTTTACCAAAAACCTTCCTGCCCCCTATAACAATACCGAGCAGTATCTTCGTGACCTGCTGGAAGAATATGCCATCCATGCCGGTAAATATAACAATTATTTTAATTATCGATTTTATGACATCAGCCCGGAAGGAGAAGACATCGGGGACAAAGTGGAAGAAAATCGGGCCATTGCAAGAAACTATGGAATCAGCCCTGTCCAGATTCGCCACTTTGAAAGGGATGAGATTAAATTCAAAAATGCTTTCATGGGTCTTGTGATCATCCATGGAGACATTATTGAAAAAATACCAACCATTACCTCTACGGATGGCCTGGAATACAAGCTGACAACATCCATCCAGAAACTGAACAACAAGATCAGCTCGCTTCTCGCTTTAAAGGAAAAAATCCGGATCACCTTATATCTGTCGTCGTCCCTGGAACAGGTAGCACCGTTTATGGGTCTGAAAGCCCTCCCCCAGTTACCCGAAAAAATAGAAAATGCTGTTGAAAAACTGAATTTGAAAAATTACGGCAAGATCGAATTTGCGCATCTCGATCCTTCAGAAGATCCGAAAATTGAGGCCGCAGCATTGGAACAGGGCCTGATTGCCTTGAAATGGCCTGCCATTCCCCAAAAGAAAATCGAACCGGGATCGGGCATTATCGGCCTGACCATGAGGCACGAAAAAAAGAGTATCGATGTCCCTCTTCTCAGTATCATCCAGTTTCCGCTTATCGGTACGCGATATGAGCTGATCGACATGGAATCTTTGGATGAAATTTTGAATGAGAACATTGAAACCCTTATCGACATCAATGAAAATATCGGATTTCTCTCCGATCACGGCACGCCAAGCCTTTTCGAAAGACCACAGATAAACCCGATGATGGGTCCAGAGGATGAAGGGCTGTCCAATTTCAGTTCACTGGTTTCACAAAATTATTCATTTAAAAACATCCGTCTTGCAGATGAGAGCATACCGGAAAGCCTGAAATGCATGATCATCGCGGGGCCCACGGAGCCGTTCACCGATTATGAGCTCTACCAGATTGACCAGTATCTGATGCGTGGAAAAAGCCTTGCCATCATTCTGGAACCATTTAAAGAGGTGATGCCGCAGCAAAGCCAGGCATTCTCCTTTAACCAGGGTCCTTCCTATGTGCCGCTGAAAACGGGACTTGAAAAGCTGCTGAAACATTATGGCGTTGCAGCAAAAGAATCCTATGTCATGGATGAAAACTGTTACAAACAGGCCAATTCTCAGCAATTCGGCGGCGGTGAGACGCCGATCTATTTTGCCCCGCTGATCCAGCAGCAGAATATCAACTCACAGCCTCCCTTCATGAAAAACATAAAGGGATTGATTACGTTGAAAATTTCACCGCTTGAATTGCTGGAAGACCGGATCAGGGCCGGTAATATTAAAGCCACAAAACTGTTTTCCTCATCAGACAAATCATGGGAAATGCGGGGAAGAATCAGTCTCAATCCAAGATTCATCAGGCCTCCAAGATCCGATGATGAAAAAGAGAGTATGCCCCTGGCTTTTCTGCTTGAAGGAGAATTTCAAAGTTATTTTGACGGGAAACCGATCCCTGTGAAAACGACCGGAACAGAGGATCCGGAAGAAGATGATCAGGATATCGAAAAAATAGGTCCCAAAACGCCTGAAGAGGGAAAGCCGGACATTGACCTGTCAACAGTCGAAGAACAGGGAGGATTTATTGCAAAGAGCCCACCTGCCAAAATTTTTATACTTGCCTCTTCAGACATGCTGAAGAACAATATTCTGGACAGCGAAGGCAAAGGCCCCAATACGACCTTCATCCTGAATGTGATCGACCACCTGAACAACAGGGATGATATCGCCCTGATGCGCAGCAAGGAGCAGACATTAAATCCTTTGCTCGAAACAGAAGCGTTGACAAAAACCGCAGTCAAATATTTCAATATTGCCGGACTGCCGGTCCTTGTAGCTCTTTTCGGACTTTTTGTGTGGCTCAGGCGGCGCTCAAGAAAAAAACAGATACAAACGATATTTCAAAAAAATTAGGGAAGGCAAGCAATGAAGATGAAAAAGGAATATATCCTGCTGGCGGCAATCATTGTCGGGTTGTCATTATATCTTATGATTCATAAATCAGATAAGGTTCATTATACGCTTCCGGAAATCGCAAAGATCGAACCAAAAGAGATCACCGGAATCGAAATTTCCACAAAAAAGGAATCGATTACACTTACAAGGCAGAAGGATGCGTGGGTAATCGGTCCGGATGCATATCCGGCGGACTCCGGTAAAATCAATAAAATTCTCGATATCATCGATGATCTTTCCCTGACCGCCCTTGTTTCAGAATCGGAAAATTATATTCGCTATGATCTTTCGGAAGATCAGCGAATTCATGTCCGCGCGTTCAAAGGCGATGCGCTGGAACGCGAGTTTGATATCGGTAAAGCCGCTCCTTCATTCCGGCACACTTTTGTAAAAATTGGAAAAGATTCAAAAGTTTACCATGCGCGGGAAGACTTTCGCTCCCAGTTCGAACAGACGGTTGACAGCCTGAGAGACAAAACGGTTCTCTCCTTTGACAGAAATGACATTCAGGAAATAGCTGTTACCAGGGGAGACCGCTCCCTTGTTCTTTCAAAACAACTTGTCCCTGTTGAAACAAAACAGGGCAAGAATTCCAAAGAAGAAAAAATGAGCACGTCCCCGGAAACGAAAACAATCTGGCAGGATGGTGACGGGAAAACCCTTGAAGACTCAAAAATTAACAGTCTGCTCTCATCCCTTTCAGGCCTCAGTTGTAAAAGTTATCTTCCAGGCGAAAAAGAGGAATTCAAAGAGCCGATTTACACGGTTCACCTTCGGGGGATCGATGAACAGTCCCTTTCAATATTCAAAAAAACAACAGATGAAAGCCGGGAATATCCGGCGATTTCGTCCTGGAACCGTTACGCTTTTTTGCTCGAAGACTCCAGGGCGGAAAACATCATGTCGATTTTCGAAAAAACGGAAAGTCCGGGAAAAACGCCCCAAGACAGTCTTCATTGATTTTCAGAACAATGAAATTGATTCATACTTCAGACTGGCATCTGGGTCAGAATTTCATGTTCAAGGACAGAAAAAAAGAGCATGAAAGTTTTCTTGAATGGCTGATGCTGCTGATCCAAAAAGAATCCGCGGATGTTCTGATTGTTGCCGGCGATATCTTTGACTCCATCTCTCCGCCTAACTATGCATTAAAAATGTATTACAGCTTTCTGGCACGTGTCTCCTCTGCGACTTCCTGCCATACCTTCATTGTGGGCGGAAATCATGATTCAGTTTCAACACTGAATGCCCCAAAAAATATCCTCGAAGAGCTGAATGTTCACGTGACAGGAGGCATTTCCGGAAATATTGACGATGAGGTCATCGTTATTGAAAACAGTTCCGGAGAACCGGCCGGAATTGTCTGTTCCGTGCCGTTTCTAAGAGATCGGGATATCCGAAAATCGGTCCCAGGCGAAAGCTACCAGGAAAAAAGCCGGGCTCTTTTGGAAGGAATCAGGCAACATTATGAGCTGGTGAAAAATTCAGCCATAAAAAAGAAAATCAGCCTGACCGGGAAAAAGATCCCCGTGATTGCAACAGGCCATCTCTTCGCTGAAGGCGGTGAAGTAAAGGACGAAGAAGGCCTTCGTGAAATCTACGTGGGCTCCCTGGGACAGGTCACACTCGATACCTTTCCAATAGAGTTTGACTATGTTGCCTTGGGACATCTTCACCGGCCTCAACAAGTAGGAGGACACCGAAACATAAGATACTCGGGCGCCCCCATACCCCTGAGTTTCAGCGAATCCGATAAACCAAAACAGATTGTTTGCATAACGTTTGACGAAGGGGAAAAAGAACCTGAAATCAAAGCCATTGAGATACCCGAGTTTCAAAAATTGCGGACCGCAAAAGGCAGTCTTGACCAGGTCATTGCACAGCTCAACGCTCTCCGGCGCGAAAATGCCGATGACCCCATCTGGGTTGAAGTTGCTGTTTTAGAGGAGACCTGGAAGCCGGATATTGAAAACGCCATAAACGATCTTGCGAATGAACTGAAACTCGATATTCTGGCCATTAAAAATCTCAAAAACTTCCGGGACAGAAGCTTGCGGAAAACAGGCCCCTCTGAAACACTTGACAATTTTGCGCCGAAATCGGTCTTTCAAAAAAGGCTGGAAAAGGAGATGGAGATCGAAGAAGATCTCAAAAATGATCTGATGCATGCATTTCATGAGATCCTGAATACCGTAAACGAAAGTCCGGAGGATCTTCATGAGAGTTCTTAAGCTGAATTTTTTGAACATTAACTCGCTGAAGGGCAATTTTACCATAAATTTTGAGGCGTCACCCCTGGGAGACTCCGGCATCTTTGTCATCACCGGCCCCACCGGATCGGGAAAGACAAGTGTCCTTGACGCGATATGTGTCGCGCTTTACGGTAGAACCCCTCGGCTTCCCAATAAAAAAGAGCTCGAACAGCTTATGACTCACCATACCGGTGAATGTAAAGCGGAAGTGACGTTCTCCATAAACGGGAAAAAATACCGATCGTATTATGCTCGATACCGGGCCAGAAAGAAACCTGATGGTAACTTCCAGGCGCCGATCATGGAGCTTGTAGAAGAAGATACCGGGAAAATCATTGCAGATAAAATTTCACAGGTCCCGGTAAAAGTGGAAGAGCTTACCGGTTTGGATTATGAGCGCTTTTCAAGATCCATCATGCTTGCGCAGGGAAATTTTACGGCTTTTTTACAGGCCGCAGAAGATGACCGGGCGGTTCTTCTTGAAAAGATGACCGGAACGGAGATTTATACGAATATTTCAAAAACCGCCTTCAACCGGGACAAGATCGAAAAACAAAAACTGATCAAACTGGATGCCATCCTCGAAAATTTCAGCCTTCTTCCCGAAAATGCCGTTCGTGAAAAAAATGAAAAACTGTTCGAAATCGGATCCCAACTTACGAAAATTGAAAAAAAACTCGCTCAACTCTTTGAAGAAAAAAAAATCCTGGAAGAGATTCACAGACTGAAAATTGCCTTGACTGAATCCCGGGAAAAGATGTGCCGAATCCATGAAGAGGAAGAAAGGGCAAAACCTGATTTCGAAAGGCTGGAAAAACATCTGATCGCTTTACCTGTCAGGGAATCCCATATCATTCTTCAGGAGTTTCGCCGGCAAGTTGAACGGATAAAGAGCAGGATAACCGATTCAGAAAAAACGATTCCCGGTCTTGAGAAAAATCTCGAAAACTCAGAACGGGAGAGAAAAGAAAAATCTGATGAGTTTGAAATTTTCAAATCGGAAAAAGATAAACTTCAGGTCTTGATTACCGAAACCGTCAGGCAGGACAGCCTGATTCAAAAAGAAGAAGCTGCTATAACCGAACAGAAAAAAAAGCTGCTTGAAATTGAAAAAAAAAGAGCGTTCGTCATTTCTCAAAAACAAGAAAAGGAGTCCCAGAACTTCAAGACGGAAGAAGAGATTCGGAACAGCCGGAAATATATTTCCGATCATGATCCGGACAGATCCCTTCTAAAGAATTTGCCGCTCCTGCAGGAGATGACATCTGCCCTGAAAAGCCTTTCCAGAAAGAAAATTGAGAAACAATTCCGAATCGAAAACTGCAGAAAAGAGTACACAGCCGCATCTGAAAAAACCAAAAAAGAATGGGATCTGCTTAAGCAAATTGAATCCCGGCTTGAAAAAAAGAGTCGTGAAAAGGAAAAAATTTTCATAAAAATGACCGCATTGCTATCCGGGAAGGAGTTGTTGTTTTTGGAAAGCAAAGAGGATCAGCTTAAAAAAAATCAGCAGAATACAAAAAATCTTCGGGATAAAAGCATCACGATGGTTGATATGAAAAAAAAGCAGGAGGCCATTATCGTTGAAATAAAACAAGCCTCAAAGAATCTTTCTAAAATAGATGGTCTGATCAGAAATCTCGAACAAAAAATACGGAAAACGGAAAAAGAAATTCTGCATCTTGAAGAAGCAAAAGAGCTTGAAGACGCGATTAAAAGTCTGGAAGAAAGGAGAAAAGAGCTTGTGCAGGATGCTCCCTGCCCTCTTTGCGGATCACGTTCACATCCATGGTCGGTGCACGCGCCGGTGTCTTCCAACACAGCGGACCGGATTCATGAATTTCGAAAAGAATTAGAGAACCTTCGGGAACAGCTCCAAACAGCTGAAAAAGATGCGACAACACTCATAACCCAAAAAAAACAAAATGAAAAAATTCTGGCCGAACAACAGGCAAGCCTGAAAAAAACTGATGCCGAGTATAGAGATCTGCTGAAAACCACCAATCTTGATATCTCTTTCGACCAATGGGAAAGCCTGAACAAAATGATTGAAACGATCACCGAAGAGCTCGCCAAAACAACCGCCGATCTTCGGGAGATTAAAAAGACAAAAGACCATCTTGCCGGGCTCAGTGAAACCATCCTCATTGAAACCCGAAGCCTCTCAGATGCTGCCGTCAAATGTGAAAAGGCGCAAAGCCTGCAAAAATCTCTGGAAGAAGAGGCCGCTCGCCTGGAAAAAGAGTTTAAAGAAGAGGATCGCCATTATCAAAAAACGCTATTGGATCTGAATACGATTCTAATCCCCTATCAGGAACAGATACAGGATGCGGAGGCCGGTGACAATCTGATACACCGTCTATCCATCCGATCCGACTCCTTTCAGAATCAGATAAAAAACCTTGAACAGCTCAACGAAAGGCTCCACCCCCTGAAGGAGGAACTGGCTGTTATCAAAACCGTCCTTGAGGCAGACCATCAACAGATGGAAGATAAAAAACAGCATATTAAAGATTTGCAAAACACCCTCAAAGATATGATCGAGAAACGAAAAAATCTCTTTGGCGATCAAAATCCGCAAAAAGTTCAGGAAGACCTCAAGGAAAAAACCATCTCTTTTGAAAAGGATCTGAAAAGCCTTGATTTTGATATAACGGAAATCAAAAAGAGGCTTTCCGCAAACCAGGCGACGTTGGAACAGAATCAATCCGAGTTGAAAAAAATCGCGCAGGAAAAAGGCCAGGCATCTGAAATATTTATCAACCGACTTGCAAAAACCGGTTTTCCCGATGAAGAAAGCTTTCTCAACGCCTTTCTCCTGGAAGACGAGGTGGAAAAACTTCAAAATCTGAAAAAAAACATAGACAAAAGAAAAACGGAGTATCATTCGCTGCAGCAGGACAGCCAGGACAGACTGAACGAAATCCTGAAAAATCCAATCCCCCTGGAGAATATGGAATCGATACTTGAAAAAATAGATTCAGCAGAAAAACAAAAATCTGAGTTAAACGGCGAGAAGGGGGCGGTCCGGGCCCTTTTGGAAGAGAATGAGAAACGAGTGGCGAGTCATCGTCAACAACTGGATGAAGCAAACCGTCAGAAGAAAGAGTGTATGAGATGGAACGCGTTGAACGAACTGATCGGATCGGCAGACGGCGCGAAGTTCAGAAAATTTGCCCAGGGTCTTACCCTTGAAACCTTGATCGAAAAAGCCAATATCTATCTTGATATGCTGAACAGGCGTTATCTGCTGAAGCGGAGCGGGTCTTCCGATCTGGCAATTGAGGTCATTGACACGTTTTATGGCGACCAGATTCGCCCTACAGACAACCTGTCAGGCGGTGAAAGCTTTCTGGTCAGCCTTGCTCTTGCCCTTGGGCTTTCTGATTTAAGCAGCCAAAAAACCGCCGTGGAATCCCTGTTTCTGGATGAGGGATTCGGGACGCTTGATTCCGAAACACTTGAAACCGCTCTCTCCGCTCTGGAGACCCTGAACGCAACCGGCAAAACCATCGGTGTCATTTCTCATGTGGAAGCATTGAAAGAGAGAATCTCCGCAAAAATCGAGATCAAACCTTTGTCCGGCGGTATCAGCAGGGTAGAAGTGACAGCCTCCTGATTCAAGCCAGAATTTCAAAACGTATAACTCACCCTCATACCAATCGAACGCCCTCTTGCAGACCAATATCCGGCCAAGGGAAGGATATATCTGGAATCATCATTGTCCAGTATATTTTTCGCGTAAAGGGATATATCAAGCGTTTTGACAAGGATGTCGGTAAAAAGAAGGTTCATATCAAAAAAATGTTCCGGTCCCTGCATTGCATATGAGGTGGAGTTGTTCGGAATCTGCCCCCGTATCCGATTCCAGCACCGGTAATGAAAATTCAGGAACATCCCCTCGCGAAGCGTCAGATCTGTTCCAAGATTCCACATCTGGTGGGGAAACTGTGTCAGGGTTCGCTCATCATCAACCATATAGGTACCTTCAAAACTATATGCAATCCCGTTTGCGAAACCGTCAAGCCTGTCAATCTTGGATCGCAGGATATGAGAGTAGTTGCCATACCAGCTTATGCTGTTGTTGATTTTATGTCGTACATCCAGCTCAAAACCGGAACTGGTAATCGTATTGGAATTCACATAGAACAGGATATGATCCACGCCATCGATCTGGCCGTCCCTTCCGCTGAAATTAAATGCATTGTCAAAAACCGTATAATAACCGGTAAGGCTCGTCTGTAGATTTCCGGTTGAATAGACAAGCTGGATATCATGGGATTCCACCTCTTCCGATTCTTCGACACCAAACTGCGGTGTCGGAGCGGAAATCAGATCTCCATCAGAGTTAATGTAAATTGTATTGAGCAAAGGCTTCTGGTCCAGAAAACTTTTTGCTACCGGTGGACGGACATAGCCGGTATTATAAAGATATTTTGCAGTCCAGTGCCGGCTGATCCCAAGGATCGTTGCAAATCGGGGAAGTACTCTAGTGTTATCCTCCCGCAAATCATTGTGATCGATCCGAAGGCCCAGTATCAGATTCAGGTTGTCAAAAACACTCCAGTTGTCTTCGATGTAGGCCGCCAGATTCAGATCCTTGTCTTCGGGAGTAACAAGCGGCGTTATCTCTGAATCGCCCCCTGTCGTATTTTCAGGTGACGAATACCGAAGTGTCTGATAAACCGGATCGACCTCGGTCTGCACCATCTGAATACCGGAGACGAGCTGATGTTTTTTCCAAATTGTTGCCCGCAGCATCATTTCCAAACCCAGATTCATCTCCCTGCTGTAATATCCTTCGTGGACCGTATCCAGTTCCGGCGTAACCACCCGATTTGCCTGACCCTGCCATCGTTCGATAAAATTTGAAAACATTCTGGTTTCGAGAGAAATTTTTTTATTGAAGGATTTGACATGTCCCAGGTCAAGAAAATAGTGCTTTCTCCGGTTGTATTCCGCGGGCTTTGAATGGTTCAGATCGAGCCAGTTCATGGTCGAATCCAGCCGCGAATCCAGAAGGTCTGCAGCTCTTGCTGTAAACGTGAACTGTTTCTGTCTGACCTTTCCGTAAAATTCCCAGGAATCTTTGATCTCATCCATTGGCCCCAACTCAAAAAATCCCTCTGATGGGAAAAAACCGTTCTTTGGAAAACCATCCGCTTCGGCACTTGTAAATGAAAACATCATATCGTGATCCGCATCCTCGCTGTTCCCATATAAAACGTTGGCGTATCGATAACCATCCTCAGATGCATAATCCAACGTTGTCTGAATGCCGTTGATATCCTTCCCGTCCTTGGTGATGATATGAATGATTCCAAGCGCCGCATCACTTCCCCAGAGCGTAGACCCTGGCCCGCGGACGATTTCAACCCGCTTCACATGCGTGATCAGTGGAAAGATAAAATAATCTCCAGGACCTTTATCAACGATGCTGTTCATGTTATGACCATCGATGAGAAGCAGAAACGGCTCGTTTTCACCTGCAACAACCCCCCGGGTACCGATCACCGGGTTGGCAACGTTTCGTGTCGGAAAAAATCCAACCGTACGCTCCAGAATTTCATTCACGTTTCTAAACCCCTGGCGTTTGATATCTTCAGCCGTATATACCGTTACTACCGAAGGCGCTTTTCGAAGCGATTCTTCCTGTTTTGAAGCGGTTCGCACAACAGCTTCAGCCTGAAGCCACCGGATCTCATCTTCGAGCTCGGTTTCAGACGACAGACTCTTTTCAAGACAATGCGAATATAACGGGGCAGTAAAAATCAGCATGCACATCGCAAGCAGTGAGAGAAATACCCTTTGCATAAGCACCTTCCATCTGAGTTATACGTCGTTGTCAGGCTTTTCATGAGTGCGTCAGAACTACTATTCATAAAAAAATTAGTTCTTTGCACGCTAAAAAAAAGAAACCGGTGTGTCAAGAGGGAATTGGCGATCAGGATAATCAGAAGACGGGAGGTTGCTATGAAAAAAAGCAGGCGCCTCAAAATAAAGCGCCTGCTTCTCTATGGTTTCCGACTTAGTCCGCAATAATAATATCCGGATTTTTTCTCCCCGGTTCACTGTGATATTTTTTGATGGTCTTCTGCAGTGCCTCTGCGACTCTTTGAATTTTCGGATCGGACAAGCCGTGTTTGATTCGAATCACCTCCACCGGCTGGCTGTCTTTGCCGATGAGGTTCTGATTCCTGGCGGGAACGACGTATATCCCGTACTCCTCTCCCAGCTTATCCGCGCCTTCATGGGTGATCGTTACCATGTCGAACATTCCAGATCTTTTCTTCATCCACCCCCAGGACAGCGCTTCCGATAATTTTTTTCTGGAGTTATTTACAATCTCTACAAATATCTGATTATCCCGTTTATGCGCCTCCTGGAGGGAGGGGTCACGGGCGATTTCGGCCAAGTGCATCCATGTATCCGGCATGGCAAGGAATGTATTTCGATTCTCGGTTACAAAATGGCTGAAAATTTCAGCGCGCTGTTCTCCGGAACCAAGATATAAATGGTGAAACGCCAGCCTGGAAGCATACTTGTCCTTTTTGCCCCGTGAGCTTTGAACACCATGTGGAGCGCCGGCCTTCTGAAGAATCCTGTAAACTTCCCATTCCAGATCAAAGTCCGGGTCAAAATTGGGATACGCGATATCATGTTCACTGTAAATTTGTTTATCGATCAACACCTGTGCGATGTTTTCGTTATCCTCTTTTGTTCTTCGGGTCCCGAGAAAATTGTTCCCCGTACTCATGTCAAAGAGAAATATCGTTGTCTGCGGATCAAACATTTCAGAAGCTTTTTGAAAGGACTTAAAATCGAAATCTCCGTTTTCATCCATATACCGGTATCGTTTTATGGTAAAATCCTTAAAAGTCGCCGGATAAGCACCGTAAAAATTTGTCCCCATCACAACCGTTTCAATCTGAGGGAGACCCACGGATCTGCGAACGGAATTCAGTACCGGGAGCGTCAGATGCCGATACCCGCTGGCCATTCCAACGGTTTGATATGAAATGGTTTTTTCCGAATCAACCCGCCCCTTGCCGTATATATCTTCTCCATCAAAAAGAATGGCCTTCTGAAGCGCAGGTGCTGCCGGCGTACCATATGCACAGGGATTTTCAGTAATATTATTGCTGAACTGTTCCTTTCCAAAACGCTCCAGAGCCCGCTGATGGGCAATAAACACAGCTGGTGAATGATAAATTTTCCCTTCTCTGTTTTTGAACAAATCACATTGCTCACGGTTACATCCTGCTTTGTCGGCTTCTTCAACAGAATCATACCAGGCGTTGTTTGCCCTGTCATATACCCGTATTCGATCTTCATCATTAAAAACCATGCCCTGGGCCAGTGATACCTTGTCAGGCCTCGTGTCTTTGTTGTAGAGGGCCTGTCTTTCCGCAATCGGATTCTGAGGCTGCTTTTGAACCATTCTCCCGTTGTTTTTCCAGAAAATTTCTGAAAACCGTCGACCGTCTTTTTTCATGTTTTCAATGTCAATCATTTTAAATTCCAAAAGCTTAGTGTTATGGGATTCGGATCCTGCACCGTTATACAATTTGCAGGAAACAGACCTGCTGGTCTGAAATATTGTCCATCACTCTATTATTCAAAAAAAACCCGGGTGTCAATCATTGCGATGCCGTCAAGCCCTGTCTTACAGAATTTATAGGTTAACAGGGCTTTTCCGGCAAAGCATTTCAACGCTTTTTTTATAACCTGTTTATTTTCTTGACACAATCGCCAAAAAACCGTATTGAATAGGATGCTTTTCAGGATAAAAAAGCTATTTTCAAAGGAGATTCTATCGCTATGGCAATTACAAAGGCTGATATCATAAATTCTGTGCAGGATCAGATCGGATTCCCCAAAAATCAATCATCCAGAATCGTTGAAACCCTGTTAGAGCTGATTAAGAAAGACCTTGAATCCGGAAACGATGTTCTGGTATCCGGATTTGGAAAATTCTGTGTACGGGAGAAAAGGAAACGGAAAGGCCGTAATCCCTCAACCGGGGAAGATATGATGCTTGAACCCCGTAAGGTTGTTACCTTTCGATGCTCAAGTGTTTTGCGTAAGAGAGTAAACGAATAAGCGTTGATGAAACAAAAAATCCGCCTCCTGACATGAAGGGGGCTTACAACATTTTCGAAACATACACGGAAATAAGGAGGAGATGTGTCCAAACAACATCCTGAATGTCCACTGTATACCCATACCAACTGTAAGGAGCTGGATAATCAGAAGGTTTGCGCGATTGTGCGGAAAGATAAAACCTGTCTGAAAAAAAAGAACAAAAGCAAACGGCAAAAGTGATGCGCTGTTTACAAGATGACATCTTCTGCCGAGAAACAACGATTCGAATTCTCTATATGCTCTGCAAAATCTTTTTTACGATATTCCCGTCTGCTGAAGAGCCGAAGTGACTCATGACAGGCCTCATGGCCTGCATTTTATTGTTGAACTCCGTGAAATCAATATTCTGCTGAATCCAACCCCGGATTTCATCTTCTGATGCCATGCCGGGCAGATATGTTTCAAGGGTTGTGATAAATACGGAATCGGCTGTTTCTGCTTTTGCTTCAAGCATCTCTTTCTCCGCCTTAATCAGCTTTTTTATTACCCGGACAACCTCGTCATCTGCCAGTTCCTTTTTATCGAGCCTCCCGAACTCCCCCATGACGACCCGAATAGCGGATTTCCTTTCCTCATCCTTTTCCTTCATTGCAGAGATCAAGTCTTTTTTAATCTGCTCCTGAAGTCTCATTCCGACACCCCCTTCTCAGAACTTCCCTCAAAACAAAACCAGCCTCGGGAATCTGTTCCAACTCCAAATCTACTGTATTAGTTTATAGTTATCGTTTATCCCTGCGGGAAAAGCCGAAAGCAATATCATAAGATTCAACTTCCGTGCGCTATTTTTCCTCTAAGCCGGTACCTGCTTCCATCTGATCCTTAAAAAGCGTGGATTCGAACCCGAACAGCTCCTCATACTCTTCCTGGCTGCCGAAGCCCATCCCCAAAAATCCGATTTTGGCAAGCGTGAAGGGATAGCTGGGGATATAGATGTTTGCCGCCCCATTAATCTCCGGATCATCGCTGTACGGTACTTCAATCGGAGGAAGAATGAATGGCGCCACCGGGGTCGCTGCCGTATCCGTCACAATCAATACCGCATCTGTTACAAGCCCGAAAGGCAGGGCAAGCGGTTTTAACGCCCACGGAGAACGTTTCGTGAATTCAATTGTCGCGTATCGGTAGTAACCAAGCGTATAATGCCTTACCGGGCCATGGGAGCATCCGAACAAATACGCGGCTGCCGCAATCAGAATCGCGATGAAACATTGCCTTGCCGCTTTTCCTGAAACACGCATTGGCCTGTCTCTTTTTAAAAAGCCGTCATTTTTGCATCAATGTCAGATGAATAATATACCCGTCTACAACTTTTTCGGAATCAAGATGAAGAATTTCAGCATATGATTTTAAAAAATTTTTTAAATATACCAGCGACGGCAGATCATTGAACTGATCGTTTTCGATTGCCTTTAACATGGATATACTGATTCTGGCCACTTCAAATATCTCGTCAAGTTCTATTCCAATTGCTTTTCTCAACCTCTGAAGATCCTTGCCGGATATGAGTTCTCCGGAAATTATCTCTTCAGCAAGCGACTGAATTTCGGATTCTTTAACTTTTTCCCGAACTTTTTTAAAAAAAACGGTTTTCTCTGCCGAACTCCCGGTTCGAAATATGGGTATGGATTTATCCTGATGCCTTGTTAATCGTTCCGATGGCTTCAGTTTTCCGCTTTTTACAAGCTGCTCATCATATTCAAACCTTCTGGTTTCATCGATCAGGGTATTGAATGCCTCTTCAATTCTCTTCAGCAGGCTGGCCCTTTCTTCATCGGGAAAAAGGGAGTAGGTACTCAGGGAATCTTCATCATAAATTGAAAGCGCATCCCGGTAGGCATGCCGTATTTCAAAAAAAGATGCATCAACAGGCACTTCGAGCAATTCATAATAAGTCATTTTTTCACTGTTATCCATAACTTCCAATCGACTCCAATCTACCGGCCACTCTGTTTTTTTCCAGCTTTTTTACAATATGGCTCAAGTCAATCGCACTTACCGTATAGGAATACTTGTTAATGAAGATCTTTTTTGAGTAGATTGACTCATGAACCCGTTCGTCATGGCAGACATTTCCCAGAAAATGAAACGTTGAGTAGAAGTAGCGGTTGCAGACCTTTTCAATTTTTTCACCGAGTTTCGGATCAACTGTTTTCCTGAACTGGTTGATGATGAAATTGAACCGGTAATCCGTCAACTCCTTTCGAAGCAGTTCCCCTTTCTCCGGATCCCTCGCTGCTACCGCATCGATTATTCTGCTCGTCCTTTCAATGGCATTATCGTTACTGTTAATACAATCGGTAACCGATTTGAATTCTCTCTGGTTGAGAATCTGCCTCACCTTCCGTAAATAAACCGCCTTGATGAATTTGAATGCATTTTCGATTGAAGTGGGTTCGGGTGTCAACAGCAGGATCCCTTCATTGGATGACAGAAAAAAATCAAGCGTATTAAAATTTGTTCCCGCGCCCAAATCCAGGAGAACATAATCAAAAGGCAAATTTTGAATGGCTTTGATAATTTTAATTTTCTGGGCCGCAAACAGGTTGGCGATCTCCATGGAACAGTTAACGGAACTGATAATGGAAAGATTTTTGATTTCAGTGGGGACTGCGACCTGGGTGAGGTCAATTACGGTTTTGTTCAGAAACTTTTCGATTCCGGTTTTCACACTGGACATTCCCGTGAAAGTATGAAGATTTGACGCTCCCAGATCCAGGTCGACCAGTACGACCCGGTTTTCCTGTTTTGCCAGCAGCACGCCAAGGTTGGCCGCGATAAAGCTTTTCCCGATGCCCCCTTTGCCGCCTCCTATGGGATAGATGCATGCCATTTTATGTTTCTGCTCCCTTTGAAAAAAAACAAAAAACGATTCATCTTTCTTAAAAATCAGCAGGCAGAATCATCCTCGACCTTACGCATGATATGGTATTCCCAGAACTTGATGCGCCCGGGAAAAAACCATCCATGCGGCGGTCTTGAAAATTATCTATTTTTCATGCGCGGGTTTTCCATAAACCTTTTTATAGGATCTGCATGCCGGACAAATGCCCTCTTCAAGCTTTACAAACTGATACAGAAAACCTTCCCCTTTTTCCCTGGCTCGGGTACATACGGGGCATGACTTTTTGCAGAATTCCGCCATTTTCACGGTCATTTTTCCGTGCTCCATGGACCCCTCCCCTGGTAACGGATGTTATTTTTATAGATTCCGTATGTTTCAATATTACGAGATGAATCGAAAGTCAATTTTCATTTACAGAACCAAATTCCGCTTTCCAAAGAAATCTGATACATGCCGCACCTCGAAGGTTGGAATTCCACGGATTCCGTTTATTGTGCTTGCATTACAAAAAAAGATGACCTATATTTCTTCCCCAACAATATCAGGATGATAAATTGGAAACTACCAGGACAGCCCTTTAATAACCTGATTCCACAAATGATACCGCCGGCCTTTAAGGAGGAACAGATGAGTAAAAGCATTTATGAGCAAATGACCGACAAGATCATGCTTACCGGGTCAAAAATCATACCCGAACTGTTTAAGATGATCGCGAGCCCGGAGGAGGCAGAACTTATGATGGCGATGCCGGGAACACCCGAACAACTGGCTGCGAAACTCGGAAAGCCGGTTGAGGGAATCGATGCCATGTGCAGAGAACTTTATCATAAAGGGCTTGCCTTTAAGTCTCTCAAAGGCGGGACCGTTGGATACAAAATGTGTCGGGATATGATTCAGTTTCATGATGCTACAATTCTCTGGCAGGAAGCCCCGGTAGAATATCTGGATCTGTGGCAGAAATTCATGGAAGAGGAGTGGCCCGGCTTTGCCAGGCTTGCAGAGCAGTTTTTCCCAAAACCGTTTACACGGGTCATTCCGGTGCAGGAATCGGTCGATGCCGTCGGTCAGCAGGTGCTCGAGCCGGACAGCGTAAACAAGATTATCGAATCCGCTGACGTCCTGGCTGTGACAAAATGCACCTGCCGGGTGATTGCGCACAAATGTGATATGCCCGTAGAAGTATGCCTCCAGGTGAATAATGCGGCAAGATACACCATCGACCGGGGCTCGGGGCGCGAGGTCACCAAAGAAGAAGCCCTGAAAATTCTGAGGGAATGTGAAGAAAAGGGGCTTGTGCATGTAACCATGAACAAATCTCATGTAGGCCATTTTATTTGTAATTGCTGCGACGATTGCTGCCAGGCGCTGCCGCTGATCATCTCAGATGGGCTGAACATCTGTGACCCGAGCAGGTTCCGGGCAGAAATTGACGCCGATGCCTGCGTCGCGTGCGGAACCTGTCTGGAGCGCTGCCATTTTAACGCCATTGAAGAAACGGAAAACGAGAATGACGACACTGTAATGCGTGTCATCGCGGAAAAATGCTTTGGCTGTGGCCTGTGCAGTGTTACCTGCCCGGAAAACGCCATAAGCCTCGTTGAAGCAAGGGCTGCGGATTTCATTCCGGAATAATCGTTCGAATTTCCGGGATTATGGTATTTCGGG